>CAKTUS010000025.1 GCA_934621485.1 uncultured Clostridia bacterium
GCGTCAGCTTCCGCCCTGGATGCAGGCTTGGCGTCAGTTTCCGTCTTGGATGCAGACTTCGCCGGTTGCTCCGCAGGCTTGGACGCTGCGGGCGCAGGCTTGGCTTCGGGCTGCGCTGCGGCGGGCTTCGCCTCAGGAGCGGGCTTAACCGCATGCTCCGCCTTGGAGGCAGGCTTTTCGGCTGCTTTGGGCGTTTCCGGCGCGGCCTGTACAGGCGCTTTCTCAGGCTGCTTTTCCACCGGCTTGGTTTCCGGCTGGCTTTCGGCCTTGGGCGCGGAGGGCGCATCGTCGGTATCGGGCATGGTATAGGCCTTGGTATGCTGACTCAGCAAACGCTGCTGCTCGGCCTGCTTTTCTTCAGCGCGGCGCTGTTCCTCCTCACGCAGAAACTGGGCCTCCAGCTTTTTGGCCGCCTGTGTGAGTTCGTCCGCGTTTTTGCGCATGGAAGATACCCTGCCCAGCATATTTTCCGCGCCCTTCAGCAGTTCCCTGGTGGCATCCTTGAGTTTCACTTTGGTCATTGTAGCGCTTGCACCCCCGCATGAATTTGCTAGTGTGTTCTATCAATGGGTTTGTGGCTTTTTACAGCCGGGGTTCGTTTTCCAAAAGAGACAGCAGCTTCTGCGCCATGCCGTCCGCCCGAAAGGCGACGACCATACGGCCTTTTTTGCCGATGGCATGCCCAAGCGTTCCGGCAGAGAGCGCGTACAGCGGCGTATTGTGGCTGTGAGCGGCGTCCGTCAGGCGTTTTTGCGTGTTTTCAGACGCAGAAACGTCCATCAGAACCAGCGCAGCTGCATCGGAGCGAATCAGCTCAACGCAGGCCTCCTGTCCGCTGATGACGCGGCCCGCTTTATAGCAGAGCCCCAGAAAACCGGTAACACGTTCCTCGGTTTGCGGGCTCATGGCTGGGCCTCCTTGAGCAGCCGCTGCATGGTTTCCATCAGCTGTGCGTTAATTTCGGGGCTCAGCTTTACCTCCAGCTGGCGGTCCAGCTGCCCCTGCTTGAGCGCGCGGCGCAGGCAGTCTGCGTTATAGCAACAGTATGCGCCGCGTCCCGGTTTTTTGCCGGTGGCGTCCAGCGACACCGTGCCCTCGGGGGAGCGCACCGCGCGCAGCAACTCCTTTTTGGGCTTCATTTCACGGCAACCCACGCACATACGCATGGGAATTTTGCGCGGCTTCGGCGGCATGCTGTTTCTCTCCTTCCAAAATGTAGGGACGGGCTTACAGGGTATCGTCCTCGTCGTCGCTGGCTTCCAGCGGCAAATCGCGCAGCTCCGGCAGGCCGGACTGCTGCATATCCTCCAGGGAGGCGGGCTCGCTGAAGTATTCCTGGAAGCCCATGGGCTCCTCCGAAACGGTGTCCTCCTCCGGCATGTCAAACATCTGAGCGGCCTGGCTCTGGCTCTTAATGTCGATACGCCAGCCGGTAAGCTTGGCGGCCAGGCGGGCGTTCTGGCCCTCTTTGCCGATGGCCAGGCTCAGCTGGTTATCGGGCACCACGACGCGGCAGGCTTTTTCGTTTTCCGCCACAAACACGCTGAGCACATGAGCCGGGTTCAGGGCGTTGGCGATAAACTCCGCCGGATCGGCCGACCATTTGATGATATCGATCTTTTCGTTCTTCAGTTCGGCAACCACCTTTTCCACCCGGTTGCCGCGGGGGCCTACGCAGGCGCCCACAGGGTCGATGGTGAGCTCGGTGGAGTGCACGGCCATTTTGGTGCGGCTGCCGGCTTCACGCGCGATGGACTTGATTTGCACCACGCCGGCGGCGATTTCGGGCACTTCCATTTCAAACAGACGCTTCACCAGGCCTGGGTGGATGCGACTGACACGCACCTGCGGGCCGCGCAGCATTTCACGGCCGGTGCGGTTCACCTCCAGCACGTACACCTTGATGTGGTCGTCAATATGATATTCCTCGCCGGGCATATATTCGCTGGGTTCCAAAATGCCTTCGGTGCGACCCAGTTCCACATACACGCCGCGGGGCTCCACCCGCTGCACGATGGCGGTCAGAATTTCGTTTTCCTTTTCGGAATACTCATCGTAAATCTTCCCCTGCTCCGCCTCGCGGATGCGCTGCATAATCACCTGCTTGGCCGTTTGAGCGGCGGTGCGCAAAAAACCGCTGGGGGTTACGTCAATTTCGGCAATATCGCCCATGCGGTAGTCGGAGCGAATCTTGAGGGCGTCTTCCAGGGTGATCTGGTTGGCGGGGTCCTCAATTTCATCGGTGATGGCCTTACGGGCCAGTACATGAACCGCGCCGGTGGCGCGGTCCAGCGTAACGCTCAGGTTGGCGGGAGGGTTTTCATCCCGGGAAACGTTCTTTTTATAGGCAGCCTTCAGGGCCTCCTCGATGGCGCTGTACAGCAGCTCCTCGTTAATATCCTTTTCATGGGCCAGCGCCTTTACGGCCGCGATGATCTCCGCCTGTCCGCCAGGCTGCTGGGTCTTTTTGGTAGCTCTCATGATGATCTCTCCCTGCCTTCTCTATTCTTCTTCGTCGAAAATCACATCGCTGAAATCGTCTTCATCCAGCTCGATCACGGGCTTCACCAGCGCCACGTCCTTGCGGGCGAAGGTAAGGGGCGCGTTTGCCGCGTCGGCGATGGTTACGGTTTCCTCGTCCATGGCGCTCAGCGTGCCCCGGAACAGCTTTACGCCGTCTTTGGCGGCAAACAGCTTGACCTCTACCACGTTGCCGCGGTTTTTTTCAAAATCGCGCATGGTTTTGATGGGCCGGTCTACGCCGGGACTGGATACCTCCATGATATCGTAGTCAATATCCTCCAGCATGGGCTGAAGCTTTTTGTGGTACTTTTCGCAGTCGTCCAGCGAAAGGCCGCCTTCCTTATCGACAAACACGCACAGGCATTTGCCACGGCTTTCCTTTTGCAGGGTTACCTCCACCAGCTCCAGCCCCATCTCGCCGGCCACGGCGGCGGCGCGCTGCTCTACGGCCTGCACCGGAGTTGCTTTTGCGCTGCGAGCGCTTTTAGACTTCGCCATTGTTTCTCTCCATTTCTTTGCCTGAGGCAAAAAACCAATCAAAAAGAGTGGCATGCCGCCGCCTTGCCCCTGCTGCGCGCCGGTTCAAAACACGCCTCCGCTTATCGAAGGAAAGAGCGCCGCCAAAGCGCCCCGCGCAACAAGGGAAAAAGCAACGTCCACTCTTTTTACGAAAAACCCTTCTTTCTGCGATGTCGGGTCGTTATACACAGTCAAAACAGCATGCTCAAGCAAGCCTTTCACAGTATACCACAAGGATTTTGGAAATACAAGCAAAAAGGAGAAAAAAGCGACGGCGGCTTTTTTTCTTTGGCGGAGCGGACGCCTCAGCGCGGCGCGTCGTGCGGCCGGCTCATGGCTTTGGGCAGGCGAACGCTTACCACGGTTCCCTGATTCTTCCGACTGGCGATTTGCAGGCCGTAATCTTCGCCGTACAGGAGCTTGATGCGTTTGTTGGTATTATACAGACCGATGTGGTCGCTGCTTTCCTGGGCGGCGTTGCGCAGCCGCCGCTGCACATAGGCCAGCCGCTCCGCGTCCATGCCCGCGCCGTCGTCCTTTACGCAAAGCTCAATCAGGGTTCCCAAATCGCTGATTTGAACGGTGATATGCGACTTTTCCTTCTTTTGCTTAATGCCGTGATAGATGCAGTTTTCCAAAAGCGGCTGCAAAAGGAGCTTCATGACGGGAACTTCCATCAGCGCCGGCGGGCAGTCCAGGCAAAAATCAAACCGGTCGGAATAGCGAATCCTTTGAATGGCCAGGTAGCTGTTGGTAATTTGAATTTCCTCGGAAAGGGGCACGGAGTCGTCTTTGGTGTCCAGGGCGTAGTGCAGGATATCGCTCAGGTTTTCAATCATGGCGCTGGCTTCGTTGGGGCCGCCCGTCAGGGCCACCGTTTTCCAGTTGATGGTTTCCATGGTGTTAAACAGAAAATGCGGATTCAGCTGGGACTGAAGCGCTACCAGCTCCAGCACCTTGTTGTAATAGGTGCGCTCGGACAGCTGAAGGGCCAGATAATCCTTTTGCAGAAACGTTTCGATTATGTTTTGCAGAATATAGCTGTACAGGTCGCCTTTGGGCGCGGCTTCGGCAACGGGCAGGCCGCGCTTGGCATGGTCGATGGCGTCAATCACGTTTTGCAGGTCTTTGGCGTTGCGCTTGGCCAGGGAATAGGCGATGCAGGCGCTGATGACGGTAACGGCCATCAGGGTAACGGTCATGAAGCGGGAAAGCGCAATGGAGGTGCGGTACAGCTCCGCAATGGGAATGGCGCACAGCACCTTCCAGCGGAACACGTCGGATGCGTACAGCTGCAGCGCGTATTCAGTGCCCGACAGATGGATGCGGCCCACCGCTCCCGGCTCAAGGGACGCGCCTGCCTGAGCCGCGAGCGCCGACTCGGCTTCGCCGAAGGCTGCTGCAAACAGACGGTTGCGCGCCAACGGAGTACCGTCCCTGTCCAAAAGCAGCAGCGGCATGTCTTCGGCCAGCGTGTCCAAAAGACGGGTGAGACGCTGCAGGTTGATGTTCATTACCAACACGCCCTGACTGGTGCCGTTGGTGTGAAGCCGGCGGTAAACCGTGAGCAGCTTGGACGCGCCGGCATAGGCCGCAGGCGCGCTGCGCAGCTGCACCCACTCCGCCTGGCCGGCCGGCATGGCCTGGTAAGCCGCGTACCAGGCCGTATCTGCAAAATGATCCAGGCTGGAAATACGGTTGCTGCTGGAAAGAAAAAACGCGCCCCCTACGTCGTAATACAGGTACATGGAGTCGATGTACTCATTGGAAACGGCGGAGGTGAACAGCATGTCGATAATAGCGCTGAACTCCCGGTATTCATCGGAACGGATGCCCCGGTCGGCGTGCGCCATGACGCTTTTGAGCCGGGTGGTAACGGCAGGATTGGTGGAAAGCTGCAGGGTAAGCTGGTCCAATTCGCGCATCACGGAGTAAACGCCCAGGCTGTAGCTGCGCAGCTTGGATTCATGCAATTCGTTAATGCCGGTGGAAATATAACGGTTGAGCAGCTCGCCTGCAAAAAGGCCCAGAATGATAATGGGGAGGAGAATGGGAATCAGCAGCTGCAAAAAAGCCTTGAGAAAAAATCGTTTGGTCACAGGCGTTCATCCTTTTGGCCGGCTCGCACATTCAGCTTTCGGTAATCCTTGGGCGTTACCGAAAAAAAGGCGCGAAAGCTTCGGGTAAAGCTGTTGGAGGCCATATAGCCCACCTGCCGGCTGATGTCGCTGACCGGCTGGTCCGTTTCCTGCAAAAGCCGCGCCGCTTCCTTCATGCGAATCCGCAGAAGATAATCGGAAAACTTTTCCCTGGTTTTTTGATGAAAGTAGCTGCTGAGATAGTTGGCGTTCATTCGGAAGTGGAAGGCCACGCCGTCCAGGCTGGCGGTTTCCAGATGGGAGCGGATAAAGCGCTTGATTTCATGAATCAGGTCGTTAGGCCCGTCCGCTTCCGCGGCCGGGGCGCTTTGCTCAAGGACGTTTTTGGCGTCCAGCTCCTGACGAATGTTCAAAAAGGTTTCCGTCAGCTTGCTGTGATGGGTGGGCTTCACCATATAGTGCTTTACGCCCAGGGCCATTACCTGCTGGGCGTAGTCAAAGTCGCGATATCCGCTGAGCACCACGATGGGAACGTGGTTTTGCATTTCCCGGATGCGGCGGATAAAAGCGATGCCGTCCATATCCGGCATGCGGATGTCGGTTAGAATCGCGTCCACGGAATGGTCGCGCAGGTAGCCGATGGCGTCTGCCGCGCAGCCAAAGTCCGCCGCTACCTGAAAGCCGATGGTTTGCCAGGGAAAGTAGTTTTTAAGACCGTTGCGGATTTCGTCCTCATCGTCCAGAAGCAATAATGAATACATTTGTTCCTCTCCTCCCCGCTGTGTGATATTGTATCATGGACGGCTGGATTTACACAAGCGGAGCCGCGCCGGGAAGTTTGTTTTCAAAGGTTTTGCGTGAAATATTCATTTTGGCTCTTTTTCTACAGAATTGCACATTTTGATTCTGCGTTTTAGCGCATTGTACAAAAATATGCCCATTTTTTTGGAAAAAGACTTGGGCTATAATGAAACCAGCAAAAGGCAAGCGGCCTGGCTTGTGGAAGAACCGCCTGGGGCGGCTGAGCGAAGGGCATGTCCCTTGCCCGCAAAGCCCGCCGACAAGCGCAAAGAGCGGAAAACAAACGCTGCGCTCGCTCCGGGTAAACGTTTCCCACGGCTTGAGGTCAACGGCCTAACAACAGGATAGGGAGGCACACACATGAAAAGAACTTTCTGCAAATGGATCAGCCTGCTGCTGGCAGCCGTGCTGACAATGGGCCTGATCGGCTCCGCCGCCGCCGAGGACGTAACGCTGCGTTTCTCCTGGTGGGGCTCCGACACTCGCCATCAAGCCACGCTGGCCGCCATCGAGCTCTATGAATCCCGCAACCCCGGCGTAAGAATCGTTGGCGAATACGGCGCGTTCGATTCTTTCTATCAGAAGCTGGTTACCCAGCTGACCGGCGGCACGGAGCCGGACATTATCACCGTGGACTACAAATGGGTGAGCAACCTGCTGGAAATGGGCCGCCCCTTTGTGAACGCTTACGACCTGACCGATATCATCGACATGAGCGGCTTTGACATGGATTTCGCCCGCATTTACGGCGGCAACGACGAATACCTGATCGGCCTGCCCGTGGGCGTAAACGGCATGGGCTACATGTATAATGTGGAATTCCTCAAGGAAATGGGCGTTGATCCTTCCGACAGCTGGACCTGGGACGATGTGATTGCCTACGGCAAGCAGGTGCAGGAGAAGGACGCTTCCAAACACTTGCTGTACAACAATGCCGAGCACTGGATGTACCTGGTGAAAACCATGCTGAAGCAAAAGACCGGCAATACCATCATCAAGGATGATTTAACCCTGGGCTATGAGCTGCAGGACCTGGTAGAGGTGTTTGACTACTGCGCCGAGCTGGTGGCTACCGGCACCGTGCCCTCCTTTGAAGAAGGCGTGCTGTACGAAACGGTGTACGCCGACCAGAACCCCAATTGGCTCAACGGCAACTTCGGCATTTTCCCCACCAGTTCTTCGCTGTATCCGGGAATCATGGCTGCCAGCGAGTTTGAGGTTTCCAGCATGCGCTACCCTGTGGCCGCCGATGCGGTGGACCCCGGTATTCTGGTTACCCCCTCCATGTTCCTGACTGTGTCCGCCAATTCTCCTCATGCGGAAATTGCCGCCGATTTCATCAATTTCATGCTTAACGATCCGGAAGCCATCGCCATTCTGAAGGATACCCGCGGAATTCCCGTGAATGAAAAGGCCAAGGCCCAGCTGGTAGAAGCCGACGTTATCATTCCCCAGGTGTCCAGCATGGTGGCTCAGGCCATGACCGGCGCCGGTATTGCCGAAAACGCCCCCAGCCTGAACACCGAGGTGATCAGCCTGATTAAGGACTATGTGCAGCAGGTTGGCTACGGCACGCTGACGCCCGAGCAGGCCGCCGAAGACTTTACCCGCGAGCTGCAGTTCATCATTGATTCTCTCTAATCGTTCCCAAATTGATGGGACCTGCCGCTGAAAAGAAAAGGGCGGCAGGTCCTTCTCTTTGAATCCTTCTTCCACCCCAACGGAACCGGCAGCAATCAAAAGCCGGATTTTCAATGAAAGCGAGGGCTGCCCGATGCTTCGAAAAAGGGCTCTTGAACGAGGGTATCAACCTGTTGCGTATCTGTATGCGCTGCCGTGGATTATCGGTTTTCTGGTGTTTCAGCTATACCCGTTTATTGCCTCCTTTGTTTATTCACTAACCAATTACGCCATTCTCAAGCCCATGAAGTTTGTGGGACTGAGCAACTATGTGCGCATGTTCACCGCCGACCGGCTGTTTTGGCCCAGCCTGGCGGCCACCTTCAAATACGTGGCCATAGCCGTGCCGGGCAAGCTGATTTTCGCCCTGTTCATTGCCATGCTGCTGAACATGAAGCTCAAAGGAATCAACGCTTTCCGCACGGCCTACTATCTGCCTTCCATTTTGGGCGGCAACGTAGCCATCTCCATCCTGTGGAAGTTTCTGTTCAGCCGCACCGGCACCGTCAACGCGCTCATCGGCATGCTGGGGATTCCGCCGGTGGATTGGCTCGGTTCCCCGGATTTGGCCCTGGGCACCATGGGGCTGCTGGTGGTGTGGCAGTTTGGCTCGTCCATGGTGCTGTTTTTGGCCGGGCTGAAGAACATTCCCGGTGAGCTGTACGAGGCGGCACGGGTGGACGGCGCAGGGCGGCTGAAATGCTTTGTGAAAATCACGCTGCCCATGCTTTCGCCCACCATTCTGTTCAACTTCATCATGCAGATGATAAACGCCTTTAAGGAGTTTAACGCGCCGTACCTGATTACCAAGGGCGGGCCGCTGAAGTCTACCTATCTGTACGGCATGATGCTGTATGAAAACGCCTTTACCCACCAGAAAATGGGCTATGCGTCGGCCCAAAGCTGGGTGTTGTTTTTGATTATCATGCTCATTACGGCCCTTACGTTTAAGTTTTCTCCCTATTTCACGTTCTATGAGGATGGAGGCGAGTTTTGATGCGCCCCGAACAGAGAAAAAAGAAGCTCGGCCTGGCCCTGACCTATTTGGGACTTGTGCTGCTGGGCATTGTGATGGTTTATCCGCTGCTGTGGATGATTTCGGCCTCCTTCAAAACCAACAACGAAATTTTCTCCAGCACCTCCCTGATTCCCAAAATCGTGCTGCTCAACGGCTATACCGACGGCTGGAAAAGCAGCGGACAGTTTACCTTCGGCCGGTATTTCAGCAATACGTTTCTGATGGTGATTCCCACCGTGCTGCTGACCATTGCCTCCAGCATGCTGGTGGCCTATGCGTTTGCCCGCTTCCGTTTCTGGGGCAAGAAGGTCATGTTTGCGCTGGTTATCGCTTCTCTGATGCTGCCGGCGGAGGTGATCGTCATCCCCCGGTATTCGCTGTTTAATGCGCTGGGCTGGCTGGATACCTATCTGCCGTTCATTATTCCGGCTGCGTGCGCCACCTATTCCTTCTTTATTTTTCAGCTGGTTCAGTACCTGCGCGGAATTCCGCGGGAACTGGACGAAGCGGCCCGCATCGACGGCTGCAACTCGTTTGGCATTTTGGTGCGCATTTTGGTTCCATTGAGCAAGCCGGCGCTGATTTCCGTGGCCATCTTCCAGTTTGTGTGGAGATGGAACGACTTCCTCAATCCCCTGATTTTCATTAGCAGCGTGCGTAAATATCCTTTGTCTCTGGCGCTGCGCATGTCGCTGGACGTAACGGACACCATTTCCTGGAACCAGACCATGGCCATGAGCGTTTTGTCCATGCTGCCGCCGGTTCTCCTGTTTTTCCTGATGCAGAAGTACTTTGTGGAGGGCATTTCCACTACTGGCCTGAAAGGATGATACCATGAGCGAAGCTTCTTTTGCGGTACGGGGTCTGGAACTGCACAGCCTGTATGCGTGGGACTATGATTCCATTATCAGGGTGATGGACTTTTTGCAGCGGCATGATATGAACACCCTGGTGCTGCACCGCAACGATTTTATCGATTTGATCATTTATCCGGGCCTGTACTTTGGCAACGAGAACCGGCCCTACGAGAGCATTTTTGAACGGTACAGCGAAATTTTCCGCAAGCTGTACAAGTACACGCCCACCAGGCGGTCGGGTCCCTATCAGCGCCGCGCGTTTCTCAAACGGGTGCTGGAGCAGGCCCGGCGGCGCGGAATTCAGGTTTTCATAGAGAACAAGGAACTGTACTTCCCGGAAATCATTCTGGAGTTTTATCCTCACCTTGTAAAGGAGGGACACATCTGCGCTTCCGACCCGTTCTGGTGGGAATTCACCCGGGAAAAATACGCCGAGTTTTTTGAGGAATTTCCCGAAATCAGCGGCATCATCACAGCGCCCGCTACCGGCGAAAGCAAGGTATCGATCAATTCCAACCGGTGTACCTGCCCCAGATGCCGGAAAATGAGCAAGCAGGAATGGTTTGACACGCTGCTGCGCACCATGTACGAGCCCATCCACAACGCCGGGAAAAAGCTGATTGTGCGCGACTTTGTGTTTGATTCCAAGTCTCACGGCGAGATTGCCTCCGTGATGGAAGCGCTGCCGGAGGACGTGATCATTTCTTTGAAAAACACCCCCCACGATTACTTTCCCACCTTCCCCGAAAATGCCCGCATCGGCCATGTGGGCCCTCACGAACAGTGGATTGAGTTTGACACCATGGGTCAGTATTTTGGCTGGGGCATAGGCCTGGCCGACCTGCTGGAGGACTACCGCTGGCGACTGAAAAGCGCCCGGGAAAAGGGCGCCAGCGGCGCTGTTTTCCGCCTGGACTGGGAAAGCCTGGACGGCGCCATTCCTTTCAAGACTCATAACTGCATCAACGTTTACGCCGCGGCCGCGCTCACCCGGAACGTGGATGCGGACGCAACGGACGTTTACCAAACCTTCCTTGAAGAAAACGGTTGGCTGGTTCCCGAAACAAGCCAGGCCCAGCGGCGTGAGGCGGCCCGGTGGTATGAAACCTTTTCGTCCAAAACCTGGCCCGTTACCGCCAAAACCCCGTTTGTAAACGGCTGCGTGTTTTCCGATTCCAGCGTGATTCCCATTTCACTGGAGCATGCCTTCTGGCTGGGCGAGGAGAAAAATTCGCTCAAGGACTGGCAGCATGACAAAAAAGAGGTTTTGTCTCCCGTTCAGGCTTCCGTCCAGTTTGCTCTGGCGGAAAAGCAGCAAGCGCTTCAAGGGGCGGACGAGCTGGTTTCGCTGGCAAAACAGCCTTGCCGGAGCCTGCTGGCGGAAAAGCGGCAATTGCTGCTTCGGCGCGCGGAAGTGAACCGGATGTACGTTCGCCTCTATAAGCTGCTCACGGAGGCGCTGATGCAAACCCGGTATGCGCTGTACACCCAGGAGCCTCGGGATTCAGCCTTCTATGCGCAAACCCTGGAGGGCGCAAAGCGTGCGGTTGAGGAATTGAAACAGATGGAAACGGAGCTGCGCGACTTTGGCCGCGAAACGGACGAACGGCCGCACATAGTATATACGCTGCTGGACCCGGACCGGGTCAGGTGCTTGTGGAAGGATTTGGAGAAACGAATGAAGGAGCTGAGCGAACCATGATGAATCTGTTCAGGCTGGATGGAAAAAACGCGCTGGTAACCGGCGGAGGCGGCGGTATTGGCTTTGCCTGCGCCAAAGCCTTCGGTCTGGCCGGCGCAAGGGTAACGGTATGCGATTGCGACGCCGCTTACGCGCAAAAGGCCATGGAGGACCTGAAGCGGCTGGACATCCAGGCGGACGCTTGCGTGGCGGACATTTCCTCCCCCCGGGAGGTGGACGCGCTGATGGAGACCATGCGCCGAAACGGGGGCGTGGACGTGTTTTTGAACGCGGCGGCGGTCACCAACCGGAAAACGGTGCACGACATGAGCTTTGAGGAATGGAAAAAAATTATCGACGTGAACCTGAACGGCGCCTATCTGCTGGGCCGCGCCGTTTCGGAAGCCATGATGGAACAGCAGCGCGGCGGCAGCATGATTTATGTGGTGTCCACCGGGGCGTACCGCGCCAACGTAAACTTTGGCGCCTACAGCGCCAGCAAGGCCGGCGTGGTCATGCTGGCCAAAACCCTGGCGCTGGAGTTGGCTCCGTACCAGATTCGTGTTAATGCAATCGCTCCCACGGTAACCGAAACCCGTTTTTTAGGCGACATGTACCAGGTTCATCCTGAAAAAAGAGAGGCGGCGATTCGCAACCACCCGCTTGGGCGTATCGCCACGCCGGAGGATTATATGGGCACAGCCGTCTACCTGGCCAGCCAGGCCAGCGCCTTTGTCACCGGCGAAATGGTGGTGGTGGACGGCGGAAAAACCGCCAAATAACCGGTGAAAGCGCATAGCGCTTTTCAGACTGTCGAAAACCGCTCTACGAGAGAGCACGTCTGTGCACACGGCTGCGTTGGTTCGCGGGGAAAGTGCTGCGGCATAAGGCTTAGGGGCGGAACCCCTAAAACCCCGGCAGGAGACAGTGCCTCCTGCACCTCCACTTTTTCAGCAACCTGGAAAGCGCATAGTGCTTTTCAGACTGTCGAAAAACCCCTGGGAGGCATCGGAGGGCCGCAGCCCTCCGATTTTCATTGCCTGTACGTCGGTTTCGGCTGCCTTGCGCAGCAAGGCTTTCCTTACGCTCTTTGCCGCCCGGCCAGTCGCAGGCGAGCAGGCAAAGAGCGCTTCTTGGCAGAAAAGATTGCCGTCAGGCGGGCTTTTTGGCTTTGCTTACGGCGTGCCGGGTGCAGGGAACGCAAGGCTGCCGAAGCTGTCGGACACGCCGCCGGCTTTCAGAACCAAAATCTCCGATGCCGCCCCAAGCTTTTCGAAACCGCCTGAAGCGCTTTGAAACGAAAAGCGTTTTCAGCCTGTCCAAAACTCTTGTTAGGGATATACGTGCCAGCGAACAGCGCTGCGCTGATTCGCGGGAAAAGCGTTGCGGCAGAAGGAGACTCAGAAACTTCGCCCCCAAAAACGCTGGCAGTCATCGGAGGAAAGCGTCGCACAGCGAACACAACCGCCTATGGCACTTCGCGCCCCGCAGGTGGGCCGTGAAACCGGGCTGCCCTGCGACAGGCACCCTCCCCAGCTTTTGCCTCCCGCACCTTCCCTTTTTGAACAGCCTGACGCGCTTTGAGGCAGAAAGCGCGTTTTTGTTTTGCTTTTTTCAAAAAGAAGATGTTTGCAAATTAAAAGTAAATATGGTATACTATCTTCATCTGATGACAAATCGGATTCTTTTGACATGGCTTTTGACTACTCATAGAACTGTGAAAAGGGGTTCTTTGTGTTATACGCGCTGCTTTTGAAACCGCACGCCAACGTGCGGTATCGTCAATCCTTGCAAAAGCTTGCCCTCATTGAATTGCAATGTATACTGGATGCATGGGGCATAGAAAACGCAAACCCGGAAGTGCGCGCCCTGGCGGGCGAGCCGTTTTTGGTGTTTGAAGCCGGGGAAATACCGGCGGATGCCTGGAGCCAGCTGTCCGGGCACTCGGGCATTTGCTTGGCAGCCAGGCTGGAGGGGAAAGGACTGATTCCCCTGGAGCGCAGCCTGCTCTCTCCCCTGCCGGAGGATTTGCCGCAGGTGCTGAAATATAAAGGAAAAACCAACGCTGATTTCACCTATCTGATGCTGCACTGCGCCAGAGCGGTTTCCGCCTTTGCTCGAAGCGGGCAGCGCTTAACCGTGCTGGATCCTATGTGCGGGAAGGGAACCACGCTTTTTTGCGCTCTATGTGAAGGGATGGACGCCGTTGGGGTGGAAACCGACGCCAAGTCCCTGCAGGAAGCGGATCAGTACCTGGAGCGCGCGCTGAAATGGCATCGGGTAAAGCATAAGCGCACGCTGAAATCCTGTACGCTGCCAGGCGGCGGAAGCGCCAAGCTGGTGGAATATGAAGCGGCGGCGACCGCTCAAAGCCTGCGGGAAGGCGGCGCGCAGCATTTGAAAATGCTGCAGGGCGACGCTGCGCGCGCCCGTGAAATGCTAAGGCCCGCCAGCGTGCATCTCATTGTGAGCGATTTGCCCTACGGCGTGCAGCATGCTCCAAGGGAAAGCGGAGGCGTATCGTCGCTGAAAAAGCTGCTGGAGCGTGTGCTGCCAGGCTGTGCTGCAGTGCTCAAGGACGGCGGAGCAGCGGCGTTTTCCTTCAATTTGAACACCCTGCGCCGCCAGGATGTGGAAAGCGCCATGGAGCAGGCCGGGTTGCGTCCCCTGAAAGAGAAGCCCTACGCGGATTTTTCTCACTGGGTGGAGCAGGCAGTGGAACGCGATGTTGTGATTGCTGTGAAAGAAGAAAAGAGCAGGATAAAGGGTTAAGGAGGGATTGACGTGCAGAGCGCAGAGTTGGAAACAATGACCGTTGTACAGCTTCGCAAACTGGCCAAGGAAAACGGTGTGAAGCTGAGTGCCGGAATCGATAAAGCCGGAATCGTGAGCCGTTTGGCGGCGGCGCTGGGAGAAACGCAAGAAGCGCAGCCCGCTGATACGAGGACGGAAACCATCGTGGAGAATAAAGAGGAAGAAAAAACAAGCCCGGAGGCGGCGGAGCCGCCGGCGAAAAGCGCGCCGGTTCAGAGCGAAGCCAAAAAAGAGGAGGAGACGACCGATTCGCTTTCCGCCGACGTAACGGCGGCTGCGGGCACGGGTTTCCGCCCCTGGAATAATCAGGAAAACGGATATCAGCCGGTTTATCGTCAAGCCTGGCAGGCTCGAGCCACCGCGCAGCGCGAAAGCGTGAAACCTGCCTGGCAGCCGAACCGGCCTGCAAATACCGCCAATCGTTTTGGTCCGCAGACGCGCGTAACCGCTCCGCCCGCGGAGCGGGCGGCTCCTGCGGAAACGTCGGAACGCCGTCAGCCGCTGGCCGAGCCCATGCGCGCTCCGGCCCGCCGGATGGAAAACGCCCCCACGCTGGATGGCTATCGCCTGGGCTACCGTGCCGCGCCGCAACGGCCATCCTATCAAAGCCGGGACTACGGCAACCGGGAGGGCGGCTATGGCTATCCGTCCCGCAATTATGGGCAAAACAACAATTATCAGGGCGGCTACCGGGGCGGTTATCAGCCGCGCCCCGCTTATCCGCAGCCTACGGAAAACAACTATAACGACGGCCTGTACCGCATGGCCCGGGACACGCAGTTTAGCCAGCAGATGGAGGCGGGCCAGCTGCCGGAAATGCTTCAGGCAGGCGAAGGAGAGCCGGTGAGCGGCGTCCTGGAAATCCTGCCCGACGGCTATGGTTTTTTACGCAGCAATACGCTGCTGCCCGGCAAAAAGGACATCTATGTATCAATGGCTCAGGTGCGGCGCTACGGCCTGCGCACGGGCGATTTGGTGGCGGGCATAGCCCGTTCCCAGCGGGAGGGCGACAAGTTTGCGGCCCTGCTGTATGTGGAAAAGCTGAATGGGGAAACGCCCGATGAAAAGGGCGAGCGTCCGCTGTTCGAGCAGCTGGTGCCCATCTATCCCAAGCGCCGTATCGTGCTGGAAAACCCAGATGAAGAAAACAGCATGGCCATCCGTTTGGTGGATTTGATTGCGCCGATTGGCTTTGGTCAGCGGGCCATGATCGTTTGCCCGCCGGAAAGCGGCCGGCTGCTGATCTTGCGGGAAATGAGCCGGGCCATCAAGCGCAACGACCCCGACGCCGAGGTGATGATGCTGCTGATTGACGTGGCTCCGGAGGAAGTGACCGAGATCCGGGAAACGGTGGATGCAGAAGTGTTTGCCTCCACCTTTGCCGATGCGCCGGACACGCAGACCCGCGTGAGCGAAACCATGTTGGAACGCGCTCAGCGGCTGGTGGAATCCGGCCGCAATGTGGTCATTTTGCTGGATAGCCTGACCAAGCTGACCCGGGCCTATCAGGCGGCCCTGGCCCAGGGCGGCCGTCCCATGACCAACACGGTTACGCCTGCGGCGCTGGTGCGGCCCAAACGCTTCTTCGGCGCAGCCCGAAATACCCGGGAGGGCGGAAGCCTGACGGTGATTGCCACCATTGCCACTCATACCGAATCTCGTGTGGACGACATCATTTTTGAGGAGTTTAAGGGTACGGCCAATATGGAGCTGGTACTGTGTACCCATCAAAACAGCGACCCCATCTTCCCCATGATCGATTTGCAAAAGAGCGGCACCAAAAAGGACGACAACCTGCTGTCCGAGCAACAGAAGGAGGGCCTGCGCGCCATTCGCAAGGTGCTGGGTTCCACCACTAACGGCGAGGCCATGGTGCAGCTAATTGACATGATGCAGAAAACCAAGTGCAACGCCGATTTGTTCAGCCGCTTGCAGGATTGGATTGCCCTGTGGGAAAAAAGCGGATATCTGAAACGCTAAAGCAATAGCCCCGGCGCGTAGAAAGAGCGCCGGGGCTCAGACTGTCGAAAAAAACCTGATTGGCCGCCATCGCCTGGAAGCAGCGCTTCGCTGGTTCGCAGGGAAAGTGCTGTGACATAAGGCTTAGCGGCTCCGCCCTAAAACCCCGGCAGGAGGCACTACCTCCTGCACCTCCACTTTTTCAGCAACCTGAGCCCCGGCGCGTAGAAAGAGCGCCAGGGCTTTCAGCTTGTCCAAAAAGCTCGCCATGCGGCAATCTTTTTGGACCAAAACGGCCGGTACTGTTTTCGTCCAGGTCGAAAACTCCCCGCCCGGCCGGCAAAACCGCTCGAGTACGAAATACAGTCAGAAGGGCTGCTGCCCCTCTGACGACTCCCCCGAAAGGGGGCGACAATCAACAGTCCCGGCGCGTAGAAGGCGCGCCGGGACTTTGCTTATCAAGTTTTTACTCGGTTGAGAATTGCTGCTGGCCAGCTTTTGGCCTGCCGAAAAATCACAGTTCTCCGATGCTTGCTGCGAAAACGGCGGCGTGTACATCGGTTTCGGCAGCCTTGCGCCATAACGCTTTTTCCGCGAATCAGCGTAGCGATGCTCGCGGGTGCGCGCTCCTATCGGGTTTTCAGCAAGGCTAAGCCTGTTTTTACGCACTTTGCTGCCGGCGGGCTTTTTGACAGCCTGAGCCGGGGACAGATAACGCAGATGAAAGAAAAGTACGGGGTGGCGGTCAGTCGCCCATGCAGATGCCCATATTGCGGGCGGTTGCCAGCACATGGTCGTCCTTGGGCACGGGCTTAGGCACGCCGGCAATGTCCTTGAGCCTGTTGTGAATAATCTCGTTGCCGTCCAGCGCTACGGTTACGCCGTAAACTTCGTCGCGAATCAGCTCGGCTGCATGCACGCCAAACTGAGTAGCCAGCACCCGGTCATAGGCGCTGGGGCTGCCGCCGCGCTGAATGTGGCCGGGCACAACATGACGGGCCTCTACGCCCACCAGGTCGCTCAGTTCTGCTGCCAGCCGCTTGCTGATGCAGTCATAGGGCAGGGTGGCGCGATACGCCTCCCGCTCTTTTTTCTTCATTTTGGCTTCGGCCACGCTCATAGCGCCTTCTGCCACGGCAATGATGCTGAAGGCTTTTTTACTGTTGGCGCGGTCCTCCACCGTTTTGGCCACCTTTTTGATATCGTAGGGGATTTCCGGCAACAGAATGACATCCGCGCCGCCGGCCAAACCGGCGTACAGCGTAAGCCAACCTGCTTTATTGCCCATGAGTTCAATGACCATGCAGCGGCCGTGGCTGGTGGCGGTGGTGTGAATCCGGTCGATGACCTCGGTAGCAATGTCCACAGCGGTATGAAAGCCAAAGGTGAAATCCGTGCCGTAGATATCGTTGTCAATGGTTTTGGGCAGACCGATTACGTTCAGCCCTTCTTCGCTGAGCAGGTTGGCGGTTTTGTGGGTGCCGTTTCCGCCCAGCGTGACCAGACAGTCCAACTTCAGGTCTTTATAGGTTTTTTTCATGGCGGCTACCTTGTCCACGCCGTTTTCCTCAATAACGCGCATATTGCGGAAGGGCGTGCGGCTGGTGCCCAGGATGGTGCCGCCCAGGGTGAGAATCCCGGAAAACTGTTTTTTGGTCATCTCCTGATACTCGCCCTCGATGAGGCCGCCGTAGCCGTTGCGAATTCCGATGATTTCTGCGTCAAACATTTCATAAGCGGCGCGCGCAACGCCGCGAATGGCCGCGTTCAAACCGGGGCAGTCGCCTCCGCTGGTCAGAATACCGATTCTGCGCTTCATGCCTGTTCCAACCTCCTTGCCATTTTACAAGTTTTATTATAGCATCCTCCCAGGGGAAACACAATGCAGCCCATGGAAAAACATACCAGAAGCGCTTTGGGCGAACTGTCCGGCGGCTCGCCGGGCAGCGATTTCTTTCGCTGGAAACGGCCGGCACAGTTTTCATCCTGGCCGAAAACGCCCCGCCAAGCCGGTGGATGCGATGCCGGTCAGAGGGCCTGCGGTACCTCTCAGCCTGTCGAAAATCCGGGTGGTATCGGAGAGCCGCGGCTCTCCGATTTTCATGCTGAAACCGGCGGCGTGTACGTCGGTTTCGGCTGCCCTGCACAGCAAGGCTTTCCTTACGCTCTTTGCCGCCCGGCGAACCGCAGTCGAGCAGGCAAAGCGCGCCTCTCGGCGGAAAACTTCACCGTCTGGCCAGCTTTTTTGACGGCCTGAAAGCGGCTGCATCCCCTCTGACAGCCCCACCAAAGTTTTTTTCGACAGACCGGCGCTTTATGGAAAAACATACCATCCTGCAAACATTTCCCGCCCTGAAGGCTTTTCTTGCGGCAAAAGCGCCGGATTTGGCAATTTACAACGGGGCTAAAACATTGTACAATGAAATTCCACAACAGGGAAGAATTTGATGGGGTGGTTCGTCATATACACGAAAACACCCTGACAAATGGAGGGATACGATTTATGAAACGCTTTTTGGCTGTCCTGCTGGTTGCCATCATGCTGCTTAGCGTGATTCCCGCAACCTCTATGGCAATCTCGCAGTATGCGACGGTTGTGGGGGGCTGGCTGCGTCTGCGGGAGCGGCCCAGTACCAATTCCGCGACCATTACCAGCTACTATACCGGCACCCAGGTGAAGATTCTGGGCTCCACCAGCGGGTGGTATCATGTGCAGACTCCGGACGGACGCACAGGCTATATGTCCGCCAGCTATTTGAGAACCAGCGGCGGCGCTCAGCCCAGCGGCACGGCTACCGTCATCAGCCATAACGGCTACGGCGTGCGCCTGCGCACCGGCCCCGGCACCGGCTATCGCGTCATTCGCACCTATGCCGTAGGCACTCAGGCCAATGTGCTGGAGCGCGGCTCCAACTGGTCCCGCATCAGCATTAACGGCACCGTGGGCTACATGATGAGCCAGTTTTTGAACTTTGGCGGCGGCTACGACCCTGAAGAGGTAGTTTGCTACGCTACCATCTGGAGCCGTAACGGCTACGGCGTGCGCCTGCGCACCGGCCCCGGCACCGGCTACAGCAAGATTGGCGTTTACAGCGTGGGTACCCGCGTGGCCGTGCTGCAAAAGGGCGCGGTGTGGGATCGGATTCGCGTTGGCAGCCGTGTGGGCTGGATGATGAACGACTTCCTGGACTATTATGGCGAAAACGAGCTGACCAGCGTGGCCCTCAACACTCTTACCCCCATGGTGGGCAATGTGATGAGCGTGGCCTCCATCAAGCCTGAGGACGCCACGGTGAAGTATGAGTGGATTCGCATCGACGGCAGCACCAGCAAGGTGGTGGGCACCGGTTCCACCTACGCCGTTACCGCCGATGACGAGGGCAAGACCCTGCAATTGCGCCTGACGGGTACCGGCAACTACACCGGCACCATTTACAGCGCCATTACCAGCAAGGTTGTGCCCAACACGCTGATTACCGGCGTCACTTTGAACAACAATGCGCCTGTGGCAGGCGAAAAGCTGACCGCCTCCATTACGCCCGCGGCCGCTACGGCGGATTATGTGTGGATTGTGAATGGAAAGCAGGTGGGCGGCAACAGTGCTGAGTACACCGTTACCACCGCCGATATCGGCTACAAGGTGCAGGTTGTGGTAACCGGCAAGGGCCAGTACAGCGGTACGGCCAACACCATTACCACCTCTGAGGTGAAGGCCAGCGGCAAACTGCAGGGCGTGACCATTGTGAACAATCACGTGGGCACGAAGGCGCCTGTGGTGGGCGACGAGCTGACCGCCGTGCTTGCGCCTGAAAGCGCTACAGCCACCTTCCAGTGGTATGCCAACGGCGCCGCCATTTCCGGCGCAACCAGCGCTACCTATACGGTGGACGCCGGCCTGGTGGGCCAGAGCATCACAGTGTCTGCTGTGGGCATTGGCAACTATACCGGCAGCGAGGTCAACTCCATGGCTACCGCTCCCGTAGAGGCCAAGACGCTGCCTAAGCTGGTTATGGGCGAATTGCAGCTGCATACCGATACCCAAACGGTTACCTGGGCGGGTGTGGATTATGCCACGGTATACCAGTACAAGTTTGGTGAGAACGGCAAGGCATCTGAAGCCCAGGGCGGTGAAAGCGGCCGCATAGTGAATTACAGCGGCCATATCGGTGAAACCCTGTATGTGTGCGCCGTAGGCGAT
This sequence comes from uncultured Clostridia bacterium, assembly GCA_934621485.1. GTDB lineage: Bacteria > Bacillota > Clostridia > Christensenellales > Aristaeellaceae > Limiplasma. The sequence goes on from CAKTUS010000025.1 coordinate 20,150, forward strand.
GGCACAACTTACGAAACCAGCGATTGGGCTCATGTGGTTTGCCAGGCTGCGCCTTCCGCTACCGCCTATCGGGTAACGGTGAAGGATGGCAGGCTGCTGCCCGACAACAAGACGGAAGCCGAGTACAAAGCGGGCGAAACCGTATCGGTGACCGCCGATCAGAAGGACGGGAAGACCTTTATCGGCTGGAAGGCCACGGGCGTTTCCGTTGCCAATAGCGAAAGCATCACGTTTACCATGCCTGCGGGCGAAGTGACCCTGGAGGCTCAGTACCAGGATACGTCTGCGGGGTTGCCCCAGCTGAAGATGTCCGCCCTGACGGTGGATGAAGCCAACAAGCAGGTTGCCTGGACGGCGGTAGCCAACGCCACCGGCTACAAGTATCGCTTCGAGGATGGCGCGGAGGGAACCACCGCCGAACTGTTCATCAGCTATGCGGGCCATGAGGGCAAGCAGCTGTTTGTGAGCGCCGCAGGCGATGGAACGAACTACGCCTCCAGCCTGGAAGAGTGTGTGACGTGCCCTGCGCCCGTTGCTACGCACAAGGTTACCTTGGTGAAATGCACAACGACCGATGGAAAGGATACCTATGCGGTAGGCGATCCCGTAACGGTGATAGCCAACGAGGCGGCGGAGGGCGAAACCTTCAAGGGCTGGAACGCTGAGAACCTCTCCATTGACAGCACGGAAACCACGATTGCCTTTACCATGCCCGACAGTGATGTAACGGTAGAAGCGTTGTACGTTAAGGACGCGCCTGCGACGCTGACCAAGTTGGTCATGCCCAAGCTACAGCTGGATGAAGTCAACAAGTGGGTTACCTGGGCGGGCGTGGATTATGCCACCGTATACGAGTACAAGTTTGGTGAGAACGGCGATTTATTTCAAGCCAAGGGCGGTGAGACCGGCCGCAGGGTGGACTACAAAGACCATGGTAATGCAACCCTGTATGTGCGCGCCGTAGGCGACGGCACAACTTACGAAACCAGCGAATGGGTCTATATAACCATTCCCACGCCGGCCGGCAGTACGACCGGCTCTGAAACCACGGGAACGCAGCAGCTGGAGCATGCGGAAAAGCCGGTTGCGACCGGGCCCGACGCCCCGTCCGAAGGAGCGGATCAGCCGCTTGAGAATGAAGCAAACGGCGGCGACCCCGCAAACGAATAACCCCATTTTTGAGGGCCGCCCAACGGGCGGCCCTCAGCCTGTCAAAGAAACCCTGCGGCGGAAGGCTTTCCACTTTGCCGAAAGCATTTTGGCAGTCCTCAAATCGTTGACAGCTCCGATACTTGCCGCTGGTCTGCCGCGATGAGCCTTGGCATCGGCTTCAGCTGATTTTCAGCGCCCTTTTCCCGATTGTTTTTTCGCGGCACTGCTTGCCAAATACCTGTTGACAAACCCCAAAAGCGGTGTTATGATTCCAACATCACCAACGCAAGGAGGCGCGAAACGATGACTCATATTCAAAACCACAGCGCGTTTTACGCCTTTTACCGCTTTACCGGCTTTTACGGTAAGGCTGTTTTGCGTTGCGCTGTGATGAAGTAAACGGGCTGAAAGCCCGCAAACCCTCGCGGCCAATGCCGCGAGGGTTTTTCGTTTGCAGGAAGGAGCGGAAACCCCATGATTGTCATTCTGAAAAAGGACCCGGATCAAAAGCAGCTTTCCAATCTGCTGGACTGGCTGGCCAGCCTGCACCTGACCGTGCACCCCTCTTTGGGTCAAACCCATATGGTGCTGGGCCTGGTGGGCGATACCTCGGTGGTGGATATCGATTTGCTGCGGGCGCTGGACATTGTGGAGGACGTAAAGCGCGTGCAGGAGCCCTATAAGAACGCCAACCGCAAGTTCCATGAGGAGGACACGGTGGTGCAGGTGGGGCAGGCCAGCGTGGGCGGCGGCGCATTTGCCGTGATTGCCGGTCCGTGCAGCATTGAAACCGAGGAGCAGATTTGCGGAATCGCGCAGGCGGTGAAGGCTGCCGGCGCTACCATGCTGCGCGGCGGCGCGTTCAAGCCCCGCACGTCGCCCTACGCCTTCCAGGGTCTGCGCAAGCATGGCCTGGAGCTGCTGCTGGAGGCCAAAAAGCTGACGGGCTTGCCGGTGGTAACGGAAATCATGGATCTGTCTCAGCTGGATTTGTTTGACGATGTGGATGTGATTCAGGTGGGCGCGCGCAATATGCAGAATTTTGAAATGCTTAAGGCGCTGGGCCATACGGGCAAGCCCATTCTGCTTAAGCGGGGACTGGCCAATACCCTGCAGGAGTGGCTTATGAGCGCAGAATACGTAATGGCGGGCGGAAATAACAACGTCATCTTGTGCGAGCGCGGCATCCGTACCTTTGAAACCGCCACCCGCAACACTTTGGATTTATCCGCCGTACCCATGCTGAAAAAGCTGACCCATCTGCCCATTATTGTGGACCCAAGCCACGCTACGGGCATTGCCTGGATGGTGAAGCCCATGGCCATGGCTGCCACCGCCGTAGGTGCGGACGGCCTGATGATTGAGGTGCACAACGACCCGGCTCATGCCCTGTGCGACGGCGCACAGTCCATCACTCCGGCCGTGTTCCGGGAAACCATGGGGGCGGTTCGGGCTCTGCGGCCTTTGGCCTACCGCAGGGAGGCGCAGGCATGAACATTGCGGTTATTGGCTTGGGCCTGATTGGCGGCTCCATCGCCAGGTGCCTGAAAAAGAATACGCCCCACACGGTGCTGGGAATGGATACAGACCCTCAGGTGATTTACAAGGCACGTCTGCTGGACGCCATTGATGGCGAAGTAACCGAAGAACGCCTGGGCATTTGCGACATGATCCTTGTGGCCACCTGGCCCAAGGCGGCGGTTCAGTATGTGCGGGAGCACTGCCATGCGTTTAAGCCCGGGGTGATGGTGCAGGATGTGTGCGGCGTAAAGCAGGCGGTGTGCGAGCCGCTATGGGCGCTGGCCAGGGAAAAGGGGTTTTCCTTTGTAGGCGGCCATCCCATGGCAGGCATAGAGTATAGCGGATTTACTCATTCCAAGGCGGATCTTTTTCAAAATGCGTCCATGATTCTGGTGCCTCCCAGGGGAATGGATATTCAGACGGTGGCGGGACTCAAGCATTTCTGGCACGCGCTGGGCTTCGCCCGCGTGGTGATTACCACGCCGGAAAACCACGATCGGGTCATTGCCTATACGTCCCAATTGGCTCACGTGGTCAGCAGCGCCTATGTGCAAAGCCCGACGGCGCTGGAGCACTTCGGCTTTTCTGCCGGCAGCTTTCGGGATTTAACCCGCGTGGCCAGGTTGAACCCGGAGATGTGGACGGAGCTTTTCTTTGAAAACCAGGGCCCGCTGCTGGAGGAACTGAACACCCTCATCGGCAACCTGACCCGCTACCGCGACGCGCTCAGAGACGGCGATACCGAAACCATGCACAGCCTTTTGCGCGAGGGAACCCGGCGAAAGGACGCTGCTGACGGCAAGGAGGATGAACAATGAAAATCGTACAGGTTGAGGGAGACCATCCCTATCAGGTGTGCATCAGCCGGGGGCTGCTCAGTCAGGCGGGGCGGCACGTCAGGGAAGTGCTGGGCAAGGCCCGCAAGGCGGCCCTGCTGGCAGATGACGCAGTGTACCGCCTGTATGGCGGCGTTGTGGAGCAAAGTCTGGAAACGGCCGGCCTGGAAGTGTGCCATCATACCTTTCCGCACGGCGAAACCCAAAAAACCATGACTACCTGGGCCGGTATGGTAGATTTTCTGGCCCAAAACCGGTTCACCCGCTCCGACTGCGTGGTGGCTCTGGGCGGAGGCGTTACCGGCGATTTGGCGGGCTTTGCGGCGGCGGCGTATCTGCGGGGCGTCGCCTGCGTTCAGATTCCCACCACCCTGTTGGCCATGGTGGACAGCAGCGTAGGCGGAAAAACCGGCTTTAACCTGAGCCAGGGCAAAAACCTGGTGGGCGCGTTCCATCAGCCCTGTCTGGTGCTGTGCGACCCCGATACCCTGTTTACGCTCCCGCCGGAGGTGCTGGCCGACGGCGCGGCTGAATCCATCAAATACGGCGTGCTGGGGGATGAAGAACTGTTTGACCGGCTGGCTGGCGGGCAGTGGCTGGATCAGGCTGAACAGGTGATTGAGCGCTGCGTTTCCGCCAAAGCCGCGCTGGTAGCGGCGGACGAGCACGACCTGGGCTGCCGTCAATTGCTGAACCTGGGTCACACCTTTGCGCATGCCATTGAAAAAAACAGCCGCTATGCCATTTCTCACGGTCATGCCGTGGCGGTAGGAATGGTGTACGCAGCCCGGCTGGCCGGCCGCCTGGGCTTGTGCGGCGGCGATGTGGAAAGCCGCATTTGTGAGGCAAACCGAAAAAACGGCTTGCCGGTATCGGCTCCCTTCAGTGCCGGTGCCCTTTGCGCCGCGGCTCTTTCGGATAAAAAACGCATGGGGGACCGGGTTACCTTCGTGCTGCCCCGGGCGATTGGCCGGTGCGAGCTGCATCAGGTTGCCGTAGAAGAACTGTCTCAATGGATGAAGATGGCTGTGGAGGAATGAAGCGTATGGATATCAACGAAAGCCGGGAAAAAATCAATCAAATCGACGCGCAGCTGACGCAGCTGTTTCAGCAGCGCATGGCTGCGGCTCTGGAAATTGCCAAATACAAGCAAGAAAACCATTTGCCCGTGTACGACCCCGCCAGGGAACGGCAAGTGCTGCTAAGCCAGACCGCCGCCGTGCCGCCGGAACTGGCTTCTTCAACCAGGGTGCTGTTCAGCACCCTGTTCGACCTGAGCCGCAGCTACCAGCACCAGTATTTGTCCGCCCCTTCCCCGTTGCCGGATCGCATCCGGAAAGCCGTGAAGGACTGCGATTTTCCCTCCACTGCGGTGGTGGCCTGCCAGGGCGTGGAGGGCGCGTACAGCCAGCAGGCATGCGAAAAGCTGTTCACCTTGCCGGATATCATGTACTGCAAAAGCTTTGAAGGCGTGTTTCAGGCCATTGAAAGCGGGCTGTGCCATTACGGCGTTTTGCCCATTGAAAACAGCGCCTACGGATCGGTAGACGAGGTGTACGACCTGATGCGCAGACACCGTTTTTCCATCGTGCGCAGCGCCCGCATAAAGGTGAACCATCAGCTGCTGGCTTTGCCGGGAACGCGCCTGGCCGATGTGCGGGAGGTGCTCAGCCATAGCCAGGCTATTGGCCAGTGCGGCGCGTTCCTGAAATCGCTGCCGGATGTGCGCATTACGCCCTGTGAAAACACAGCCATGGCGGCCAAGCGGGTGGCGGAAAGCGGCCGGGGCGATGTGGCGGCCATTGCATCGCCTGCCTGTGCGGAGCTGTACGGCCTGACGCCGCTGGAAAGAAACGTGTGCGATACCGACCATAACTTCACCCGCTTCATTTGCATTGCCCGGGACAAGGAAATCTATCCCGGCGCCAACCGCATGAGCCTGATGCTTACCCTGCCTCACAAGCCTGGCTCCCTATACCGCATGATTGCCAGATTCGCCGCTTTGGGGCTGAACCTGACCAAGCTGGAAAGCCGCCCCATTGCCGGAACGGATTTTGAATTTCAGTTCTATTTCGACCTGGAGGCGTCCGTCCGGAACGAGGCGGCCCTGAACCTGTTGGGCCAGCTTAGCGGCGAAAGCGCCGATTTCACCTATCTGGGCAGCTATTCCGAGGTATAAGCCATGAAAAAAGCGATTGGCCTGCTGGGCGGCAGGCTGGCGCACAGCCATTCGCCCCTGCTGCACGGATTGCTGGCGGATTATGAGTACCGCCTGTATGAAAAAAGCCCGGAGAAACTGGACGAATTTTTGCGCTCCGGCTCCTTTGACGGACTGAATGTAACCATTCCCTATAAACAGGCGGTGATTCCCTATCTGAGCGATATGAGCCTTCGGGCAAGGCATATCGGCAGCGTGAACACCGTCGTGCGCCGCTCGGACGGCACGCTGTATGGCGACAATACCGACGCCTTTGGCATGCAGGCGGCGCTGCAAAGCATCCATGCCCCGCTGGAAGGGCAAAAGGTGCTGGTGCTGGGCAGCGGCGGCACCTCATTGACCGCCTGCTATGTGGTGCGGCAGGCGGGCGGCACGCCGGTGGTTATCTCCCGAAACGGCGAAAACCGCTACGATCATCTGGAAAGACACGCCGACGCCACAGGGCTGATCAACGCCACGCCCGTGGGCATGTATCCGGCGGTAGAGGCTTGTCCGGTGAACCTGGATTGCTTGCCGAAACTGCGCTTTGTGATGGATGCTATTTATAATCCTCTGCGCACCCGGCTGTGCCAGAGCGCGCAGCAAAAGGGGATTCCCTGCATAGGCGGGCTCAGCATGCTGGTGTGGCAGGCGGCAGAAGCCTGCCGGCTGTTTACCGGTCAGGTTGTAGCGGACGAAAGAGTGGCCGCCGCCGAAGCGGCGCTGCGGCGCAAGGTAACCAACCTGGCCATCATTGGCATGCCGGGCGTCGGAAAAAGCAGCGTAGGCCGCCGGGTGGCTAAGCTGCTGGAGATGCCGCTGGTGGATCTGGATAAGGAAATTGTGCGCCGGGCTGGCTGCTCCATTCCCCAGATTTTTGAGCGGGAGGGGGAAGCGGGCTTCCGCCGCAAGGAGGCAGAACTGCTGAAGCACTATGCCCTGCAGGGCGGCCAGGTGCTGGTAACCGGCGGCGGCGCGCCCCTGGCTGAGCAAAACCGGGAATACCTGCGCATGAACAGCTTTGTGGTGCATATGACCCGGCCCATTGAAAGCCTGCCGACCGCCGGCCGGCCCATTTCCCAGTCTCACAGTTTGGAGGCATTGTGGCAGGAGCGCGCGCCGCTGTACGCCGCCTGTGCAGATGCAACCCTTCCCAACGAAACGGCGGTTCGCTGCATGAACGCCATGAAGGAGGCATATGATGAAGCTGTTTGTCCTCAACGGCCCTAACCTGAACCTGCTGGGCGTGCGGGAACCCGGCATCTATGGCAGCCAGAACTATGAAAGCCTGAAGCAGTTCATTACCCAGGTATGCCAGCGGGAGAACATCCAGGTGGAAATCTTTCAAAGCAACCATGAAGGGCAGCTGGTGGATATCATCCAAAGCGCCATTGGCGTAGCGGACGGTATTGTCATCAATCCGGCGGCCTACACACATACCAGCATAGCCATTTTGGACGCGCTGAAGGCCGTGGCGCTGCCCGCCGTGGAGGTGCATTTGAGCGATGTAAGCCAGCGGGAAAGCTTTCGCCATGTCAGCTATCCGGCCATGGTCTGCATAGCCCAAATCAAGGGTCTGGGTTTTGCAGGCTATGAAAAGGCCATTTTGCTGCTGAAGGAGCATATCCTGCATGGATGAAAGAACGGTTCGGCCGCTAACGAAAAGCGATTTGCCTGCCATGCTTCATTTGTGTCAGAGCAACCCGCAGTACTATGCGCACATGGGGCAGCGCTTAACCTTGGAGGGGCTTGAGGACGACCTGACGGCCCTGCCGCCCGGAAAAACGATGCAAGACAAGCACTTTGTGGGCGTTTGGCAGCAGGAAAGCCTGGTTGCATTACTGGATTTGGTAACGGGATATCCCACTGAAGATACGGCCTATATCGGCTGGTTTATGGTGGATGCCCGCTGGCAGGGCCGCGGACTTGGCAGCCGGCTGATTGGCAGGCTGCTGGAACGCCTTGCCGAGGCCGGATACACCCGAATCAGGCTGGCTTACGTGAAGGGCAACGAGCAAAGCCGGCGCTTTTGGGAGAAGAACGGTTTTGCACCAACGGGACAGGAAAAAACCATGGCAACCTATACGGCGGTGGTCATGGAGAAAAACGGATGAAAAATGCCGGAAAAGCCAGCTTTTATACGAAAAAAAGCGGCTTTTCTTTTTGAAGCCGGCGCCGCTTGAAAAGCCGCCGGACCCGTGCTATAATAGCGGCCGCGGAAGGAAACCTTTGTTTCCTTTGGCTGACCATTCGCAGGAAATAGATGAGCGAATGGCGCGTTGGCGTCAGGAGACGCGGCGCGTGAGGTGGAGGTTGAGGAGAAATGGAAGAAAAGAAAGTACCGTTTGACCGAAAAAAACATGTTTGTTATTCCCTGCTGGCAAAGAAGGTGATTTTGTCTCACTTGAAGCAGCATTGCCGTCCGGAAGAGGCTGGCAGGCTATGGGCGCGGATTCAGCTGCAATATGCAGATTTTCTGAGGCAAACGTCCGATATGGGCGGCAAGGCCAACCGGCACAACGGCGTGGGCGGCACCTACGACTGCATTGCGCTGTTTGCCTATTATGAAGTGCTGAACCACGAGCCTACCGTGGAAGAGATTTATCAGATGAATCTGGAGCTGCTCTCGCCCGCCTCTCGCGGAATGAAGCTGCTGAACGCCAACCGGCCTTTTTCGCGCAGGCTGATGCAGCACGCTTTTGAGGCCACCGCGAAAAAGGATGAAAAGCACCGGGTGGATTGGCCGGGAAATTATCTGATGACGGTGGAGAAGCTGAGCAAAACCGATGGGATTCACTACCGCTTTGACAAGTGTCCCATCGTCCACTTCGCCAAAAAACACGGCTACCTGCACCTGATGCCCGCCATCTGCAATGCAGATTACGTTTTGATGGAAAACATGCACGCGGGTTTGATTCGCAAAACCACCTGCGCCAACGGCGCCTGCTGCGATTTTTGGATTGTGGGGGACCGGCATCCGGCGCTGAAGGAGCATCCGCGGAAAACGGATGAGGCGGGTTATTGGTACAACGAGTAAAAAAAGCACAATGGAGGGAACGAGGGGATGGCCCCTCGCCTTTTTTGCAGAAGCAGGAAAAAGGCGGTTTTATGTCTAACGAGACAAAGAAGAACCAAAGAAGGGAGAGTTTTGAGCATGCTGCTGATTCGCGGAGGACACATCAAACCAATGACGGGTGAGGAATGGGAAAACGGACAGGTACTGATTGGCGACGACGGAACCATTGCTGCGGTTGGCGCGCAGGTGGATGCGCCGGCGGACGCGGAGGTGCTGGACGCCACGGGCTGCCTGGTAACGCCCGGCTTTATCGACGCTCATTGCCACATTGGCATCCATGAGGAAGGAATCCGCTGGGAGGGCAACGACTGCAACGAGTATTCCGACCCGGTTACCCCGGAAATGAGGGCCATTGACGGCGTGAATCCCCGGTGCGAGGCGTTTGCGCATGCGCTGGAGGGCGGCGTTACCACGGCGGTTACCGGCCCCGGCTCGGCCAATGTGTTGGGCGGCACCTTTGTTGCCATGAAGCTGTACGGCAATTGTGTGGACGATATGGTTGTGAAGTACCCGGCCGCCATGAAGATTGCCTTTGGCGAAAATCCCAAGGGAGCGTATGGTCAAAACGGGAAGAAAGCGCCTGTGACCCGCATGGCGGTGGCCGCGCTGCTGCGGGAGGAACTGTTTAAGGCCAAGCGCTATGCCGCCGAGGTGGAAGCCGCCGAAAAGGATGAAAGCAAAACCCGCCCCTTTGACATGAAGCTGGAGGCGCTGCTGCCGGTAATCCGAAAGGAAATTCCCCTCAAGGCTCACGCACACCGCACGGACGATATTCTGACCGCGCTGCGCATTGCTCGGGAGTTTGATTTGGAAATCACCCTGGATCATGTGACGGAGGGCCACCTGATTGTGGACCAGCTGGTGAAAGCGGGTAAGCCGGTACTGGTGGGTCCCTCTTTTGGCTCCAAAACCAAGACGGAATTGCAGGAAAAGAGCTTTCGCACGGCGGGCGTCCTCAGCAAAGCCGGGTTACAGGTGTGCATCATTACCGACGCGCCGGTGATTCCCCTGTACTGCCTGCCCCTGTGCGCGGGCCTGGCGGTGAAGGCGGGTATGGAGGAGGAAGCCGCCTGGCGGGCCATTACCGTAAACCCGGCGCAGGTGATTGGCATTGCGGACCGGGTAGGAACGCTGGAGCCGGGCAAGGATGCCGATATCGCCATTTTTGACGGTAATCCCCTGCGGGATATTCAGTGCCAAATCCGGGCCGTGTTTGTCAATGGCAGACAGGTGGTGGGCAAGCGCTGATGAACGCGCGAAAGGGGGCCTCATCGGCTGCTTTGGGAGGGGATGGTTTGTTCTCTCCCGCACACTGGGCCAGCAGCCTTTCCATCATCATTCCAAAAAGCAGTGCGAGCACACGCAGCCTTTACCAATCGTAAGGGGTAAATCGTCCCTGCTCAGGAATGTAAGCTTGTTTTCACTCTAGCGCTTGATGCGGCGCGCGAAATAAGCACAATGCAGCCACTCTGCCCGCACGCCCTTATGTCTTGACAAACCAGGTTCGCCTTGATAGGATAGCAAAGGAATCGATGACTCTAAGGAGGAAAAGAGATCATGAACGCGGATATTCGTTCCCTGTGCACTCAGGTACGGCGCGACATCATCAATATGACTGCCGACGCCGGTTGCGGCCACCCGGGTGGCTCACTGTCCATTGTGGAGACGCTGGTAGCCCTGTACAAAGAGGTTATGCACGTAGACCCCAGCAATCCAAAGATGGACAACCGTGACCGCTTTGTGCTCAGCAAGGGCCATGCCGCTCCGGCGCTGTATGCCGTTCTGGGCGAATGTGGCTACTTCGATAAAGCGGAGTTCCAAAATTTCCGCCAGCTGGGCAGCATTTTGCAGGGACATCCCGATATGAAAAAATGTCCCGGCGTGGACGCCTCTACCGGCTCGTTGGGCCAGGGAATCAGCATTGCCGCCGGCATGGCGCTGGGCGCTAAGGCGCAGGGCAAGACCTTTCAGGTGTACACCATCATTGGCGACGGCGAAAGCCAGGAAGGCATGGTGTGGGAAGCCTGCATGGCAGCCGCACATTACCAGCTGGACAACCTGACGGTGATTTTGGACAACAACGGTTTGCAGATTGACGGCACCAACGACCAGGTGATGAGCCTTGGCGATATTTCCGCCAAGTTTGCCGCCTTCGGCATGGATGTTGTCGAAGTGGCCGACGGCAACGATTACGACCAGATTCTGGCGGCCCTGAAGCAGACCCATAAGCCCGGCATGCCGAAGCTGATTCGCATGAAAACCGTAAAGGGCAAGGGCGTCAGCTTTATGGAAAACCAGGTTGGATGGCACGGCAAAGCGCCCAACGAAGAGCAGCGCCAGCAGGCTCTGCATGAACTGGAAGGCTGAGAGGATGAGGAAAATGGAAAAGAAAGCTACGCGCCTGGCCTATGGCGAATATCTGGCCAAAATTGGACATGAAAACAGCAAGCTGGTGGTGCTGGACGCCGACCTGGCAGGCGCTACTCAGACCCAATATTTCAAAAAGGAATTTCCGAATCGCTTTTTTGACTGCGGCATTGCCGAAGCCAATATGGTGGATTTGGCGGTGGGCATGTCCACTACCGGGCTGATTCCCTTTTGCAGCACCTTTGCGGTGTTTGCTGGCCGCTGCCTGGACCAAATTCGCAACAGCGTTTGCTACCCAAAGAACAATGTGAAGCTGGCCTTTACCCATGCGGGCATTACCGTAGGCGAGGATGGCGGCAGCCATCAGGCCATTGAAGACCTCGCCCTGATGCGCGCCCTGCCCAACATGACCGTGTTGGTACCCTGCGATGCGAAGGAAACCGAGCGCTGCATCGACGCGGCCATCGCGATTCACGGACCGGTTTATATTCGCCTGGCCCGTCTGGCGACTCCGGTATTTGAAAACCTGCCGCCCTTTGAGCTGGGGAAGGTATGCCCCCTGCGGGAGGGCAAGGATGCGGTGCTGCTGTGCAACGGCATTATGGTGAACGAGTGCCTGAACGCGGCGGAGCTGCTGGCTGCTCGCGGCAAAGATGTGGCCGTGGTGAACGTGCATACCTTGAAGCCCTTTGACGAGGACGGCGTGCGCGCACTGGCTGCCAAGTACCGCCAGGTGTACACGGTGGAGGAGCACAGCGTAATCGGCGGTTTGGGCGATGCGACTGCTGCGGCCATTGTGAATATGGATGGTGTGCGCCTGACCAAGCTGGGCGTACAGGATCGTTTTGGTCAGAGCGGCAAGCCCGCGGCCCTGCTGCGGGAATACGGTCTGGATGCGGAAAGCATCGCTGCTGCCGTGCTGGCATAAACAGCAGAAAAATCAACGCCGTCTGCCTTCAAAAGGCAGGCGGCGTTTCAGACTGTCGAAAAACTCCTTCGGGGGAGTTGTCAGAGGGGCTGCAGCCCCTCTGACTATATTCGTATCGACCGGCTTTGCCGGTCGGGCGGGGCGTTTTCGGCTACGCCGAAAACATTA
>CAKTUS010000026.1 GCA_934621485.1 uncultured Clostridia bacterium
TTCCTTACGCTCTTTGCCGCCCGGCGAGCCACAGGCGAGTAGGCAAAGAGCGCTTCTCGTCAGAAAAGCTCGCCGTTCGGCGAGCTTTTTTGACGGCCTGTGTGCCGGTTCCAAACGGAACCGACACTTTTTCTTCCAAAGAGGGCATGCCCACCGGCTTAGTTGGTAGGCATGTCCTTATAGAATACAGTTCCGGCAACGTTCATACGCACGGAAGTTCTGCCAACCGCACTGCTTTCACTAGCGGTCCCTAAAAGATCACAATCCTTCGCCGCAAACATAACAGGAAGCTTTCCATTCCCGTTTGTGTGCGGAAAACGACATGTGCGGAAAACGACTCTTGTCCATTTTGTCCTTTTCTTTGCTCCTTGGTGCGGCTGGCAGACCTTGCATTTATTCTCCCATAGGGCTATACCCTTTCGACTGATGGCTTTACGCGTTCCGGAATTTCGCTCGAAGCGGGAACGTTTTTACAAAAAAGCGCTGACTTTCTGAGGATAAAAAGTCAGGCGCTTTTCAGTGTGTGTGTTAAACCGGGTACTGGGCTCTGGGCCCGCCAATATATGGCAAGCGGGAATAGGCCATCACCACGTGGGCCTGTCCCACTTTGGTTTCCCCCTCCCCCATGCGCAGCGGAACAGCCACCGGTCGAATGTGCATGCCCACCAGGGTGTCGCCTACATCAATGGCGGCGTCTGCCTGAATGTTCATGGCCATTGCCGGGTGTTCAAAGCGCTGATAAGCCGCCGCGCCGGTGCTGCCCCCTGCCTTGGGCATGGGCATTACGTTTACCTGGGTTAAATGCAGGCGGTCCAGCAGCGACTGCTCCATCACCAGCGCCCGGTTCAGATGCTCGCAGCACTGGAACACGGGGCACAAATCCAGCTGATGGCAGGCGTCAATCATGGCCCCCGCCAAAGCGTCGCCCAGCTCAGGCACGCTGTTTTTACCAATGCGTCCGCCTGCAACCTCGCTGGTGGAGCAGCCAAGCACCACCACTGCGCCGGAACGCAAATGTCCTTCCTGCTTCAAATACCGCACACAGGCGGCCAGCTGCGCTGTGATTTCCTCGTACATGTGGAAACGCTCCTTTCATTTGGCGGCATGCACAAAGGCATAGGCGCCGATACCCACGGCAATCGATAAGTTCAGCGAATCAATCTTGTCATTATGCGGGATGCGCACTGCTTGTCCCAGCTGGGCAAACTCAGGCGGAAGACCGCTGCCCTCATTGCCAAAAACCAGCGCATAGGGCTGCGGTACATGCTGCACGGCCTGCTCCAGCAACACGGAGCCATCCAGCATAAAGGAAAACAGAGCGTGATTCGGGTGTTCCATACGGTACAGGCTGAAATCCTCATACTGCTTTACCCGCAGGGAGAACACTGCGCCCATGGTGGCGCGCACCACATGAGGATCGAACACATCCGCTGCCGGACGAATGACGGCAATATCCTGGATTCCCAAACCCAGCAGCGTGCGCTGAATGGTACCCAGATTTCCCTCGTCCATGGGGTGGTGCAGCACCACATGCGGCGCATCGGTATACAAGTCCGCCTGCCATTTTTCAAACACCACGGCAGCAAAGCAGTTCTGCTTGCCGCTGATGCGGGACAGGGCTTTGTCTGCCACTTCCTCCCGTACCCGGTAGCGGCGGCAAATCTCCCGCAGCTTTTCAATGCCTTCGCCCTGGGCTTTTTCGCTCAGCAGCAAACGGCGGGCCTGTTCCGGCTTGTTCTGCATCAGGCTCAGGGAGGGAAACACCCCTGGCGCATAGCTGTAGGAAAGCTCCTGACTGTAGGGTTTCAGTGGCGGCATGGCGGCGTCCTCCTTAGCGCTTCTGGGCCTCATATTCATTGCGCAGCATGCTGTATACGCATTTGTCCGTCCAGGCGCCGTCCGGCAGGCAGCATGCCTGCCGCAGCGTGCCTTCATAGGTAAAGCCCAGCTTCTGAATTACATGACGGCTCTTTTTGTTGAAAGGAAAATGGCATGCCCGCACCTGGCGGCAGTCCAATTGGTCAAAGGCATAGGCCAAAGCCGCGCGGCAGGCTTCGGTGGCGTAGCCGTTGTTCCAATAGGCTTCGCCCAGCACGTAGCCCAGCTCTCGAGCGCCTTCCACATTGCAGGTGGCGTGAGCGTGCAAGCCCAGCGAGCCGATGACATGGCCGCTCTTTTTTTCCACAATGGCCCAAACCTCGCCGCCGCTGATGAACCCTTCGATAATGCGGCGGCTGTCGTCCAGCGTTTGATGCGGAGCCCAGCCGGCCATGGGGCCCACCTTTGGGCTTTGGCAGTACGCAAACAGATCCGTTACATCATCGGGCTGAAAGCCGCGCAAAATCAGCCGCTCTGTCTGCAAAACAGGCATCAGCACCGGCGCGGGCGTTCTTCTGTGAAACAGCTTCATTGGGAATCATCTCCCGCATCATCATCAGGCGAGGAATCATCGTTCTTGGGGCCAAAGTCCATTTGGCTATCATCCACACCCATCTGACGCAGCCGGGATCGCATATCCCCCATGGCCGCATCCATGCCCTCCGGCGTGGACACCGTGCGGTAAAACGCCGCACAGGAGGCCGTCATGTAGGTGCTGATCAGCAGCTGCGCACACTGGGCCGCCACCAAAGCCGCCACACCGTTGATATCCATCAGCAGCATTTGAAGCACGTTGGCCAGCAGCGTCCAGCCGACGAAGCTGATGATGAGCAGGAAATAGCTGCCCTTCATGTTTTTCATGCTTTCCTTGCTCTTTTCAATGGCCTGGCCGGCGGTCAGCTCCGGATTATCGGCCAGATAATACGGAGCCATGCTGTAGCGCAAAGCCGCCAAAATGCCCGGCACAAAGAACAGAAGCGACCACAGAAAAATACGCACGCCCATCAGGATATACAGCCATAGCGCTTTCAGCAGGATGCGCATACGGCTAAACAGCCCTTCCAGCAGGGTAGGCTGCTGGCTTTGCAGGCGGCGCAGGAAATACTGGTTGCAGCCCACTTGCAGCGCCGGCGTAAGCAGGAGCGCCAGTACCGAAACCGCCGTCATCAGCGCCCAGTTCAGCCGGCTGATGGAAAGCAGCTGCACAACGTAACGGTCTGTCTGACCATAAGCCAGCAGATAGGGGTTGGGCAGGTTCAGGCTGGTGAGCACCTCCTCCAGCGTGACCAACGCACCGGAAAAGAACGTCACCAGCAGGGCCGTTTGCCAGTTTCCCTTGAGGGCCTCTCGCGCCTTTTGCTTGAAATAATAGGAACCCAAAAACATGCCTTTGTCCTCTTTCTTTTGCGTTATTCAAACAGCGCGGATACAAACTCCTTGGCGTTAAAGCTTTGCAAATCCTCTATGCCTTCGCCCACGCCCACATACATTACCGGCACGCCCAGCTCCCGTACAATGGGGAACACCGATCCGCCCTTGGCGGTGCCGTCCAGCTTGGTCAGCACAATGCCGTTGATACCCGCCGCCTCCCGAAAGGCCTTCGCCTGGGCCAAACCGTTCTGGCCGGTGGTGGCGTCTACCACCAGCAGGCAGCGCACCGTGGCTTCCGGGTATTCCCGGTCGATGACACGGCGCATTTTTTCCATTTCGTCCATCAGGTTCTTTTTGTTGTGCAGGCGGCCGGCGGTGTCCACAATCAGCAAATCGGCTTTGTTGGCCTTAGCGCTCTGTACGCCGTCAAATACCACGCCTGCCGGATCGGCCCCTTCCTTGTGGCGCACAATGGGACAGCGGGCCCGCTCCGCCCAAATTTGCAACTGATCTGCCGCGGCGGCGCGGAAGGTATCCGCAGCGCAGAGGATAATGGTGCGGCCCAGCCCTTGAAAGCGCAGGGCCAGCTTGCCGATGGTAGTGGTTTTGCCCACGCCGTTTACGCCCACCATCAAAATCACCATGGGCCAGTGCAGCGCAGGCTTGTGTACATCCAGCATGCTTACCAGAATGTCCTTGAGCGCGTCCTTCGCGTCGGCTGCGCGGCTGATTTTGCGCTCCTTCACCGCCTGGCGAAGCTTGCCAATGGCCTCTTCGGCGCACTCGGCCCCCATATCGCTCAGGATGAGGGCATCCATCAGGTCGTCATAGAAATCCTCGTCAATCGTGCGGTTATCGGCCATGGCTGCGTCCATGGCCTCGGACATCCGCTCCCGGCTTTTGAACAGGCCGTCCCGCAGACGGCCGAACAGGCCTTTCTTTTCACTCATGACAGAAACCTCCTTGTCGATTGGTTATTCATAATCCGTCAGGTTTACGCTGACCATGCTGGATACGCCCCGTTCTTCCATGGCCACGCCAAACAGGGTGTCGCACCGCTCCATGGTGCCCTTGCGGTGGGTTACCACCACAAACTGGGTATCGCGGCTAAACTCCTTCAAATAGTCGGCGAAATAGCTGATGTTGGCGTCATCCAGCGCAGCCTCAATCTCGTCCAGAATACAGAACGGGGTGGGCTTCAGCTTGAGCATGGCAAACAGGATGGCGATAGCGGTTAAAGCGCGTTCGCCGCCGGAAAACAGGCTCAGCAGCTGCCGCTTTTTCCCCGGGGGCTGCACGATGATCTCGATGCCGCAGTTGAGCGGATCCTCCGGGTTCGCCAGGCTGATTTCACCATAGCCGCCGCCAAACAGGCGGGTAAAGGTTTCGCTGAAATAGCCCTGCAAAGCGCCAAACTGCCCCACAAACACAGTTTCCATCTGGGTAAGCAGCTGCCCAATCAACGCCTGCAAATCCGCCTTGGCATGCTCCAGATCGTTTTTCTGAGCGTCCAGCTGGGTAAAGCGCTCATACATCTGCGCATATTCCTCGATGGCTCCCACGTTGACGGAGCCCATCTGGCGGATGCGGTCGCGAATCCGCCCTGCTTCAGCATCGGCAATGCTTTCGTCAAACTGGCCGGACAAATCCTCTCCGCCGGTGCTTTGCTGCTTGATGGCCTCCAATGCCTCCACGGCCCCGGCATGGCTCAGCTCATAGGTGTTCCACAGGCGGTCGCTAAGCTGCGTTGCCTCCGAACGAATCCGTCCTAACGCCATTTCCTGCCGGTGCTGACGGTCGGTTTCATGCTGGCAGTTTTGCTGCGCGGCGTCAATCTCGTCCTGAATCTCCCGGAGTTGACGCTGCTTGTCAGCCTGCTGCCGCTCCACCTGGTCCACATGCGCCCGCGCCGTTTCCACCGCTTTTTCGCAATGGGAAATGCTCTGTTCTGCCTGACTTTGAGCCTGGGTTGCCGAAAGCAGATCCTGACGGGCCTGACGGCGTTTTTCATCCAGGGCGCTCAGTTCTGTCTGGCACTGCGCCGTATCATCGCTTAGCCGGCTGCGGTCCCGCTGAATTCGATCCACATCGTGCTGTGCGTTTTGCAGGGTCAGCATGGCGTCGGTCAGGGCTTCCTGCGTGCTTTCCCGCCGTCGGCGGGCCGTGTTCAGCTCCGCGGACAGGCTTTCCGTGCGGGCGTTCAGCTCCTCCGTGCTTTCTTCCTCCTGGTTGCTCTCCTGCTCAATGCGTTGCAGTTCCTGAGCAATTTGCTCCAGGCTTTCATCCAGCTGCGCCACGGCGGCCTGATAGCTTTGCAACCGAGCGGCGTGAGCCTGGCTTTCGGCCTGAGCGGCTTTCAGGCGTTCGGTATCGCGCACCACGGCGATTTCCTGCTGATGCAGCTCATACTGGGCGCTTTCCCGGCGTTCCTTTTCTCCGGCGCGGGTTTCCTCCATCCGGTCAATTTCATTTTGCGCAGTCTGCACCCGGTTGGTCAGCTCGCTCAGCCTGTCCCGAAGCTCCTGCATTTCCCGTTCGCGGCCCAGCAGGTTCTGCGCCTTTTGCTGAATACTGCCGCCGGTCATGCTGCCGCCGGAGTGCATCACATCGCCCTCCAGGGTTACCAGACGGAAGGCGTGATTCCCGGCCCGCATAATTTTGATACCGCAGTCCAGGTCGTGGGCTACAACCGTGCGGCCCAGCAAGCTTTCCATGACGCCCCTGTAGCGAGGATCGTAGCCGCATAATTCGCTGGCCACGCCCAAACAGCCTTCCATGGACAGCACTTCCCGTTCCCGGGGGGTCAGGGTGCGTCCATGCACGCTGGACATGGGCAAAAAGGTAGCGCGGCCCAAACGGTTTTTCCGCAGATAGTCAATCAACTGCTTGGCGTCCTGCTCCGTTTCCGTCACAATGTTCTGCATGCCCGCGCCCAGCGCCATGTCCATCGCGGTTTCATACGCTTTGGGTACGGTCAGCAGCATGGCCACCACATCGTGCACGCCGTGCATCTGGCTGCGCCGGGCATAGGTAATGGCATTTTTGACGGCGTACTGGTAGCCCTCATATCCGTCCTGCAATTCCTTTAAGGTTTTCAGGCGGGTATCCAGCGCCCGGGCGCTTTGCAGGTCCTCCTGCATTTGCTTTTGCCGGGCCAGGATATCGCTAAGCAGCTGGCGAGTGCTTTGCTCAAAGGCTTCCGCTCCCGTTTTCAAGTCGTCCAGGCGGCTTTGCTCGTTTTGCAGATTGCTTTGCGCCTGGCTCAGAGCCTGACCGAGGGCCTCCCCTTTCTCCTCCTCTGCCACCAGCTGGGCGGCAATCTCCGCCCGCCGCGCCGTCATCTGCTGCTGCATGGCGCTTTGCCGGGCCTGAGACGTGCGCACGCTCTGCATGCGGTTCATGCGGTCCATGATATGGGCCTTGTGGGCGGTAAGCTGTTCCTCCAAGGCGTCGGCGGCTTGGGTTGCCTGGCTGTGCGCCTGTTTCCGGCTTTCCAGGGCCTCCTCGGCCTGGCTGAGCAACTGCTGCGCCGCACTCAGGCCACCGTCGCTCTGGGTCGTGGTAGCCTCCAGCAGACGCAGACGGGTGCGCAGGCTTTCCTCCTCGTTATCCAACCGTTCCAGGGTTTCCTGGCCGTTTTGAATCCGGTTGCGGATATCCGTTAGCGCTTCCCGTGCGGCGTGCAAAGCGTCGCTTTTTGCCAGCAGCAAATCGTGGGCCTGGCTAAGGGCTTGTTGCAGGGCCTCCTGCTCGCTTTCAGCCTGTCCGCGCCGCTGGGTCGCGTCGCCGAGGGCGGCCTCCGCTTCCTTCACCGCGTCGCTGATTTGCAAAAACAGCTGCTCGGCGGCGGTTTCCTTGGCGTGTACCCGGTCATAGCGCACCAGATACAGCCGAATATCCAGTTCCTTCAGGGTGGCGCTGAGCGCCAGGTATTCTTTGGCAACGTCCGCCTGCCTTTTCAGCGGCGTCAGGTGGCTTTCCAGTTCGTCCAGCACATCCAGCACACGCACCAGGTTTTCGTCTGCCCGTTTCAGGCGGCCTTCGGCCTCCTCCTTGCGGGAACGGTAGCGGGTAATCCCCGCCGCCTCCTCAAAAATGGCGCGCCGGTCCTCACTGCGCTGGCTGAGAATTTCATCAATGCGGCCTTGGCCGATGATGGAATATCCCTCCTTGCCAACGCCGGTATCGCGGAACAAATCCACAATGTCCTTCAAGCGGCAGGCCGCGCCGTTCATCAGGTATTCGCTGTCGCCGCTGCGGTACACCCGCCGGGTAATGCTCACCTCGTCAAAGGTTACCGGCAGCTGATGGTCTGCATTATCAAAGGTCAGGGTTACCTCGCAGTAGTTGAGGGGCTTGCGTTTCTCTGTACCGTTAAAGATGACGTCGGCCATGCTGTTGCCGCGCAGGGTTTTGGCGCTCTGCTCGCCCAGCACCCAGCGCACGGCGTCGCCAATGTTGCTTTTGCCGCTGCCGTTAGGCCCTACGATGCCTGTTACGTTCTGAGGAAAGATAATCTCCGTTCGTTTGGCAAAGGACTTGAAACCGTATATCTCCAGCTTTGTTAAGCGCATCCAAGTACTCCTATTCGCTTTCCTGGGCCCGCAGCTTTTTCAGCGCATCCCGGGCGGCGGCCTGCTCGGCAGCCTTTTTGCTGCCGCCCTCGCCGTTGGCCACCGGCGAGCCCATTACGCTGACGCGGGCCACAAAATGCCGGTCGTGATCCGGGCCGCTCTGGTCAACGATTTCATAAGCGGGCAAATCCAGCCCATGGGCCTGAGTGTATTCCTGCAAGGCGCTTTTATCATCCTGGGTTTGATAGGCAACCAACCGTTCTTCCTCTTGAAACAGCCGGTCAATGACCGGTCGCACGGCGGCATAGCCGCCGTCCATGTACACAGCCGCCAGGACGGCCTCCATCGCATCGGCCAGAATACTGTTTTTCTCCCGGCCGCCGGTCTGCTCCTCGCCATGGCCCATAATCAGGTAACGTCCCAAATTCATGGAGCGGGCCAAAATGCTCAGGGAACGCTCGCACACCAGGGCCGCGCGCCGGGCCGTGAGAGCCCCTTCGTGCCAGGCAGGGTATTTTCGATAAAGCATGTCGCTGACGCAAAACTCCAACACCGCATCACCCAGAAACTCCAGGCGCTGATTGTCTGGCAGCTTGGTGGAGGGATGCGTCAACGCCAGGCGCAAATGAGCCTGATTCTGAAACTGATATCCAAGCGCTTGCTGCAACTGCTGCATGCTACTCCTCCCCTTTGGAACACGCGCCCCCAGCGGACGTACCGCCGGGGGCCAAGGTTCCTGCTGTTACTGATGAGCCTCGATGTATTTTACCACATCGCCCACGGTTTTCAGGTTCAGGATTACCTCATCCTCTACCTCGATGCCAAATTGGCTTTCCAGCTCCAGAATCATAACCATCACGTTGGCGCTGTCAGCCTTCAGGTCTTCTACCAGGCGGGTTTCGGGGTTGATGGTGGAGGCATCCACCTGCAGCTGAGAGGCGATCATATCGCGCACCTTTTCAAAAACCATTGTGTGTTCCTCCTATTCATTGCAATATGAAAAATGTATCTGCCAGCGGCAAAACCGCGCAGCGTCAGGCTTGAGGCTCGGCTCCGGGCAACAGCGCGGCAATTTTTTCCACCACGCCGCCGTTCACCATTTGCATGGCCTGCTTCATGGCGCAGGCCAGAGCATGACCGTTTGAGGAGCCGTGCGCCTTAACCACGCTGCCGTTCACACCCAGCAGCGGCGCGCCGCCCACCTCGCTGTAATCCATGGTTTTCTTTACCCGGCGGAAAGCGGGCTTGGCCAGCAGCGCACCCAGCTTGGAGCGGGTATCGCCCAGCAGCTCTTTTTTGATGATGCCCAGCAACGTGCCGGATACGCCCTCCATAAATTTCAGGATCACGTTTCCCACAAAGCCGTCGCATACGATAACGTCCGCCCGGTCGTGGGTAATCTCCCGGGCCTCCACGTTGCCCACAAAGTTTAGCCTTTGATCCGCTTCCAGCAGCTGATAGGCTTCCTTGGTAAGGGCGCAGCCTTTTTCCGCCTCCGCGCCGTTGTTCACCAGACCAACGCGAGGGCTTTTTACCCCGCGCATGCCCTGCATGTAGGCGCTGCCCATCATGGCAAACTGGTGCAGGTATTCGGGACGGCAATCCACATTCGCCCCGCAGTCAATCAGCAGGAAATAATCCTTGCCGTTGGGCAGCAGCGGGGCCAGCGCCGGGCGCTCGATCCCCTTAAGCCTCCCCAGGCGGAACATACCGCCTGCCAGCACTGCGCCGGTGCTCCCGGCTGATACAAATGCGTCCACCTGATGATCCCGCAGCTTGAGCATGCCGTCCACAATGGCGCTTTGCTTTTTATGGCGCACAGCCATGACCGGAGATTCGCAGTTGGTAATGACGTCCGGACAGTCTGTCAGGGTCAGGCGGGAGCGCAGGCCGGGCTTGGCGGCAAACACACTCTCCACCACCGGCTGCACCTGCTCCAGCGGACCGCTCAGTTCCACCTCCAGGTCCGGGTGCTGCTCCAGCGCTTCCAGCGCCCCCTCCACAGGGGCTTGCGGGGCGTTGTCTCCGCCCATGGCATCCAGATAGATTTTCATGCCAGTTCCTCTTTCGTTACTTGATTTCAATGCAGTATACGCCGCCCGCTTCCTTGCCGGTGGTGCCGATAATGAGCAAATTGCCATACACCGCGGGCGAAGCTTTGATTTGCAGCTCCGCGCCCTCAGTTTCCGCCGTCAGGGTCAGGGTGTCCAAAATGGCGCCGGTTTTGCCGTCCATCAGGTGAATCTTGCCACTCTGCTCGGCCTGCACAATCCAGGCGTCGCCGTTTTCATTGTACACCGCCACAGGACTGGACACACTGGGACTTTCCAAATTGGTTTGCCAGACCACGGAGCCGTTTTGCTTGTTCAGCGCCATCACCTGGGCGCTGGAACCGGTGGTCACGGTAAAGATCACTACATCGCTCAGGTTTTTCTGGCCCACCACCGGGCTGGCATAGCAACCAACGTCGGTCTTTTTCTGATAAACCAGCTCAGGCAGCTCATGCATCCACTCAATCTCGCCGGTCAAAGCGTTCACACGGTAAATGGCGCAGGTTCCCTTGGCAGTTAGGGTATTGCCGATGTACAGGGACGCCGCCTCGCCATTCACATCCAGAGCGGGAGTCGCATCCAGGTTGTCCTTCAGGTTCAGCGCCCAGACGGGCTTCAGGGTGTTTACATCCACGCATTGCAGGATGCCGGCCTGATCGCCGTAATAAACGTAATTGTTGTACATGGCCACGCTGGCGTCAATGTTGGTATCCGTCTTTTTCTGGCCGCTGGCCTGGGTTTTGTAAGCCTGATAGGAGCTGCCCAGCTTCAGTTCGTTGCTGGCGTAGTTATAGGCGTCCTTTACCGAGCCAAACTCCACCGTGTACAGCACGCCGTTTTGCGCGCCGAACACCATGGTGCCGCTGGCGCTGTCAAACAGCGCCGCGCCGGTTACGCCGCTGTAATTGCTGTTCTTATCCTTGCCATCGCCCGCAATCAGCCTGGCCTCCTGATTGGTCAGCAGATTCAAGATATGGTAGCCGTTTTTGACGGTCTTTTTGGCCAGCTTGGCATTGTACTGGCCCACGCCCAAAATGGGAGTGGCGTTCGTCGCCACGCTCAGGCCGCCGCGACTGGGAGCGCCAATGTCGATGGGGTCGCGAGTGGCTTCGCCGGTAAGCAGGTTGTAGAAGTACACCTTGCCGTCCTGAGCCGCCACAATCACCTCGCGCAGGGCCTTGACTTCCTTCATATCGTCCTTGATGCCCATACGCTGACGCAACTCGGTGGGCCATTTTACAATAACGGCCTGCCCGGGGGCGGTCACGCCATATACGGTGCCCTCGCTAATCTTCATGCCGCCAATCGGCTGGCTCCAGGCCACGCTGAGCTTCTGGCTCTGCACATCCGCCGTGCCGTAGGCTGCGTTCTGACGCAGAGGGCCGGAACGGAAGGTGAGCACGCCCGCCTGACGCCAGCCGGCATAATCGCTGCCGCCGTTCAGGGTGGTAAACGCGTTCAGCATGGAAATGGCATGCTCGCGGTTGAAGCTGGAAGCGGTTTTGCCGTTGTTGTATACCGTAGCCTTCAGGCCGATGGCGGAAGGCGCGGCCGCCTCTGACGCCTCCGCAGAAAGCTGGGGCAGCGGCGCGTTGGTAGGCTCGGGGGTAGCCGTGGGTTCCGGCGTAGGCTCGGGCGTGGCGGTAGGCTCCGGCGTAGGCACAGGCGTAGCGGTGGGCTCGACCGTGGGCTCGGGGGTGCTTTCCGCTGCCGGCACTTCGGTAACCAGTGGCGTAGGCTCGTTGCCCAGCTGCACCTGCACGCTGTAGCCAGAGGGCGTAAAGCTGAAGCTGCCTTCTTCCAGCAGGTACTGGGCCATATATGCGCCCACATAGTCGCTTTCCACATCCGCGGCCAGGGTCCAGATGCGAATATCCCCCTCCTCGGTCATGGAGGCGTCGGCGTCGCTGCCGTCGGTGTCATACAGGGTAGCCAAAGCCACGTTGCTGTCGTCCACCACGCGCACAGCGCTCACCTGGGTGGAGGTGGTAATGGTGAAGGTAAGATGCGCCGGCACGGCCGAAATGGCCGTGTCGCAGGTGAAGCCCTGCATGGCAGGCAGCTGGGGCTTGGGGGTAGCGATGCTCACCGTTTCGGCGGATCGCATGCCTTCGGGCAGTTCGCTGCCATTTTTACGGGTGGCATAAGCGGTGAAGCCGCCGGAATAGGCGCTGTCCAGCGTGCAGGCGGACTTCCAGACCAGCATGTTACTGTTGGCGATTACCTCGCCGCTCTGCTCGCTATCCGCAGTGTAGCTGCCGTTGTATACGGTGTCGCCCATGTCGTTTTCAATGCGCAGGGCCGTCACGTTTTTGGCGGTCTGCACGGTAAACAGCACCTGAGCGGGCGTTTCGGTATCGGTGGTGGTGACGCTGAACGCCTTGATGGCTTCTTCTTCGGGAACAATCATGGCTTTCACGGTTTCAAACGCACCCACCACTTTTTCCCGAACGGGGCCCAGCACGCCGCCCACGGGACCGCCGATGGCCTGCCAGTCCGGTATGCAAAGGCCGGCCAGCAAGCCGCCGATCACCAACAGTGCAATCACGATGGGCAGCAGCACGCCGCCGCGGCGCTTCTCCTCGCCCTCGTTCTGTTCTTCCTCTTCTTCAAACTCATAGCGGGGTCTGGGCACAGAAGCGCTGGGACGGCGAAATGCCTCGTCCGCCTTGCGTGCAGGCGTGCGGAGAACGTCGCCCTCCAGGGCGGCGGCCTGTTTGCGGGGACGCGGCTCCACATTTTCTTCCTGATATCCCTGCGGGGCGCGCTGGGCGCCTTGCGTGGGCCGCTGAGCAGGCATACGGTTACCGCCGGGCTGGGCGGGGCGCTGGCCGTTTGCCGTCGGCCGCTGGCCGCTGTTGGCCGGGCGCTGCGCCGGACGGGGACCGCTCGGCCGCTGAGCGGGTTGAGCCGGCCGCTGCGGACGCTGCGCCGGAGTTTCTGCATCCATTTGCGTTCTCATTTGATCGCGCGTTTCCCGTGCGCGGGCCGCAACGCCCTGCGCCGCGGGACGGGACTCCGGCATAGCGGTGCGCGCGCCGGTATAACGGCCGCCGGGAGCGGCGGCGCGGTGCTCGGCAGGCTGCGGCTCTACTTCGCTGTCGCCGGCGCTAAAGGGATCATACTCATTAACCGCAGGCGCAACCGCCTGCTCACGGGCGCGCTCGGCTACGCGGCTGCGGCGGCGGCGCACGGGAACAGCCTGCTCGCCGGCAGACCGGGGCGCGCTTTGCGCCGCCGGTTCCACGCCGCTTTCCGGCGCGGCGCGGCGATTCAGCAGCTGCTGAGAAATGGGCTTGCCAATGCGGGTAGGCGCATTATCGCCTTCCGTTAAGAAGTCCCCACCTGCGCCATACAGCGGCACGCCTCCCTGCTGCATCGTCATGCCGGCATCGTCCAGTCCGTTCAGCATTTCCGACTGCTGCCATACGGGCATTTCGGGCCAGTCTTCCCGGCCCCGGGCTTTTCCAGTCTGGAACGAATCCTGCTGGTTCGGTTGGTTACGGAAGTAATCGCTCAAAATCTCGCACTCCTTATCCTTGGTTGTATCTACCGGCGGCCGGCGCCGCCCTCTGTCAGGCAACCGTCCTTCATGCGCTTTGCAAAAGAGCATACGTTTTGAACATATACCAAAGTTTATTATACCAACAATTCCACAACTCTACAACCCCTCTTTTCCACAACCGGCCCAAGGGAAAGGGGGCTTATGTCAAAAGCGCGCATTTTCTTTTCTTTTCTCAGGAATCCAGAGGAGATTTTTTACATTCGTGACTTTTTGCGAAACGATGACGGTTTCATGAAGGAATTTTTACTGCCAAAAGCGAATGATACAGGCAAACCAGGTTCATCCGGCGATGAAGGCAAGGAGGAAGCTCATGCAGGACGCCATTTTGGTACTAAGCAAAAGCCGCCGTTTCCGGTGGCTGATTGCGCGCACACTGCGCTGCCGCCAGGTGTACTGCCTGCCTGCGGCGTTGGAGATTACGGCGCAGGAGCTGGAAGCCCTCAAGCCTCGTGGCATTATCATTGCTTCTGAAGGCCACGGCCCGGACGCTCTCCAGGGCTTGGACGCCGGCCTGTTAAGCGCCGACACGCCGATTTTGGCGCTGGGCGGCGCGGCCGCGCTGATGTGCAGCCGGCTGGGCGGCGGCACGGGCGCGGAGCTGGGGCAAAGCGGAGCCGTTACGCTGGGCCTGGAAAACGACCGGTTGTTTGACGGCATCACCGGCGGCGAACGAATTTTGCACGGCGCGCTGGAGCTGGAACTTCCGGATGCGCTGCAGCCTCTGGCCACCGCCACCGAACGGGTGATTGGCTTTCGGCACAAAACGCTGCCTCTCTATGCCGTTCAGTACCCCATCGAGCGCAATGACCCCGACAGCGCTCAATTGCTGTATAACTTTGCTTGCAGCATCTGCGGCTGCCGGGATGATTGGACCGACGAAGCCATCGTGGACCAGGCGGTTGAGCAGCTGCGTCAGACGGCTCCCGAAGGGCGCGTGCTATGCGCGGTATCCGGCGGCGTTGACAGCGCCGTGTGCGCCAGGCTGGCCAGTCTGGCGGTAGGCAACCGTCTGGTGTGCGTATTTGTAGATACCGGCTTGTTTCGGGAAGGCGAGCCGGACGAGGTGATTCGCACCTTCCTTGACACCATGGGGCTGGCGGTAGCGCATGTAGACGCCCGGGAAACCTTCCTGCGGGCGCTGTCCGGCGTAAGCGGCTGGGACGACAAGGAACGCATCGCCTCTCAGCTGATGACCCAAGTGCTGCGCAAGCAGCTTCAATATGATCCGGATATTCACACCCTGGTGCTGGGCACCAATTTTAACGATCGTCAATTTGGCTATTCGGCAGAGGCCAGCGTGGAGGGCTTGCGGATTTGTCAGCCCATTGCCTCTTTGTTCAAGGATGAAGTACGCCGTCTGGCCTCCGCCATGGCTCTGCCGGACCGCATTGTGCAGCGTCAGCCTTTCCCCTCCAGCGGCCTGGCCCTGCGGGTGATGGGCGTGGTTACGGAGGAACGGCTGAACCTGCTGCGCACGGCGGACGCCTGCTTCACCGAAGAAATTCGCGAAGGCGGCTACGACCGCCGGTTGTGGCAGTATTATGCCACGCTGGTGGACAGCCCGGACCGTCCGGAGGCTTACGCCGTTTGCCTGCGGGCGGTGCAGGCCCAGCAGGATGGCGCCATCGCGGCCCGGCTGCCCTTTGACGTGCTGGAGCGCACGGCCATTCGCATCCGTCAAACGCTGCCCTGCATTTCCCGCGTGGTGTATGACCTGACGCCCAGCGCCCACTATGGCGAGTTGGAATAACATGCTTCGTTTGGAAAGGAACAAGCTATGCTGATTTGCGATACCCATGCCGACACCCTCTGGGCCATGGCGGCCGGCAAGCCGGAGCCGTTAGACATTACCGCAGAAATGCTAACCGCTACCCCGGATGTGCGGGTACAGGCGCTGGCGTTGTTTGTGTGTACCGGCGGTATGGAGTGCCGGCCCACCATCGTGGAGCAGGAGCTGGCGGTGTTTGAAACGCTTAAGGGGCAGGGTTTTCACCAGGTGACGGATCCTTCCCAGGCTTTGCCAGGCGTGCCCAATGTGATGCTGACCATCGAAGGCGGCGAGGCTTTTGGCAACGATGCGGCCAGTGTGGAGCGTTTTGCGCGTTTGGGCGTGCGCGCCGCCGCCATCACCTGGAATCATGAAAACCTGCTGGCCTCCCCGGCTAAGGCAGGAAGCGATGCAGGGCTGAAGCCCTTCGGTCGCCAGGTGGTCGATCGGATGCGCCGTGTGGGCATTGCGGTGGATATCAGCCACCTGAATCGCCGGGGAGCAAGCGAAGTCATGGACAGCGATATTCCGCCCATGGCTTCCCACAGCTGCGCTTACGGTCTGTGCCGCCATTTCCGCAACCTGACGGACCAGCAGCTGCGCGCATTGTTTCGCGCCGGAAGTTATGTAGGCGTGAATTTCTATCCCCACTTTCTCAGCGAGGACGGCAAGGCCGACCTGAACCGGGTTGTGGACCATATGGCCTACATGTGTGACCTGGGCGGAGAGGATTCTGTGGGCTTTGGCAGCGATTTTGACGGCATCGAGGTGTGGCCGGAAGGACTGCATAACGCAGGCGATGTGCCGGCCCTGCTGGCTACCATGCGTCGCCGCGGTTTTTCCGAAACACTGGTGGAAAAAATCGCCGGATTGAATTTTCAGCGGTACTTACAGCGGTTGGACGCCAAAACGCCCCGTGGATAAATCGTGTTTTCTCCATATCAAATAAGCAGCCGGATTTCACCAATCCGGCTGCTTTTGGGCAAACATATTTACGCTACTGCTTCTTCTCCAGCAAATCCTTCAAGCCCTCAAAGGGACGATACGTACCCTCCTCCGGCTCGGGCTGCGGCAGATCCTCGGCGTCGCCCAAATACTCCGTACCGGCGTTGCAGCTTTCGCTGCACACAAAGCGCATCGGTAAGTTCAGCATCACCAGCGTCAGGGCCATATGGTCCAGCGGCACGCTCTTGCCCTCATAGCGGAAGGCTTCGTCCTGCTGCTCATTAGCGTCCTTGCGAAAGGTTTCTCGAAAGGAAACCTGCACCGGCGCAGCGGCAGGGCCTAAGCACAACGCGCAGGCGGCGTGCGCCACTGTGCTCAGCTTGCCTTCCAGGGTTACGGCATCATCGGCCACCGCATATCGGCCCTCCAACTCCACCGGGTCAAAGGACACCGTTTCGCCGTTTACATCCTGAGGGGCAAGCTCCACCCGGGCCGAAAAGGGCTGATGCACCAGAGGGGACAAACATCCCTTGGAAATATCCAGATTCATGAAAACCTCCTGACCGAGTCGATGGGGAACCGGCAGAACTTTCCTCGTGCTCCTGAGCGTTAAAGCCGGCAAAAAAATGGAGCCCGAGGAACCAAGGCCCCTCGGGCCATTCTGTATGAGCCTTTTTCAGCAAGCCGGGGCAAGGCTTTCGTCACATCGGCTTGTCAAATTCTTACTCGATTTCCTTGCCGGTAACGATACACAGGGTGTCGCGAGCAATTACGATTTCCTCGTTGGTGGGGATCACCACGATCTTTACCTTGCTGTCATCGGTGGAGATCACAGCCTCGCTGCGGGTCTTGTTCTTTTCAGGATCCAGCTTGGCGCCCAGGTACTCGAAGCCCTCCATGACGCGTCGACGCAGCTCCGCGCCGTTTTCGCCGATGCCGGCGGTGAACACAATCACGTCCACGCCGTTCATTTCCGCGGCGTAAGCGCCGATGTACTTGCGGATGCCCCAGATGAGCATATCGCGGGCGATAATGGCGCGCTCGTTGCCGGCGTCCGCCGCCGCGTCAATATCGCGCATGTCGCTGCTGATGCCGCTGATGCCCAGCAGGCCGCTTTTTTTGTTCATCATGGTCAGCACTTCGTCCACGGTCATGTGGTCGTTATTGGCAATGTACTGCACCACGGCGGGATCCGCGCTGCCGCAACGGGTGCCCATCAGCACGCCCTCCAAAGGCGTAATGCCCATGGAGGTGTCCAGGCACTTGCCGTCCTTCACGGCGGCCAGGCTGGAGCCGTTGCCCAGATGGCAGGTAATCACGCGGCTGCCCTCACGGGGGATTCCCAAAAACTCGCAGGCGCGCTTGCTCACATAGCGGTGGCTGGTGCCATGGAAGCCATAGCGGCGCACGTGCAGGCGCTCGTAATACTCCATGGGCACGCCGTACAGGTAGCTCTTGGGGGGCATGGTCTGGTGGAAAGCGGTATCAAACACGGCCACATTGGGGGTGTCCGGCATCACCTTTTCGCAGGCTTCAATGCCCATCAGGTTGGCGGGGTTGTGCAGGGGGCCCAGCGGAATGTTGTCGCGGATAGCGGCCTTCACCTCGTCGTTGATGAGCACGCTGGCGGTGAAACGCTCGCCGCCGTGCAGCACGCGGTGACCCACAGCGCCGATTTCGTCCATGCTCTTCAGCGCGCCCTTTTCAGGGTCCAGCAGGGCTTTGAGCATCCACTGGATGCCCTCGGTATGGTTGGCCATGGGGGCCACGGCGTCAAACACCTTGTCGCCCACCTTCTGGTTGATGTGGCTGCCGTCGATGCCGATGCGTTCCACCAGGCCCTTGGCCAGCAGCTTTTCGCCGTCCATGTCGATCAGCTGATATTTCAGTGAGGAGGACCCGGCGTTCAGAACCAAAATTTTCATAAGTATTCTTTCTCCTTCGTTATAATGCGCTCAGCCCTGGGCTTTCACGGCGGTGATGGCCACCACGCTCACGATGTCGTCCACGGAGCAGCCGCGGCTCAGGTCGCTGACCGGCTTGGCCAGGCCCTGAATGATGGGGCCGATGGCTTCCGCGCCCGCCAGACGCTGCACCAGCTTGTAGCCGATGTTGCCCGCCTGCAGGTCGGGGAAAATCAGAACGTTGGCATGGCCCGCCACGGTGCTGCCGGGGGCCTTTAACTGGCCTACGCTTTCCACCAGCGCGGCGTCAGCCTGCAATTCGCCGTCCAGCTTCAGGTCGGGAACCAGTTCCTTGGCCAGCTTGGTGGCTTCCTGCACCTTGGTCACGTTGTCATGCTTGGCGCTGCCTTTGGTTGAGAAGCTGAGCATGGCCACGCGGGGGTCGATATCCACCAGCTGCTTGCCGGAGGCGGCGCTGGCCATGGCGATGGCGGCCAGTTCCTCGGCAGTAGGATTCGGAATCACGGCGCAGTCGCCAAAAATCATCACGCCGTCATCTCCCCACTTCTTGTCGGGAATTTCCATGATAAAGCAGCTGGACACCACCTTGATGCCAGGGGCGGTCTTGATGATTTGCAGCGCGGGGCGCAGCACGTTGCCGGTGGAGTTGATGGCGCCGGCCACCATGCCGTCCGCGTCGCCGGCCTTGAGCATCACCGCGCCGTAGTACAGGGTGTTGCCGGAGACCAGCTCGGCAGCCTGCTCGGGAGTCATGCCCTTGGCCTTGCGCAGTTCATAAAGCAGGTTGGCGTAATCGGCGGCTTTGTCGCTGGTCTTGGGGTCGATAATAGCCACGCCGGTAAGATCGGTGCCGGTTTCGGCGGCCACTTTTTTCACTTCGTCAGGGTTGCCCAGCAGGGTCACCTTGGCAATTCCCTGAGCAAGAATCTTGGCGCTGGCCTGCACGGTACGGGGCTCGGTGCCTTCGGGCAGCACAATGTGCTGAACATTCGCTTTCGCTTTGGCTTTGATTTTGTCGATGGCAGACATGTTTTTTTCCTCCCTGGTGTGTTAAAATACACAGTGTGTATCGGTTTTTAGCTTTCTTAGTATACAACTTTTTCAAGGCAAATGGAAGGGGGCGGGTAAAAAATGGGGCCGATTGTGGGCATTATCTGTGAATATGACCCCTTTCACCGGGGTCACGCCCATCAGTTTGCGCTGATTCGCCGGCAGTGGCCGGATGCGTCCATTCTGTGCCTGATGAGCGGCTGCTTTACCCAGCGAGGTATGCCCGCCGTGCATCCGCCCCGGCAGCGGGCGCTGGCGGCGCTGCAAGCCGGGGCGGATGCGGTTCTGGAGCTGCCCTGCGCCTTTGCCGTGAGGGATGGCGAGCACTTTGCCTTGGGCGGAGTGGAGCTTTTAACCCGGCTTGGCTTTGTCACCCACCTTTGTTTTGGCGCGGAGGATCCTGTGCACACCCTGTTGCCAGCCGCCGGACTGCTGGAAAGCCCAACGCCCGCCTTTACAGCCGCCTTGCGGGAGGGGTTGGAGCATGGGCTTTCTTTTGCAGCCGCTCAGGGCCGGGCGTTGGAGCGCTGCCTGGGCGGCGACGCCTGGCAAAAGCCCAATAACATTCTGGCCCTGTGTTACCTGCGGGCCATCGCCCGGCTGCACAGCCCCTTGATTCCCTTTGCCGTTTCCCGCCGGGGCGATTATCATGCAAAAAAGCTTACAGGCGATTCCTGGCCCTCCGCTACGGCTGTACGCGCAGCGTTTTTTCAGGGCCGGCAGGAAGAAGCGGACGCGGCCTGCGGCTACGCCCTGCCCCGGCAGCCGGTATGCAAACCGGACGCGCTGGACAAGGTGCTGCTCTACAAGCTGCGTCAGGCCAGTCTCAGCGATTTGGCCGCCTTGCCGGACTGCTCCGAAGGCCTGGAATACCGGCTGCGGGACTGCGCTCGGAAAGCCGCCTCCCGCGAAAAGCTGCTTTTGCTGCTCAAAACCCGGCGCTACGCCCTTGCCCGGCTGAGCCGGCTGTGCTGCCACGCTCTGCTGGACGTTCGCCAAGCCTTTTTGGATGCCCAGCCTCGCGCCGAGGCGGTGCGTCTGCTGGGGCTGCGTCAGGCCACGCCGCTTACCTCCCTCTTTTCGCAAAGCGGCCTGCCCATCCTGTCCAAGCCCTCCGCTTTTCCAAGCGAGGCCATCACCCGGCTGGACCAGCGCGCCTACGAGCTTTGGGCCTTGGGCGCCAATCTTCCCGGCGGCCTGTGGCATACCCAGGGGGTATGCGTGTGGTCTCCCGGCGCAGGGCGTTGAAAGCATTTTGGAAAGCGGCCAGGGATGAATCAGCTTGTGTTTCCAGCTTTTTTGAAAAACATGAGCAAAGCAGCCGGGCTTCAAAACCCGGCTGCTCAAACTGTCGAAAAACCCATGAGAGACATCGGAGGGCCGCAGCCCTCCGATTTTCATTCCGAAACCGGCGGCGTGTACGTCGGTTTCGGCTGCCTTGCACAGCAAGGCTTTCCTTACGCTCTTTGCCGCCCGGCGAGCCGCAGGCGAGCAGGCAAAGAGCGCTTTTCTGCCGGCCTGAACAGCCGGGCTTTCAAAACCCGGCTGCCAGACTGTCGAAAAACCCTCTACGAGAGAGCGCGCCCGTGCATGCGGCTGCGTTTGTTCGCAGGGAAAGCGCTGCGGCATAAGGTTTAGTGGCGGAGCCCCTAAAACCCCGGCAGGAGGCACTGCCTCCTGCGCCTCCGCTTTTTCAGCAACCTGAGCCGGGCTTTCAAAACCCGGCTGCTTTGCTTTCATTCCTCCAGAAGCTGACCCAGCATCTGATCCACCATGATGAGCATGCGGGGCAGGTGGAAGGGCCCCTTAAAGGTGGATCCCTTGGTGGAGGGCATGGTGGGCTTGCCGTCGCGGCGCAGATAGCCGTACCACTCGCCATATTCGGGATCGCTGAAAACGCGCTTGCAGTAGTTCAGGGTCTGGCAGAAATCCAGATAGTATTCTTCCTTGCCGGTGTCGCGGTAGGCCATCAGGGAAGCGATAAGAATTTCGTTATGGGGCCACCACAGCTTCATATCGTGCTCATAGGCTTCCGGCGGCAGGCCCTTGCAGTCCAGGAAATACAGCAGGCCGCCGTATTCCTTGTCCCAACCGGCGTTGTAAGCGTCGCGGTAGATTTCCTCCGCTCCCTGATGCAGCCGCAAATCGCCCAGGTGGTTGGCAAACTCCATCAGGAACCAGCTGCACTCGATGTCGTGACCCGGGTTCACAATGCGCCCCTCGGTTACATCGCCGTAAAACTCGCCGTTGGGGCCCACGTTTTCCAGGGTGCAGTGCATATCCGCCTTGCGGTGAAAGGTAAAAATCTCCTTCACGCACTCCTGAGCCCGTTGGTCGTACTGGGCGGTGTTTTGGGGATCGCAGCGGCGCATCACAGAGCAAATGTTCAAATAAATCATCGGGTTTCCCAATGCACGGCCGGAACGGGTTTCGGGAACGGTTTTGGGACCCATGCCCACCGGGTCCTCCATCAGGCCGTGAATCAGTTTCCAAATCATCTCGTAGCCTTCCCGGGCGCGGCGCAGGCAATTTTCATCGCCGGTCAGTGCGGCGTACTCGGCGTTGGCCAGCACGTAAAACCCTTCGGAAAAGCAATAGCGGCGCTGACGCAGGGGTTTGCCGTCTGCCGTTACGGTAAAGTACATGCGGCCGCCCTTGTCGCGGTTGATGCAGTGCGCTTCCAGAAAATCCAGACAGCTTTTGGCAAAGTCCAGCCACTCCTGCCTTTGACCATACACATGGCAGAGGTAGGAAAACGTCCAGGCGCAGCGGCCCTGCATCCACACGCTTTTATCGGTGGAATACACCTTGCCGGTGCGGTCCAGGCAGGTATACACGCCGCCGTTTTCACGATCCCAGCCGTTTTTCAGCCAGAACGCCGTGCAGCGGTCCAGTTCCTGCCGAATCCAGGTGCGTTGTTGCTCCAAAAGAGCGCGATCCATGGCAATTCCTCCTTAAAGATCAATAATGGGTTACCCCACGTCGTATCCCTGATATTTGCCGGTGGCAAAATGGTCCTCCATCGCCTGGGCAAAAGCGGGATAATCTCCATTTTCCAACGCCGTTACAATGGCCTCGTGCTTGGCAATATCCATGCGGTGGTCCGCGTCGTCCGGCGGAACAATGTTGGCGTCCACCGCCCAAATGGCCTCCAGCATGGAATTGAGCACGGCGTTGCTTAAGTGCTGAAAGATGAGCATATGAAATTCCTTATCGTCCGTATGGGAAAACACGCCCTGCTCCCAGAGAGCCTTCACCCGCTCAAAGCTGTCGCGAATGGCGCGCACATCCTCGCCCGTCATAGTCACAAAGGCCTGGTGCATATAGGACAGTTCCAGCGCCCGTCGAATACCGATCATCTCTCGAATGGAGCGCACATCCTCGCCGATGGTGAAAAACAGCACGTTCTGAAAGACAAAGTCCAGGTTGAATCCCTTAACCATGGTGCCCAGACCCGGACGGGACTGAATCATCCCCATCAGCTCCATGCTTTTCATGGCCTCGCGCAGCACGTTTCGGCTAACGCCCAGCATTTGGCACAAGGTTTGCTCGGTGGGCAGCAGGTCGCCTTCCCGCAGGTTGTTGCGAATAATGTAGCCGCGAATTTCCCGAAACGCCTGTATATACAGTTTCTCTTCCTTGAGGTTACGCATGCGTCCACTCCTTTTGGTTTGCGCCCACAGGCGAAAAAGGTTGGGCTTATTATAGCGCAAAGCGGCGCAGGCTGTCAATGAAGATTTTTGATGATTTCACTTTGTAGGATGTGTATTTTTCATAATTCAGTATTTAATATTTCAAAAAACTCACAAAAACCTGTTGACAATTCATGTAGTTTGTAGTACATTTAGTTCGACCTTCCAAGGGAGCTTGCTTCTCCGGCGGAAGAGAGACCGTGAACATCAAAACCATATCAAAGGAGGATTTTTCTACATGAAGAAACTGCTTGCGATCCTGCTGTGCCTCATGATGGTCGTTCCTGCTTTCGCTTTGGCGGAAGGCCAAACGGAAATCACCCTATGGACCTTCCCCATCGGCGATTGGGGCAAGGAAGAAGTGGTCAATGAAATCATTGCCAATTTCAACGCCGTGCATCCTGAAATCAAAGTGACCGTGGAATACCTGGATTACACCAACGGCGACGCCCAGGTAACCACCGCCATTGAAGCGGGCACCACCCCGGACCTGATTATGGAAGGCCCGGAACGTTTGGTGGCCAACTGGGGCGCC
Organism: uncultured Clostridia bacterium; assembly: GCA_934621485.1. Lineage (GTDB taxonomy): Bacteria > Bacillota > Clostridia > Christensenellales > Aristaeellaceae > Limiplasma. The sequence goes on from CAKTUS010000026.1 coordinate 23,355, forward strand.
GCCGGCAAAATGCTGGACGTGAACGACCTGTGGACCGAAGAAGCCCTGGCGGACATCAACGCCAACAACCCCATCATCGCCGACGCCTGCAAGGGCTCCGACGGCAACTATTACCTCTATCCCCTGTGCCTGACCGCCCACAGCATGTGCATCAACAAGGCTGCCTTTGAAAAGGCCGACGCCATGCAGTACATCGATCAGGAAACCCGTACCTGGACCACCGAGAACTTTGAAAAGGCCCTGCGGGCGCTGGTAGCCGCCGGCTTCAGCCCCACCGGCCTCATCTTCTGCTCCGGCCAGGGCGGCGATCAGGGCACCCGCGCGTTGGTGACCAACCTGTTCGATGGTCGCTTCACCAACGACGAGCACACCAAGTACACCATGGACAGCGAAGCCAACATCAAGGCGCTGACCACCCTGCAAAGCTGGGCCAACGAGGGCCTGATCACCTTCGACCCCTCCATCAACGGCGGCGAGGAAATCGCCCTGTTCGTCAACGGCACCAGCCAGATGGCCTTCTGCTGGAACTCCGCTCAGGTAGCCAACAACAAGGATAAGCTGGCCGAGGGCGTAGAGCTGTTCCACATGGCGTTCCCCTCCGAGGACGGCGTGCCCCGCCTGGACGGCGGTCTGTGGGGCTTTGGCCTGTTCAACAACGGCGACGACGCCAAGGCTGCCGCCGCCAAGGAATTCATCCGCTTTGTGTGCGACGATGCAAATCAGGCTCCCAAGAGCGTGTACGCTTCCGGCTACTTCTCCGTGAAGAGCTCCATCGACAGCGTGGCCCTCTACGAAGGCACCGACAAGGCCGTGCAGGCGGAATACGCCGTGTTTGCTCCCTATCTGGGCGACATTTATCAGGTAACCACCAACTGGACCACCCAGCGCTACGAGTGGTGGAACCTGCTGCAGCGCATCGGCGACGGCGGCGATGTGGCCACCGAGGTTGCCGCCTACATCAGCGTAGTGAACCAATAAGCCTGCAAAAGGCGTAATGCTTCCGGGGCGCTCCGTTCTCCCTGTGGGAGGAGCGCCCCTTTCCCCTGTCAGCAAGGAGGAACTCCGCATGCAAACCCCCACCATCGATATCAGCCGCCAGCTGCGCGCCACCCGCAGGCGTGAAAACCTGTCCGGCTATCTGTTCATGGCCCCGGCCCTGCTGTTCTTCTTCGGCTTTGTGGTTTTTCCCATGGTTATGTGCCTGGTGAACAGCGCCTTCAACTACACCATGTCCGATTTCACCTTCATCGGCCTGAGCAACTATGTCAAGCTGTTTCAGGACGCAAAATTCGGCGTTTCCTTTCTCAACACCATGATCATCGTGCTTGTCAGCGTGCCCTTCACCTGCTTTTTTTCGCTGTGGGTCGCCTCGCTTATCTATAAAATGAAGGATCTCTACACCTCCTTCTTCCGCTGTGTGTTTTACCTGCCGGTGGTAACGGGCTCCGTGGCGGTAACGGTGGTGTGGAAGTGGATGTTCAACCCCTACTACGGCCTGCTCAATTACGTGTTTCAGGCGCTGGGCGTCATCAGCAAAAATCTGAACTGGCTGGGCAGCACCGATACGGCGCTGGGCTGCATCATCACCATTTTGCTCACCACCTCCATCGGCCAGCCCATCGTGCTGTACGTATCGGCCCTGAGCAATGTGGACCACTCCCTGGTGGAAGCGGCCCAGGTGGACGGCGCTACCAACCTGCAAACCTTCTGGCGGATTCAGTGGCCCCAGATTATGCCCACCACCCTGTACATTCTGATTATTACCACCATCAACAGCTTCCAGTGCTTTGCCCTGATCGATTTGCTCACCTCCGGCGGGCCTAAGGATTCCACCCTCACCATCATGTACTACATTTATCACAACGCCATCAAGCTGAACAACTTTGGCTATGGCTGCGCCATGGGCATCATTCTGGCCGTTATCATCGCCATTTTCAGCGCGCTGCAATTCCGGCTGGCCAAGAGTCATTGAAGGGAGGCGCTGGTTCATGAATCACAGCGTTGAAAAAACCTCGATTTACAAAGTGATTGGCGTCATTGTGCTGGTTGTTCTGGCCCTGCTGATGCTCTTTCCCCTGTACTGGATTATTACCGGCTCGTTTAAGGATGCACGCACCATCAATTCCCGCACGCCCAGCTTTTTTCTGACGGATCCAACCAATGCCAACTATGTGAAGCTGTTTACCAAGCCTGCCTGGGCCTGGCTGGGCAACACGGTGTTCATCTGCGTGGCGGCCATGCTGCTTACCTGCCTGTGCGCTTCCATGGGCGGCTACGCCCTGGCCAAGAAAAAATTTGTGGGCCGCGGCGTTATCTTCAGCGTATTTGTGGCCGCCATGGCGCTGCCCAAGCAGGTAATCATGATTCCCCTGCTGAAGGAAATGGCCTGGCTGAACCTGCACAACACCCTGTGGTCCGTCATTTTTCCCACGGTGGGCTGGCCCTTCGGCGTGTTCCTGATGAAGCAGTTTTCCGAGAACATTCCCGACGAGATGCTGGAAGCCGCCCGTATTGACGGCGCAGGCGAGGCCCGCACCTTTGTGGAAATCGTTTTTCCCATGATCAAGCCCGGTGTAGGCGCTTTGGCCATCTTCACCTTCATCACCGCCTGGAACGATTACTTTTTGCAGCTTATCATGCTCAACTCCATGAGCAAGCTCACCATTTCCCTTGGCATTGCCAAAATGCAGGCGGAAGCCAGCACTGATTTTGGCCTCATCATGGCCGGCGCTACCCTGGCCAGCGTGCCCATCATCACCATTTTCCTCATCTTCCAGAAGTACTTCACCCGCGGCATTACCATGGGCGCGGTGAAAGGCTGATAACACGAAAGGGGTTTTTGTTCATGGCTCGAATGGAAAAATACGCAGGCGTAATTCCCGCCTTTTACGCCTGCTATGACGAAAGCGGCGCCGTCAGTGCGGATCGCACCCGCGCTTTGGCACGCCATCTGGTAAACAAGGGCGTGAAGGGGCTGTATGTAGGCGGTTCCTCCGGTGAGTGCATTTATCTGGAAAAGGAAGAGCGTATGGCCATTCTGGAAGCGGTCATGGCAGAGGTGAAGGGCCGGTGCACCGTCATCGCGCATGTGGCCTGCAACAACACCGCGGAAAGCTGCCAGCTGGCCCGCCATGCCGAAAGCCTGGGGGTAGACGCTATCGCCGCCATTCCTCCCATCTATTTCCATCTGCCGGATTATGCCATCGCGGCCTATTGGAATGATATTTCCGCCGCCGCGCCCCATACGGATTTTATCATCTACAATATTCCCCAACTGGCGGGCACGGCGCTGACCCTGCCCCTGCTGCGGAAAATGCGCCAAAATCCCCGGGTGGTCGGCGTGAAAAACTCCTCCATGCCTACCCAGGATATTCAAATGTTCAAAGCCGAGGGCGGCGAAGGCTTCGTGGTCTTTAACGGTCCGGATGAACAGTTTGTGGCGGGACGCGCCATTGGCGCAGACGGCGGCATTGGCGGCACCTACGCCGTTATGCCGGAATTGTACCTGAAAATGGACGAACATCTCCGGGCCGGGCAGGTGGACGAAGCCCGCGAGGTGCAGTATGCCGCGAACGAAATCATTTACGCGCTGTGCGCCTGTCACGGCAACCTGTACGCCGCCATGAAGGCCGTATTGGCCCTGCGGGAAGGGCTGGACCTGGGCGGCGTGCGCAAGCCGCTCCCTGCCCTGGTTGACGGCGACCTGCCCCAGGTGAAAAAGTGCGCCGCCATGATCGACGAGGCTCTGCGACGGTTTTGCTGACGAGAAGCGCTTTTTGCCCGTTCACAGCGGCCTGTAGGGCGGCAAAGGGCGACAGAGGAAACCCGGCAATTTCCAAAAGCCATCGGGTATGCCGTTCGTTTCGGAAACAGCTTCGAAGGGTTTTTGACGCCACACAGAGTTTTTCGATAGACTATCGCTGCGCTTTGCGCGATGATCAGACTGGCGAATTTTCATAGGAGTGACCGCATCTGCGAACGTCTCCACGCCGAAGGAAAGCGGGTACCCCGTGGGCACAACTGCATGGGCGGTTAACGCCTGCAGATGGGGACAGGAGACTGCGGCCGTTTTGTCCTCCGACGGCCAAGCTGCCCCCGCCGTTTCCTGCACTGCCACTTTCTGCCGAAAGCCGCGCTTTGCCTGCTCGCCTGCGGCTCACCGGGCGGCAAAGCGCGTAAGCCTTGCGGCGCAAGGCTCAGGCCGCTGACAAAGTGGAGGTGCAGGAGGCAGTACCACCTGCCGGGGTTTTAAGGGCGGAGACCCTAAGCCTTGCGGCGTAACGCATTTCCCGCAAACCAACGTAGCCGTGCGCACGGGCGCGCTCTCTCGTAGAGGTTTTTTCGACAGTCTGCGGCCTTGCTGCGCAAGACTGCCGAACCAGGCGGCGTGTACGCCGGGTTCGCAATGAAAATCGGAGGGCTGCGGCCCTCCGATGCCTCCCAGGGGTTTTTCGACAGTCTGCGGCCGCGCTTTGCGCGGCCCTTTTTCTTCACTTGGAAAGGAGATTTTCACTATGGAACTGAAAAACAGCGTTGTGAACTTTTTGGGAGACAGCATCACCTTTGGCGTGGGCGCAAGCTGCGAAAGCAACCGCTTTACCGATGTGCTCTGCTGGCTTTACGGCTTGAAAAGGGCTAACAACTACGGCGTTTCAGGCTCCCGCATTGCCCGCCAGCTGCGGGTAACGGACGCGGAGTACGACCGGGATTACTGCCTGCGAATGGAGGAAATGGAAGCAAGCGCCGATGCAGTGGTGGTGTTTGGCGGTACCAACGATTACGGCCATGGCGAAGCGCCTCTGGGCGTTTCTTCCGACCGCACCCCGGATACCTTCTATGGCGCCTGCCACTACCTGATGGATGGCCTGCTGACCCGTTACACCGGCAAGCCGGTGGTCATTGTAACCCCGCTGCACCGGCTGGGTGAGGACAATCCCTACGGCGACCGCAAGCCTCTGAGCGTAGCGCCGCTCAGCGTCTACCGCAAGATTTTGCTGGAGGTGGCCGCCTATTACGCCCTGCCGGTATTGGACCTGTACGCTACCAGCGGCATCCAGCCCGCCAACGAAACCTGCCGTCTGCGTTTATGTCCGGATGGGCTGCATCCCAGCGACGAAGGCCATGCGCTCATCGCCCGGCGCATCGGCGAATTTCTCAAAACCCTGTGATTGCTTTTTGGGTCAAAACAGGTTATGATAAGGAACGATATCTGATGTTCCGGCGGCCCGATTCGCAGGGAAGGCCATGCCCGTCTTGCGGCCGCTCTGAAACAAAGCGTATTCATTGGCAACCCAGTTCACGAAGAAAGGATGATTTTTTTCATGGCAAAGAACCATTTTAACGGCTTTGGCGGCGGTTTTCCCGGTGGCGGCAACATGCAGCAGCTCATGCGCCAGGCTCAAAAGCTTCAGGAGCAGATGACCAAGGCCCAGGAAGAATTGGAGGAACGGGAATACACCGCCCAGGCCGGCGGCGGCATGGTGACCGTCACCGTCAGCGGCAAAAACACTTTGAAGTCTCTGGAGATTAAGCCGGAATGTGTGGACCCGGATGATGTGGAAATGCTTCAGGACATGATTCTGGCTGCGGTAAACGAAGCCCTTCGCACGGCTGAAGAAACCCGCAGCAATGAAATGTCCAAGCTGGCCCCCGGCATGGGCGGCATGTTCTAAGCCATGGCTCAGCAGCTTGAACCCATTGCGCGCATGGTGACCCAGCTTTCCCGCTTGCCCGGCATTGGACACAAAAGCGCCCAGCGCCTGGCCTATCACATCATCAGCATGCCGCTGGAGGATGTGAAGGAGCTGGCCGGGGCGCTGTACCAGGGCCGCAAGGCCATTCGCTATTGCCGGGTATGCGGCAACTATGCAACAGATGATTTGTGCGAAATTTGCGCCAATCCACGGCGGCAAAACGGGCAGATTTGCGTAGTACGCGACCCGCGCGATGTGGCGGCCATTGAGCGCATGCACGACTTTGAAGGCTCTTATCATGTGCTGCACGGCACCCTGTCTCCCATGGACGGCGTTGGGCCGGAGGATATCCGGATTCGCGAGCTGCTGTCCCGCTTGCAGGATGATACGGTGAAGGAGGTCATTTTGGCCACCAATCCGGATATCGAGGGGGAGGCCACTGCCGCTTATATCGCCCGGCTGATTAAGCCCATGGGCGTAAAGGTTACCCGCATTGCTCATGGCGTGCCTGTCGGCAGCGATTTGGAATACGCCGACGAAATTACCCTTTCCAAAGCCATGGAGGGCCGCCGGGAAATGTAAAAAATCCTGCTGAAAAGCCGGACGACATTCAGGATGGCAATCACGGTTCTCGGAAAACGCATTGCCGGCCGTTTGGCTTCTTTCGTTTGCCTTTGCGCAAAGCCGACGTTGCAAAGTCCTGCGCGCTCGTTTCGGCAGCCTTCTCCTTACGCCCTTTTCGCAGGCAATCCGAAGCCGCGTACCCAAAGGGCGTTTTTTTGATGATTTGTTTGACTGCGCCAATGGATAGCCGCGCTGCTATTGGGGAAAGGATTTTTGCTTTCATGATGAATTTGCAACCTGCTCAGCAACTGACGCTGGGCCTGCTTTTGTTATGCGCTCTGCTGCTGACTGCGCTGCTTGTGCTGGCGGCCGCCTCAAACCGCCGGGCGCGCCGCGCGCCGCAGCGGCTATTGGAGGAATTGAACGCCCTGGAAGACGGTCTGGCCGACCAGGATGCTCGCCAGCGGGAAGAATTGGCCCGCAGCTTGTACCAGATGAACGAGAGCCTGGTCAACACCTTTGGCAGCGTCAGCCGCTCCCAGGGCGAGCAGGTGAACGCGCTCATCCGCCAAAGTCACGACAACGCCCAGGCTTTCGACCTGCGGCAACAGGGCATGCAGCGCATTGCCGATGAAAGCCTGCGCCGCATGGAAACCCGTGTGCAGGGCGTGGAGACACGCATGGACGCTTTGCGCCAGGCCATGGAGGAAAGCCTGCGTCTGCTGCGGGAGGACAACGCTCAAAAGCTGTCCGAAATGCGGCGCACCGTGGATGAAAAGCTAAACGACACCCTGGAAAAGCGGCTGAGCGCCAGCTTCTCCCAAGTGAGCGAACGGCTGGAGCAGGTGTACCGTTCTCTGGGAGAAATGCACAGCCTGGCCGCCGGGGTAGGCGATTTGAAGCGCATGCTGGGCAATGTGAAAACTCGGGGTGTCTGGGGCGAAATTCAGCTGGGCGCGCTACTGGAGCAGGCCCTTACCGACACCCAGTATCAGCGCAATGTAGCCGTAGTGCCCGGCAGCGCCGAACGGGTGGAGTTTGCGGTTTGCCTGCCGGGGCGGGAGGGCGGCGTGGTTTACCTGCCCATTGACAGCAAGTTTCCCCAGGAGGATTATGCCCGCCTGACCCAGGCCAGCGAACAGGGAGACGCCGCCGCCGTAGAGGCTGCCCAAAAGGCTCTGATGAACGCTGTGCGCACCGAGGCAAAGCGTATCGGAAAGTATATTGCTCCGCCTCACACCACCGATTTTGCCGTGATGTTCCTGCCGCTGGAAAGCCTGTATGCCGAGATCATGCGCCATGCTCAGCTGGTAGAGGGGCTTCAGCGGGAGCAACGAGTGCTCATTTCCGGCCCCAGCACCCTGCTGGCCCTGCTTAACAGCCTGCAAATGGGCTTTCGCACGTTGGCCATCGAGCAGCGCTCCGCTGAGGTATGGAAGCTGCTGGGAGCCGTCAAGGGTGATTTTGGCAGCTTTGCGGCGCTGCTGCAAAAAACTCAGGAAAAGCTGCAACAGGCTACCGACAGCATTGACACCGCTTTTGTAAAGACCCGTACCATCGAAAAGCGGCTTCGCCGGGTGGAAACCCTGGAGGGTGAGGAAGCCCAAAAATGGCTAAACGACGGAGACGCTTCGTCCTAATTGCGCTTGGCAATCTGTCAGGGAAAGCCTTCCAAACCTGGTTTCTCAAATCATCCTGCCGGCCAAAAGCCTGAGGAACATAACGCGCGTTATGAAAGCAGCGCATGGCGCGCTGTTTCCAGGCCGTCAAAGAACCCTCTCCGAGGTGTTGTCAGAGGGGCTGCGGCCCCTCTGACGGTCGTCGCATTGACCGGCTTTGCCGGTCGGGCGGAGAGTTTTCGGCTCTGCCGAAAGCCTTCCGCCAGTCCTTCGTCAAAAAGATCGCCGTCAGGCGACCTTTTTTGACGCGAGACATACTTTGCCTATCCGCCTGCGGCTCGCCGGACGGCAAAGCACGTAAGGAAAGCCTTGCTGCGCAGGGCTGCCGAACCTGACGTACACCGCCGCCGGGTTCGGAATCAAAACCACCAGCAAAGCTGGTGGTCAGAGTGTCGCCCCCCTGATTGGCCGCCATCGTCTGGAAGCAGCGCTTCGCTGGTTCGCGGGGAAAGTGCTGCGGCATAAGGCTTAGGGGCTTCGCCCCTAAACCCCCGGCAGGAGGCAGTGCCTCCTGCACCTCCACTTTTTCAGCAACCTGCCCACCAGCAAAGCTGGTGGT
>CAKTUS010000027.1 GCA_934621485.1 uncultured Clostridia bacterium
TTGGTCTCGTCCATGCCCTTGCCCCAGAAACGCTCGCGGCAGCGGCGCACGTACCAGTTGCTCAGGTCGTCCACCAAATCAGTGATGGCGCGGGCGGCCTCCGGAATGTGATACTGGCTCAGATTGTCGTCCACATCCTGAATGGTGCTGTTCAGCCGGCTCAAAATCCACTTGTCCATCAGGGTCAGGCGAACCTTATCCATGGGATGGTCCTTGGGATCGAAATTGTCGATATTGGCGTACAGTACAAAGAAGGCGTAGGTGTTTTGCAGGGTGGACATGAATTTGCGCTGGCCCTCGTTAACCGCCTCGTCGCTGAAGCGGCTGGGCAGCCAGGGAGCGCTAGCCGTGTAGAAGTACCAGCGTACCGCGTCGGCGCCCTGCTTGTTCAGCACGCTCCATGGATCCACCACATTGCCCAGATGCTTGGACATCTTGCGGCCTTCCGCATCCTGCACATGCCCCATGACAATGCAGTTTTCAAAGGGCGCACGGTCAAACAGCAGGGTCGAGATAGCTTCCAGCGTGTAGAACCAGCCGCGGGTCTGGTCAATGGCCTCGGAAATGAAGTTGGCCGGGAAGCGCTTTTCAAAAATCTCTTTGTTTTCAAAGGGATAGTGCCATTGGGCGAAGGGCATGGAGCCGGAATCGTACCAGCAGTCGATGACGTCGGTCACGCGGGTCATGGGCTTGCCGCATTCCGGGCACTTGATCTGGATAGCGTCCACATAAGGACGATGCAGCTCCAAATCGTCCGCCACAGGGCCGACGGCCATTTCCTTCAGTTCCTGACGGCTGCCAATGACATGGATGTGGCCTTCTTCGCAGCGCCAGATGGGCAGCGGCGTGCCCCAGTAGCGTTCGCGGCTCAGGCCCCAGTCGTGTACGTTCTCCAGCCAGGTACCCATGCGGCCTTCTTTGATGTTATCGGGCAACCAGTTCACGGTGCGGTTGTTTGCCACCAGTTGATCCCGCACGGCGGTCATTTTGATGTACCAGGTGGGGCGGGGATAGTACAGCAGGGGCGTATTGCAGCGCCAGCAGAAGGGATAGTCATGGGCGAAGGGCACGGCGGCAAACAGCAGTCCCCGCTCCTTCAAATCCTCCAGCACCAGCTTGTCCGCATCCTTCACAAACACGCCGGGCCACTTGGTATCAGCCGTCATGCAGCCCTGGGTATCCACAAAGTTTACAAAGGGAATGTCGTTTTCCCGGCATACCCGGTTGTCGTCCTCGCCAAAGGCAGGCGCAATGTGAACGATACCGGAACCATCGGTCATGGTTACGTATTCGTCGCAAATCACATACCAGGCGGGCTTGTCCAGCTTGCCCACGGCAAAGTCAAACAGGGGCTCATATTCCATGCCCCTGAGGTCGCTGCCGGGCATTTCAGCGTCAATTTGCACTTCTTTGCCGCTGAAAACAGAGGAAATCAGGGCTTTGCCCATGATATAGCGCTTGCCTTCCACCGTAATACGGCAATAGGCGTCATGAGGGTTCACGCACAGCGCCAGGTTGCTGGGCAGGGTCCAGGGAGTGGTGGTCCAGGCCAGCAGATAGGTATCCTCCCCTTTTACCTTAAACAGCACAAACGCAGAGGTTTCCTTCACGTTCTTGTAGCCCTGGGCCACCTCATGGCTGGACAGGGCGGTGCCGCAGCGGGGGCAGTAGGGCGCAATTTTGTGGCCCAGATACAGCAGGCCCTTCTCATAAATCTTTTTCAGGCTCCACCATTCGGACTCGATATAATCGTCCTTGTAGGTGATGTAGGGATGCTCCATATCCGCCCAGTAGCCAACCCGATCGGACATCTCCTCCCATTCATGCTGATACTTCCACACGCTTTCCTTGCACTTTTTAATGAAGGGCTCGATGCCGTAAGCCTCGATCTGAGGCTTACCGTCCAGGCCCAGCTGCTTTTCCACCTCCAGCTCCACCGGCAAGCCGTGGGTATCCCAGCCAGCCTTGCGCAGCACATCCTTGCCCTTCATGCTCTGGAAGCGGGGAATCAAATCCTTGATGGCGCGGGTTTCAATGTGGCCGATGTGAGGCCGGCCGTTGGCCGTAGGCGGGCCGTCGAAGAAGGTGAAGCGCTCGGCGCCGTCGTGCTGATGAAAGCTCTTTTTCACGATGTCGTTTTCTTTCCAGAAATTCAGCACCGCCTTTTCGCGCTCAACGAAGTTCATGTCTGTGGAAACCTTGCGATACATTGGGGACTCTACCTCCTTTGTTTCCTTCGGGGCAAGAAAAAACCGCCCCGTTTGCTAACGGGACGGAAAAACGCTTTTTTCCGCGGTACCACCCATTTTGACGGCGCAGCGCCGTCCACTCGTTCCAGCCCTGTCACGGGAGCGCCCGATCTGCCCTGGGCGCTGGGCCGTCGGGCAGATAGCTCCGGGGTGATTCAACATCTGCTACAGCATCCGGCTTGCACCCTGCCCGGACTCGCTTTGCTGTGAAAACAAACATCCGTCCCCATCATTGCGGATAGCGGTATCATAGCATAATTCGGGCGGAATGTAAAGGAAAAGCCCGTTTTTTCTCGGTTATTTGCCAAAAAGCGATGCAAACAGGCCCTTTTTTTCATAAGGCTCGCAAGCATAGGCCGTCATCTGGTAGCCGGTTTTTTCAATGGCCTGTTTCAGAGCCTCCTCCGGGATGGCGTTTTCCGCTACGATAACCGTCTCCCCCTTGGTGTGGGAGGACGCGACCTTTTTGACTGAAAAGGCGGCGCGAATGGCGTCGTTGATATGGCTCTCACACATACCGCACATCATGCCGTCCACCTTGAGCTTGATTTGTACCATCTTCCATGCCTCCAATCAAAGTTAGCATAGGCTAACATTCTTGAAACGCTTTGGTTATAGCACAAGCGGGCCGGGTTGTCAAGCTCCTCGCTTTTGAAGGAAAATCCGAATGGAATCAAACGTCTTATCCGGCTGTTCCATCACTTGAGGCGTCAAAATCACGCTGTCCACCGCTTCAAACCGCTGCACAAACAGGGAAAGGCATTCATGGGCGTGTTCTTCCTCCTCCCCCAGGTTTTCCTTGTCGCCGCCGCTGAGCAGCTGGCAGGGACGCCCCTAGCCATCCTGCACCTTCAGCCAGAAAGAACCGTGAAGGGCAAAGCCTCAAGCATCTGTTCCTCATTCTCCGCCTCCATTAAGCAGGAAAACGCTTCGTCCGAAATCCGTTCCTCAATCTCTACCTCCAAACAAACTGAAGGGCCATTCGGACAATGGTCCGAATGACCCGTTCATTTGCCAACTGCTATTGCGCCCGGCGCAGCGTGGCCGCCCAGCCAAGATCAATGGCCTTCTGGTGGGACGTGGCGTAGGGGCCGATTTTTTCCACCTGAGCCTGCGTGCGCGGGAAGTGAATACAAAGATGGCCGTCAAAATTGTTGTTGCGAATATGCTGAGGCGAGTGGGGCATGTCGTGCGTGCTGGCCATATACACGCTGCCGTCGCTGAACATCACCCAAACCGCCTTGGGAGTCCACGTGTTTTTGCCGCCGAAGGCGCGGAGCATATTGGCGGTATCCGCAGCCGTCAGGGGCTCGGAGTCGGCGTGAGCGCCCAAGCTGAACATGTTCACCTGCCAGCTGATGCCAGACGTAAAGTCATAAACCGTAGCGTTGGGGTACTTGCGCGCCTTGGCCTTGATTTCGCTGTACCAGTTGGCATAGCGCACCTGAGAGGCGCTGATGCCGGACACGCTGGGCGCACCGGGGGTCACCGTGGTTGTGGTTTCGCCCGAAGCGTTGGTCGCATTGGTCGCGTTCAGCTTGGCCAGGGTTTTGGCGCCTGCCACGCCGTCGGCCGTCAGGCCGTTGGCCTTCTGGAAGGCAATCACCGCCAGACTGGTTTGCAGGCCAAAGTTTCCATCCGCCTTGCCCTTCAAATAGCCCAGGCTAATCAGCCGGTTTTGCAAATCCTTCACCGCGTCGCTCACAGAGCCAATCCGCAGGGTGGTTGTCGTACTCACCGTATTGCTCTTGGCGCTGCCGCTGGACAGAGCCGCCTGCGTCGCCGTACCCGCCACGCCGTCGGCCGTCAGACCGTTGGCCTTCTGGAAGGCAATCAGCGCGCTTTTGGTAACGCGGCCAAATTTGCCGTCCGCCGTGCCTGTCAAGTAGCCTAGGGTGATCAGACGGTTTTGCAGCGTAACCACATCCGCGCCCTCGCTGCCATAGCGCAGGGAAACCGCCCCCGTTGTGCTTCCGGCCGTGCCGTTGCCCCGCACAGCCGAATCGCTGTAAAGAGCGCTCTGAGTTTGGTAGCCGGCCTTGCCGTCCACCTTCAGGCCGCTGGCCCTCTGGAAGGCGCGCACAGCCTCCATATCGTCCGTCAGGTAAACGCCGTCCAGGCGGGAGGTATAATAGCCCAGCTCCTGCAGGCGCTTTTGCAGCCGCAGCACAATCTCGCCCATGCTGCCTGCGCGGATGATGATGACGTTATCCTCCGTAATGGGCGGATACGTAACGCCGGTAGCAGGCTCGTTGCTCACCAGAGGAACCGCCGTAGGAACGGCGTAAATAGCGTTTGGTCCAAACAGCACCGTGCGGGTTACGGGGCCGCACACGCCGTCCACTGAAAGCTGGCTTTTCTTCTGAAAGGTTTTGATGGCCTTTTCGGTTTCTTCGTTATAGGTGCCGGTAATCTTGCCGGTATAATAGCCCATTTCCGTTAGCCGTTGCTGCACGGTTTTGACTTCCTCGCCCTTGTCGCCCCGGCGCAGGGTTTTGGTAGGCGGAGTCAGCGTAGGGGTGGGACTGGGCGTCACCTGAACGGACGCATCCACTACGGTAGCGCCAAAAAGCACCTGCTGGTCGCTGGCGTCCAGCTCGCCGTCGGCCACAAGATTGTGCCGTCCTTCAAACAGCTTGATGGCGTCCACGGTTTCCTCGCTGCATACGCCGGTAATCTCGCCGGCATAATAGCTCAGTTCCTTGAGACGGGTTTGAATCCTGCTGACCGCCGCGCCCTTGGAGCCCTTGCGAATCAGCGCTCCCGCCACGGGAGCCACTGTTTTCACATACTGGCGATAGCCGCGATAGTCCTTCGGGGTGGATTCATACATTTTCAACTGTAACGCGGCGCTGGCAACGCCGTTTTGGGCAAAGCCGTTGCGTTTCTGAAACAGCTTCAAAGCGCTTTCGGTCTTGGCGCCGAATTTGCCGTCCACTTCTTTTTCATCCAGATAGCCCAGTTCCGCCAGGGCGGATTGCAACGCCGTGACGGCCTCGCCCTTGTCGCCGTTCTTCAGTTCGGTATACTTTGCCGCCTCGGGGTTGGGGGTAGGCGTGGCCTTGGCCTCGCCCACGGGAATATCCGCCAGGGTAATATGCGTTTCCACCACATAGCCGGTTTTGCCGTTATACTTTACCTTGGCAAAGCCGGTGCCGGTGCGGTCATACACGGTAACCATGCTGCCGGCGGGCAGGGTCATGATAACCTCGCCGTCCGCCTGCGCCTTTTTGCGCAGCTTCACCTGAGCGACGACCGTGGTATCATAGGGGTATTCGTAAATGGCCGGCGGAGCCTGCACGGTAAGAGCCGGATCCACCGTGGGATCGGGCGAAGGATCCGTGCCGTCCACAAACGACTTTTTGGCATAGCCGGTCTTTCCCTCGAATTTGACATGATAAAAGTCGCCCGTAACGCCTAAAATGGTTACGGTATCGCCTGCTTTGATTTTTTTGAGCACCAGGGACGTGGTGTTGGCGCGCTTGCGCAGGTTCACGTCGTCCATGCTCACCGTATCGTATGGATAGGCTGCGGCCAGCGCCGTGGCAAAAAGCGGCAGCAGCAACGCAACCGCGCACACGGCGGCCAGCAGGCGCATCCAGCGTTTCGTTTGCTTCATCGTGCAATACCCCCACAGGTTCAATGGTGATAAAACCCAATCTTTCATTGTTATTGTAGGCTAGAATGTTAACGATGTCAAGCATATTTTTCATATTTGCGTAACATTTTACAACCGTTTTTTCGCTTTGACGGCTTTCGGCAGCGCTCCCGGAACCCGCTTCAATTTCTGGCAGACCATTTCCTCTGCCTGGGCAAAATCCTCCACCGGGCAGCGCACAGCCGCCGCCAGCCAAAACCGGGGATGATAAAACAACAGCGTAGCGCACTCCCGCCACACCCTCATGCGTCTGACCGCCGTCCAGGGCAGCGTAACCCGCCGCACCAGGGTCAGGCCCTCCAACGGCGGCCGGTCGTCCGCGGCGGCCAACGCTTCCGCCGCCTGCGGCGTAAGCATGCGGGCATACAGCTGCACAGGCCCGGGTGAAACCAGATAAGTACGTACATGCACTCCATGCTTGTCCAGCACATAATGCACCTTTTCCGGCCCCTGCAGCCGTAAAATCAGCCAGCATAGGGCCAGTACCAGCACCAGCAGCCCCATCATGCGCCAGAAAAAGCCCTGCTTCAGCAGCGCCGCTACACCCATTAAACCTGTCGAAGCGCCCTCAGCCAGCAGTGCAGATGCAAACACCACCCCAAGCACCGGCAGCGCAACCCGCAGCATGCTGTTCCAGGCGAACCAGTCCTTTACCGGCACGTGCACTGCGCCAAAAGAAATTTGCCGCCCGGTTTGGCTCAGCTTCCCCCCGCAATAAGGGCAGGTTTCGCCAAGCGGCGTTTCCGCCTTGCATTTGCGGCAATAATTCACCAGCGGCATCTCGTCACAGCCTTTCGTATGGTTTGAAGATTCGGGGACAAACTACCCCGAGAGGTGAAAAAGCATGAAAGAACCAGTCGCCACGCTCAAGCAGCTGCTTGAGCAAGACCCGGACAGCCGCAAGCTTTACGACGCTTTGAGCCCGGATCAGCAGCTTTCGCTGCAGGAACTGCGCCAGGACATTGCCACTTTCGAAGCCCTGGCGGCGGCCGTCAAAGGTTTTCATCAGCAGCGGCGGGGCTAATGGCAAATTCGGCGCTTTCGGGTCATAGGCTGTAGGGAAAACATCCCGAAAGGAGACCTTTCGCCATGACCCAACAAAACCATACCAATTGCGCTGAGGAATACGTTGTCAAACGGGGCGACAGCTTCTACCTGATTGCCCACAAGCTGGGCGTGCCCCTGCGGGACCTGCTGGCCGCCAACCGGGACATTCACCCGGCCCGCCTGATGGTGGGCGACGTGCTGTGCGTGCCCCGGGAAGAGGATGATTCCCCCGAAAGCGGCGGCCTGAGCGGCAGCGCCTCCGGCAGTGCAGGCACGGGCACGTCTACCGAAAGCACAGCCGGCGAAACCGCCGAAAGCGGTAATGACACTGCTTCCGCCGAGGACACAGCCCCGGATACCAGCCTGAGCTGCCCTGAAACCGAGCAGTACACCGTGGAGCGGGGGCAAACCGTGGCCGATCTGCAATTGCGCGGGCTGGTGAGCCGCCACACCCTGGAAACCGCCAATCCCGGCGTAAACCTGGATCAGCTAAACGTAGGCCAAACGGTGTGTATTCCCAAGGAAAACGTGCCATGCACCCTGCCGGAAACCTACACCCTGGGCCAGGGCGAAACCCTGGAAAGCGTGGCCGTGCGCTTCAACCTGCCCGTAGCCAGTCTGCTTCGGGCCAATCCCTGCCTGGCGCCGCAGGATTTCGAGCCCGGCGCCATCGTGGTGCTGCCTCGCTAACGCGCCTGGCTCAACAGCCGGTTCACCAGCCGCTCCACATACTGCCGGGCCTCCTGGGCCCCGCCCAGTACGTCCGCCTGGCTTTGGGGCGTATCCCCCATGAGCGCCACAAACTGGCTCACCTTCAGGCCCAGCGCATCCTGCATATCCTGGTCGCTGCCTTCCCTGCTTACCAGGTAGTAGCACAAAATGGAGTCCGTCTGGCCCATACGGTGGGCCCGGTCCTCCGCCTGGCTGTGCACGGCGGGCGACCAATCCAGCTCGCCGAATACCACACAGCTGGCCCGTTGCAGGTTCAATCCTGCGGCGGCCCGAAGGGAAATGCAGCACAAATCCGTTTTGCCCGTCATGAAGCGCTCTACAGAGCGCTCCTTCATGGCGGGCGTTTCCCTGCCGGTGATAAAGCCCGGTGAAAAGGCTTTCAGTTCCCGACGGTAAATGTCCATTACCTCATGATGATGGGCAAACAGCAGCACCCTTTCCCCGGCCTCCAGCAGCGCCCGCACAAATTGGGCTGCATACGGCGCTTTGGCAATGCCGGTGGCCTGCCGTTCTCCGGTTTCTACCGCCATTTCCCATAATGCCCGCTGGCTGGGTGAAGCTTCCGGGCTGCTTTTCAACTGGTGCAGCGCCTCCCAGACGGGCTGCATCAGCTTTTTGTACACGCCGTCGTCGCTGTCGATTTCCATCACCAGCCGGCGCTTAGGCGGCAGTTCCTTGAGCACCTCCTGCTTGGTGCGGCGCAGCATCATGCCCTCGTCCCGCAGCTTTTGCCCAAGCAGCTCCGGCTTTGCCACAATCTGGTTTCCGTAGCCGTAGCACCACTCTCGGGTGAAGCTTTCGTAGTCGCCCAGAAAATGGTAGTCCAGTATGTTCACCACATTCCAGATCTCCGCGCCCCGATTGTAGATGGGCGTACCGCTCAGGCCGACGACTTTCCGGGCCGCCTCCGCCAGCAGACTGGCCGCCGAGTACTTTTCCGTGCCGCTGTGCCGCAGTTCCTGCACCTCGTCAAAAATGACGGTGGGAATGGCCGCCTCCGGCAGCGCCTCCTTCCAGCCGCGAAGCAGCAGGTAGTGCATCAGGTATACGTCCGTCTCCGGCAGCGGATAGGGCTTCAGGCCGTGAATCACATGCACCCGCAGGGGACTGCCGTCCGGCCTGGTTACAAACCGGGCAATTTCATTTTGCCAGTTGTGCATCAGGTGGGGCGGCGCCACCACCAGCGCCGGATAAGCACCGGCTTCCGAAAGCATGGCCAAAGCCTGCACCGTTTTGCCCAGGCCCATTTCATCGGCCAGCAAGCCCCGGTCGGCGCGCAGCAGGAAGGCAAGGCCCTCCTCCTGGAAAGGGGTCAGCCTGCCCAAAAACGTGGTGGGGCTGGGCGTAACGCGCTGAGGCATCCGCCGGGCTTCCTCCCGGCGCACCACATACTCCCGGGCTTGAGCCAAAGCCTCCTCCCAGCGGGCCATGTCGCCCTGGCGCACCGTAAGAGGATAGCGCAGCATAAGCCAGTTCAAATCACCGATGATGCGCCGGTGCGCGGTAAAACGCGCCTCGCCCCGACGGCTGGTATCCGTGCCGGGGAACAGGCGCTTGCAAAGCTCCGTTACGCCGGGATCGCCCTTCACCACCCAGCAATTGCGACGCTTATTGTAGCTCAGGGTGCCATAGGTGCGCTGGCGCGCGCCCACCTCCGGCTGAGCGCCGTCCGCATCCACCAAATAAGGCGGGAGCAGCGCATAATCCTCATACTCGTTCATGGCAGCGCCACCCCCCACAGCTGATTCAGCGCCAGCATCTGCACAGGCTTGCCCAGCATGCTGTCAGGCAGGCGCACGCTTCGGGGCGCAAGCACCACCAGCGCGCCAATCGCCGGACAGGCGGCATACCGGGCCAGTTGGCGTTTGAGTCCTGCTTCATTAGGCCTGCCGTTTTTGATTTCGATGCCTACATCTCCCACCAGATAGTCGATACGGCACCCGGGACCAATGGAAGCCTCATGACGGTAGGGTAGCCCGGCCTCCGCCAGCCTTTGCGCTACGGCGCTATGCAAATCGTTTTCTTCAAGCGCAAAGGGAGACCGAAGCTCGCCTAATGCGCTTAGCACTCTCTGAAGCAAGCCCCGGTCCCCCTTTCCCGGCCCTGTGGTCAAAGCTCAATCCGCTTGTGATCGCGGCTTTCCCGGTACATGACAAAGCGGCGGCCAATGCACTGCACCGGCTCGGCATGCACCCGCTCGCACAGCTGGTCCAGCGCTTCCCGGGCCGAAAGCTCACAGCCCTGCTGCACGGCGCCCTTGATCAGTTCCCGGGCCTCCAAGGCGTCGTAGGCTTCCTTCAGGGTGTTTTCGGTAATGCCGTCCTTGCCGATATACAAAATGGTATCCATGGTATTGGCCATGCTGCGAAGCGCGGCCCGCTGTTTGCTGGTAAGCATTGGTTCCCTCTCCTACTCGATAAAATCAAATTCCATATCGCCGATGCAAATGGTGGAGCCTTCGCCCGCGCCCTTGTCCCGAAGGGCCTGAATAATCCCACGGTCCCGCAGGGTGCGGTGGAACCAGTTCAGGCTTTCCTCGTCCTCAAAGTTAACGCTGTCAATGAAGCGCTGCATGGCCGCGCCCTCCACATAGAACACGTCGTTGTCCCGGCGGATGGTGAAGCCGTCGTCCGGCAGTTCGCGTCCATCGTCCACTTCTTCCTCCTGGAACACGCGGGGAGGCGGCAGCTCGGGCAGCAGGCGCACCACCTCGTCCAGCATTTCGTCAAAGCCCCTGTTCATGGCGGCGCTTACGGGATAAGCCTTGTAGCCCATTTCCTGGAAGGCTTTTTTCAGGGCCTGAATCTGCTCCTGGTCGTAAATCAGGTCGCACTTGTTCAGCAGCACCAGCTGCGGCCGTCCCTGAGGCTCGCCGTATTTTTCCAGTTCGCCGTTAATGATGCGGAAATCCTCCACCGGGTCGCGGCCCTCGCTGCCGGAAGCATCCACCACGTGAAGCAGCAGCCGGGTGCGCTCCACATGGCGCAGGAATGCAAAGCCCAGTCCCACGCCCTCGCTGGCGCCCTCCACCAGTCCCGGAATATCGGCCAGCACAAAATCGGTGTCATAGCGCTTCACAATGCCCAGATTCGGGGTGAGCGTGGTGAAGTGATAATTGGCGATCTTGGGCTTGGCTGAGGTAAGCGCAGCCAGAATGGTGCTCTTGCCCACGTTAGGAAAGCCTACCAGGCCCACGTCCGCAATGGTTTTCAGTTCCAGCCGGAACACATGCAGCTCGGTACGGATGCCGGGCTTGGCAAAGTTGGGCGCTTGCCGGGTGGGGGTGGCAAAGTGCTGGTTACCGTAGCCGCCCTGGCCTCCGCGAAGCAGAATCTTCTCCTGACCGGGCTCGCTCATGTCCGCCACCACGGCTCCGTCCTCATCCCGCAGAAACACGGTGCCTACAGGCACCTTGATGAGCAAATCCTGCCCCCGCTTGCCGTGGCAGCGGCCCGCGCCGCCGTCCGCGCCGTTTTCAGCCAGATATTTGCTGTTGAAACGAAAATCCAGTAGGGTGTGCATATTAGGGTCGGCATACAGCACGATATTGCCGCCGTTGCCGCCGTCTCCGCCGTCCGGCCCGCCGTTTTGCACAAACTTTTCCCGATGAAAGGACACGCAGCCGTTGCCGCCGTTGCCGGCCTTGGCGGTAATGCGTACTCTGTCTACAAATGCTGCCATATTGCTCTCCTTTTCTCAGGGACCTTAGCCCTGAACCGCCGTTTCCGCGCCCTTTCTTTGAGGCTTTGGCGCCGCTGCCGCGCCGCCGGACGCCTGGGCCGCCTTGCACAATGGACGCAACGGGCACAAGCCGCACTCGGGGTTGCGGGCATGACACACGCGCCGTCCATGAAAAATCAGCCAGTGATGCGCCGCTACCCAATCCTTTTTGGGAATGGCCTTTTTCAGTTGTTCTTCCGTTTCCTCTACGTTTTTAGCGTCCGCCAGGCCCAGCCGGTTGGACACCCGGAACACATGGGTGTCCACCGCAATGGTGGGCACGCCGAAGGCATTGGCCAGCACCACGTTGGCGGTTTTCTGCCCAACGCCCGGCAGCGCCGTCAGCTGCTTCATCCGGCCCGGCACCTGTCCGTCGTGACGCTGCATAATCAGGCGGCAGCTTTCTACAATGTTGCCCGCCTTACTCTTGAAACCGCAGCTTTTTACCAGTTGGTACACATCCTCTACATTGGCCTGCGCCATGCTCTCCACGTCCGGATAGCGTTCAAACAGAGCCGGCGTTACCTTGTTCACCTGCTTATCGGTACACTGGGCGGACAGCATCACCGCCACCAGCGTTTCATAGGGGTTGTGAAAGTGCAGTTCCGGCCCGGCGTCGGGGTACAGTTCCTTCAAACCCTCCAAAATGGCCTTTTTGCTCACTCGCACGCGGAATCCTCCTTTTGTCCCAGGCGCATGCAGGCAGGCAGGCGCAGCTTTTGCAATCCGCACAGGCTCAGGTAGGAAATCAACACCTGAGCCGGAGCCTCCACCAGATAGCTGGAGCCCCTGGCAGCCAGCCAGCCCCAGAAAGTCTTGCTGCCGTACAGCATGCTCAGCCACAGGGAGTTCAGCCCCCAGTTCAGCAGCGTGCCTGCCGCCACGGCGGCAATTACCCGTCCCCAATGGGGTTTTCGTCCATACAGCACAAGCCCATAGACCAGGCCCACCAGCGCGCCTGTCAGCGTAAAGCCCGGAAAATATGCGCCCTGCGGAAACAGATGAGCCCCGATGAAATCGCCCAGCGCGCCTACCACCATGGCCCAGGGTGCGCCCAGCAGCGCGCCCGCCGCAATCACCGGCAGAAAGCCAAAGTTGAATTGCTTGCCCACAAAGGGAATCTGCGTCACGTTGCCCAGCACCACCTGAAGAGCGGTCAGCAGCGCCGCATACGTCAGCTTTTCCGTAGCCAGTTTCCGTTTCATTTCTGTACCACCAGCCTTTATTATTGTACAGGATAACCCCTGCCGTTGCAAGCCCCACCTACCAGCGGCAGCCTTCCGTCAGGAGGCGGGCCAGCCGTTCCAGACCAGCCTGATCCGTTTCATCAAACCGGCCGGGGCTGGGACTGTCGATGTCCAAAACGCCCAGCAGCCGCCCCTGCTTTTGCAAGGGAATCACAATCTCGCTGCGGGAGGCCGCGTCACAGGCAATATGGCCGGAAAAGGCGTGCACATCCGCCACCCGCTGGGTGGTCATCGTGGCCACCGCCGTGCCGCACACGCCCCGGCCAGGCGCAATGTGCACGCAGGCCGGCATGCCCTGAAAGGGTCCCAGCAGCAGTTCTTCCCCCGTCCACAAATAAAAGCCCGCCCAGTTGATATCCTCCAGCGCCTGATACAGCAACGCGCTGGCGTTGGCCAGATTGGGAATCAGCGCTTCTTCTCCCGTCAGCAGCGCTTCCAGCTGCCGCTCCAGCAGGGCGTAGGTCTCCGTCTTTTCCCGGGGATAGGTTTGCTTTTGCCATGTGGCCATGGTAAGCCTCCTTTCGTGCGCAGGCCGTTTAGAACGCCAAAGCAGTATACCATAAATCGACCCCTATTGCATCAAAAATGTCATGACAAAAGGCCATGCTTTCGCATGGCCTCAAGCCGTCAAAAAAGCTCGCCAGGCGGCGAGCTTTTCTGACGAGAAGCGCTCTTTGCCTACTCGCCTACGGCTCGCCGGGCGGCAAAGAGCGTAAGGAAAGTCTTGCTGCGCAAGGCAACCGAAACCGACGTACACGCCGCCGGTTTCGGAATGAAAATCGGAGGGCTGCGGCCCTCCGATACCTCTCAGGGGTTTTTCGACAGGCTGAGGCCATGTTTCGCATGGCCTGTGAAAACGCCGGCCGTCGAGCGTACAAAGCGCCCGGCGGCGTCTGCGCCTGAGGGAAAACTCCGCGCAGCGTCTCTTCTCCATCCAGCCGCGGTGCGCCCCGCACGCGGCCCGGCGCTTTTCAATCAAAAGCGCTCTTCCTGCACGGTTTTCCGGCCGTTTGCCCGGCCGGCGTTTTCAAAGCATATTGTGCCCGAAACGCAAAAAAACATTCCTATTTTTTCGCGGGCTTTTAGCCTGCCGGCAGGAAATGAGCATGTGTTTCCAGAATTGTTACAGACTAGGCTTTTGATGGAGGTCATCCAATGATCTTGTACGATACCTTGCAGCCGACCACGGAAAGCTTCCGGCAGGGAGAAAGCCTGTTTCGCCGAGGCAGCGTCTCTCTCGCCGCCAGTCAGGAGGACGCGCTTTGCTATAAAGTAGGCTCCAGCCCCGCGCAAACGGTGTATCTATACCGCAATGGGCGCGCCGCCTGCACCTGCGGCAAAGACGCCGCCTGCGAACACGTGGCGGCGGCCTGGCTCAAGGCTCAGGAGGATGGACGGCTGCGGCAATTTTGTCAGGAAGGGGAACTCGCCCTGGGCGAAAAAATGCTCTTTGTGCTGGGCCGCGCCATGCCCGGCGGCGAAAGCGTGCGGCTGACGCCCATCCTGCGTCTCTACGAGGACGGGCGGGCCGCCCTTGGGCTCTCCATAGGCCAGGAGCGGCTGTACGCCGTCAAAAGCATCGCCGATCTGCTCACCTGTTTTTCATTGGGCGCTGCCTTGCCTCTTTCGGAAAAGTTCGTCTACCAGCCGTCCTTCATGCGTTTTTCCCGGGAGGATGAACGCCTGCTGCTTTTGCTGATGAACCACATCCCCCTTCGGGCGGAAAGCTTGCGGGACTGGGAAGAAGGTCTTTTCACCGAGCGGGAGGACCGGAAGGGCGGTCCCGCCGTGGACGGTCGCTTTGTGATGCTGGAAGGCGCCATGCTTCACAGCGTGCTGCGCTATTTTGAAAGCCATGGCTTTGTGCTGATGAACGGCGGCGACAAACAACCGCAAAACGGTATCCGCACAGTGGAGTTGCCCTTGTGCTTTGCCGTTGCGCTTACCCCGACGGAGCTGACCGTGCATGCCGAAGGCATGCAGAAGGTACGCATGCTTACGCCGGATGCTCGCTATGTGCTTTGGGGCGACCGCGTTGTGCATCTGCACAGCGCTCAGGCGCGCATTTGCCGCCTGCTTTGTCTGGAAGGCTCCCGTTTTCGCTATCCCGCCCGGGAAGCCGAGGATGCGCTGGCCGTCCTGCTGCCCGCCTTATCCACCGTGGGTGCCGTGGCTCCTTCGCCGGAACTGAGCGCCCGACTGCTGACCGCTCCCTTCCGCCCCGTGGCCTATTTGGATTTGGTGGGCGGCAATGTGGAGGCTACGCTGGAGTTTCATTATGGCGACACGGTGCTTCATCCGTTTGCCGGCGCCGCGCCGGAAGGCAATGCTGCGCCTACGCTGGACGATGGGCGGCTGCTGCTTCGGGACGGCCGCGCCGAAAGCGAACTGCTCAGCTTTTTTTCAGACGCGGGCTTTGTGGTGCGCTCCGGCCGGATTGTGCTGAAAAAGTCCAGAGACATCCTTACCTTCTGCACCCAGGGCGTATCGGAGCTCAGCAAGCTGTGCGAGGTGTATGCCTCCACCGCCTTTGAAAAGGTGAAGCCCCGCCGCCTGACGGCCCGGGCCTCCTTCCACATGAGCGGCGGCCGCCTGGTATTCACTCTGCTGGAGGAAAACCAGCCTGTGCCGGAGGTGCTGCCGATTTTGCAGGCCATTGCCCAGCGGCAGCAGTATGTGCGGCTGAAAACCGGCGAATTTTTGGATGTGCGCGACATGACGGGCCTGTCGCCTGTGGTGCAGGAGCTGCTGGACGCCGCCGCCCTGGACGACCCGGATGTGGACGCGGACGCGCGGGAGCTGAGCTTCAGCGCATACCGGGCGGCCTATATGGTGAACATGCTGCGCATGGCCGGCGCTCAAACCGAAACCGCCCCGGAGGTAGACGCCGCCATGAACGCTCTGAGCTCCGGCGAGGCGGAAGCGCAGCGCTACATTCCTCCGCGTCTCAAGCGTAAGCTGGCAGATTATCAGCAGCGGGGCGTCAGCTGGATTTTGTCGCTGTACGAGGCGCGTATGGGCGGTATTCTGGCCGACGAGATGGGGCTGGGCAAAACCGTACAGATTATTGCCGCGCTTTCTGCCGCCCGCCGCAAGGACGGCGTGCAAAAAAGCGTCATCGTCACCCCCACCTCCCTCACCTACCACTGGCTGGCCGAGTTCAAGCGCTTTGACGACAGCCTGACCGTGCGGGTGGTAACAGGTCCTCGGGAGGAACGCCGCCGCACCATCGAGGAAATTCACCGGGATGATCAGGTAGACGTCATTCTTACCAGCTATCCCCTGCTGCGCCGCGATATCGATCTTTTGAAGGACCTTTCTCTGCGCTTTGCCGTTTTGGACGAAGCCCAGTCCGTAAAAAACGCCCAAAGCCAGGGCGCCATGGCAGCCAAGGAGCTTACCGCTCAGGCGCGTATCGCCCTGACCGGCACCCCTATGGAAAACCACACCGGCGAATTGTGGAGCATTTTTGATTTTATCCTGCCCGGTTATCTGGGAACCCAGGCGTCCTTCCTGCGGCGTTACGGCGGCGGGGAGCACGCCGAGGAGCTTCGGGAGCGCATCCGGCCTTTCCTGATGCGCCGCCTCAAGAGCGAGGTGCTGGGCGACCTGCCCAAAAAGCACGAGCAATCGCTTTACGCGGCCATGACGCCGGAACAGGCTCAGGTGTACGCAGGCCTGATGGAAAGCCTGCGTCAGCATGTGGGACAGGCTCTGGCGGACGGCTCGCTGCCCAGGGCGCGCATGCAGGTGTTGAGCATTTTGCTCAAGCTGCGCCAAGTGTGCTGCCACCCAAAGCTGTTTTTACCGGACTACGAGGGAACCAGCGGCAAGCTGGAGCTGCTGGTTCAAACGGTGCACAACGCCATCGACGCCCGCAGGCGCATCCTCATCTTCTCCCAGTTTGTGGGCATGCTGCAAATCATCCGCAAGCGCCTGGGCCGCGAGGGCGTGCAAACCCTGTACCTGGACGGTGAAACCAAGCCCGCCAAGCGCCAGGAGCTTTGCGACCGTTTTAACGGCGGCGAAGGCCGCGTGTTCCTCATTTCCCTCAAAGCGGGCGGCACGGGACTGAACCTGACCGGCGCGGACCTGGTGATTCACTACGATCCCTGGTGGAACCCTGCCACCGAGGACCAGGCTACCGACCGGGCCCACCGCATTGGCCAAACCCGGGATGTGGACGTTATTCGGCTCATTGCGCAGGATACGATTGAAGAAAAGGTTACCGACCTGAGCCGGCGCAAGCGGGCAATTTTCGACCGGGTGGTGCTGGCCGGCGAAACCGAGCTGAGCAGCCTGAGCGAAGAGGATATCCGAGCTTTGTTCTTTTCCTGACGTTCTTTCCCACAGAAGGAAAACGTTCCGCCCGCCTGAACGCATTGCGCCGCCAGGCAGGCGGACCGTTTTGCTGCTAGAGCCGCAGCCCCTTGATGTCCTTTACACGGGACAAAATCACCTGGGTATCCAGCCGGGTAATCCCCGGCAGTCCATCCAGAACCTCCGTCATCAGCCTTTCCAATTCCTCCTGGCTGGCAGCCACCGCATGCACATGCAGCCTGCAGGGGCCCGTAACCCGGTAAATCTGCGTTACAACGGGACAGTCGTTCAGCTGCCGCACCACCTGCTCAAAGGCGTCCGGCCGTGTCTCGATTTCATAGTAGCAGGAAACCGCGCTGCCCAGCTTCTGCGGGTTTACAATCACGGTATAGCCTTCGATGACGCCCTGCCGCTCCAAAGCCTCCATCCGGTTTTTGATGGCTACCCGGGACAGGCCCAGCCGTTCCCCCAGTTCCGAATAGGTGTAGCGGGCGTTCAGCGTAAGCAAATCCAGCATTTTACGGTCCAGTTCATCCAGTCCGTTCAGGTACATCGCCATTCCCCCTCCTGCCGTTTAAGCATAACACAAGTTGTTTTAAGTTTCAATTTGAAAGTTTCATCTTGCACTTTGTAACTTCAGATGGTATACTGCGCTATATCTGATTCTGTTAAGGAGGAAGCCTGTATGGTCCGCGACCTGACTCAGGGAAGCATTTCCCGTTCGCTGCTGCTGTTTGCCCTGCCCATGATGGCCGGCAATCTTTTGCAGCAGTTTTACAACATTGCCGATACCCTGATTGTGGGCCGGGCCTTGGGGGCCACGGCACTGGCGGCCGTGGGCTCGGCCTATACGCTGATGACCTTCCTCACTTCCATTTTTCTGGGGCTGAGCATGGGGGCAGGCGCGCTTTTTTCTATCTATCAGGGCCGGGGCGACACAGCCGCGCTCAAAAGCGCCGTGCTTCATGCCTTTGTGCTGGTGATGGGCGTTACGCTTGCGCTAAACGCAGCGGTCTACCTGTTTCTGAACCCCATTCTGGCTTTTTTGCAGGTTCCGGAGGCGGTGTGGAGCGGTATGCGAGCCTATTTGCTGGTGGTGTTTGTCGGATTGGTTGCCACCGCGGTGTATAACTTCTTGGCTTGTTTGTTGCGGGCGTTGGGCAACTCAACGGCGCCGCTGGCTTTTCTGGGGATTTCCGCGCTGCTGAACGTGGCGCTGGACCTGCTGTTTGTGCTAAGACTGAACCTGGGCATTGCCGGAGCGGCCTGGGCCACCGTTATCGCCCAATGGGTGTCCGGCGCAGGCGTTGCGCTGTATGTGATTACCAAATGTAAGTTTTTGCTTCCCAAACGCAGTGACCTGCGCTACCGCCCAAACATTTTTCGGGAGCTGCTCAGCCTGTCCACCCTGACCTGCGTGCAGCAATCCGTGATGAATTTTGGCGTGCTGATGGTGCAGGGGCTGGTGAACAGCTTCGGCGAAACCGTTATGGCCGCCTTTGCGGCCGCCGTCAAAATTGATTCCTTTGCCTATCTGCCGGTGCAGGATTTTGGCAACGCCTATTCCACCTTCATAGCCCAGAACCACGGCGCGGGCAACCGGGAGCGCATCCGGCGGGGCAGCCGAACGGCCTTCGGCCTGAGCGCCCTGTTCAGCCTGCTTCTTTCCGCGCTCGTATGCCTGCTGGCCCGGCCGCTGATGGGCCTGTTTGTAAACGCCGGTGAAGAAGCGGTCATTGCCTGCGGCGTGGGGTATCTTCGCATTGAAGGAGCGTTTTACTGCGGCATAGGCTTTTTGTTTCTGCTGTACGGCTATTTCCGCGCCGTTCAGCGCCCTGCCATGTCTGTGGTGCTTACGGTGATTTCCCTGGGCAGCCGGGTGGCGCTGGCCTATCTGCTGTCGGGCTTTTGGGGCGAAACCGGCATTTGGGTTTCCATTCCCATCGGCTGGGCCCTGGCGGACTTGACGGGTCTGTGGCGCATGCGGCAGCTAAGCAGGCGATCGCCCCGCTAGCCGCTACAAAAAGCGCTTTACTACGCCAATGGCGTGTGCCGGGCACATTTCCTGACAGCAAAAGCAGGAAATGCACCCTTTGCGGCGGAATACCGCCTTTTTGTCTCGAATTTCCACAATATGCTGCGGGCAGGATTCAGCGCAGCGGCCGCAGCCCACGCATCTGGCCGCATCCACTGTAGGATAGGAGCGTCGCCGTCCAAAGAAGCTGTGGAACAGCCCGTTGGGGGTAAAAAAGCGTTCGTTGCCCAGCACCGCGTCCGGAAAAACAAAGGGCGGATCGGCCAAAGGCAGCTCGTCGCCGATGAGAACGGTTTCCCGGGACGGAAGCTGTCTGCGCCGGGCAGCCCGAATGATGGGGGCCTGCCGGCTGCTCAGTCCCATCAGCCGGGCTGCCTGTTCATCCAGCGCATAGGGCGAACGGGAACACAGGGTTACGCCCATATGGCGTACCGTGCCGCCTCCGGGACCGTTGCCCTCCATGCAGTCGACGGCGTCCATCACGGTCAGGTTGGGCCGCACGGTTTCGCACAGGTCGATCAGCAAGTCGCAAAAGCCGTCCACCGTAGGCCGCTTGCAGTGCCATTCCGGCTTTTTCAGTCCCGGAATACAGCCAAACAGGTTTTTTACCGCGCCGCTCATGACCGTAAGGCCATGGGTTTTCAGCTTTGCACAGTCAATGATATAATCTGCCTCCAGCACGGGCGTAAGCAGGCAAAAGCCGTTTTTCATGCCGGAGGACGTATCCCGGTTCAGTTCTACAAGGGGTTCCAACGCCGCCATTCCGCTGGCGGCGTACAGTTTTTCCAAAATCGCTCCGTTATATGCGCCGCCTGGGCTGTCCGCCACCGTTACCCGGCGAACGCCCTGCTTTTTCAGCCAGCGGGCGATGGCCGCCACCACCGCCGGATGGGTGCACACCGCCTGGGAAGGCGCCCGGGCCGCCAGCAGATTGGGCTTGATAAGCACCTTTGTGTCCGCCGTTAGATCGTCCGCCACCTTAAGCGCTTCAAAATGCGCCGCAATGGCCTTGTCCAGCTTTTCCGCCTGATACGCATCCGCTCGGCGCACCGATACCTGCGTCATGCTTCCATCCCCCTCAAAATGCCTTCCAGCGCCAGCAAAGCGTTTTCCGCGCAACACTCCTGAGGGATGCGCCCTTGCTTAAGCCGGTATTCATAGTCCATCAAAAAGTCGTAAGCATTTTTCAGCCGCTTCTTTTCAAAGCGCCGCGCCTGCTGCTGGGTACGGCCGACGGAAAAGGGCGGGATGCCCAGCAGCGAAGCCTGCGACGCCGGCGGCGTGCGCTCTTCCATCAGGCAACGCATATGATACAGGATGCGGTACTGCCGCAGCAGCATGGCTAAAATGCCCACACGGTCTTCTCCGGCGCGCACCATGTCCCTGAGCAGGCCAAAAGCCGTCTCGGTATGGCCTGCCACCTGAGCATCCACCATCTGAAACACCGTACATTCGGTAGAGCGGGTGCAAATCGCGTCGATATCCGCCGCCTCCACCATCTCTCGTTCATCCAGATAAGCGCACAGTTTTTCCATTTCCTGGCGTAAAAGGGCCGCGTCCCTGCCCACGGTAAAAACCAGACGGCCCGCGTTATCGGCGCTAAGCTTTTTGCCCATACGCCGCATGGCGCGAATACACCAATCGGCGCACTCCGCGTCGTTCATGGGGGAAAAATCCACAATGGCGTTTTTCTTTTTCAAAAGCGTATACAGCTTTTTTCGCCCGTCCGCCTTGCCCTTCACATAAAAAACCAGGCAGGCAGTAGGGGGCAAATGGGACAGATAATCGCCAATCTGCTGCGCTCTGGCTTCGTCCTCCGCCTTCCTCCCCGCCGTTAAAAGGCTGCACTCCCGCACCACCACCAGCCGCTTTTCTCCCATAAAGGGCAGGGTTTCCGCAGCGGCAATCAGGGCGTCGGCCTCCGGGTCGCTTAGCTCCACCAGGTTCATTTCCTCCATGCCGGCAGGCAAGAGCCGGCCGCATAGTTGCTTAAGGGCCTGTTGCTTGATGTATTCTTCGCTTCCCTCAAACAGATAACATTCGCCGACGCTGCCGTTTTTCAGGTTTTCGAAAAAGGCGGTATGGTTCATGGCAGATTCCTTTCTTGATAAGGCGTTATCATCAGCCGTCCGTTTTCCACGGTCAGTGTGATATCGCCGCTTTCATCGGTACGCAGGGTGAAAACACCCTGACGGGCCAGACGATCCAGCGTTTCATCCGAGGGGAGATAGCGGCTGCCGGAGGAACAGCTGACCAGGGCCGCTCGAGGACGCACCGTTTCCAAAAAGGCGGCAGACGTGCTCTCGGCGCTGCCGTGATGGGCCGCCTTCAGCACATCGGCCTCTACGGCGGCATAGCGCTCATAACGACTCGTCAGGTCGCTTGCGCACAGCAGCGTATAACCCCCAAACTCCACGGCCAGCACCAGAGGCTTGTCGTTGGCGTCGCCGGTAACACGGCGGTCTCGGCTATCGGGCCACAGCACGCGCACAACGCTTTCATTGTATCGCAGCTCGGCTCCCCGCGCAAGCGTTGAAACGGAAATGCCCGCGGCCCGAAGCCGGTCCAGTAAATGCAGCGCATTCGGGTCAGCCGCCCCGTTTTCCGCATTGGCGGGCAAGTACACCTGCCCCACTGAAATGCCTTCGTCCAGCAGCGCCGCTACGCCGCCCACATGATCCATATGCAGGTGCGTTAAAAACAAAGCGTCCACATTCCGTCCCTCTGCCAGCAGCACGTCCAACACAGCACGGCCGTCTCTGCCGGTATCAATCAGCACCGTTTGGTTCCCGTCCAGCAGCAGCGCCGCATCCGCCTGCCCCACTGACAGCTGGATGTAGCGAAGCGACGGCGCGCGCCCCATCCAGGCTCCGCCCAAGGCCAGCGCGGCGCACAGAACCGCCGCCAGGGCTTTCCGGGAACCGGGCACACGCCGGCAAAGCGCCAGGGTTGTCAGCAACGCGCCTATGCACAGCGTTATCCCCGGCGAAGCCACCCGCAGGGAAGCGTAGGGCAGCTGAGCCAAACGCTGCACCAAGCTCACAAAGCCTTCCGTCAGCCCTGCGGCCACAGCGCCCAGCAGCGGCCCCAAACCCGGCACCAGGGATGCGGGAAGCAGCAGGCCGTACAGCGGAATCAGCACCGAGCTAGCCAGCGGGGCTAACACCACATTGGCTGCCAGTCCATACAGGGGCAGGTGATGAAAGATTGCCGCCGTCGGCAGCAGCACGCCCATTTGCGCAGCGTGCGACACGGCCAGCGTTTTGGCTCCTCCACGCAGCAGGCGGGCGCCAAAAGCAAGCAGTGTTTTTCCAAAGGATGCTTTCCCGCCATACGCCGCCGCTGGAAGCCGCGGCTCCAGCCGTTCCCAAATCGGCCGGTATAAAAGCAATATGCCCAGCATGGCGGAAAAGCTAAGCGCAAAGCCGGCAGAAAACGCCTGCAAGGGGCTGATCAGCAGCACGGTCAGCATCGCCAGGCTCAGCGTGGTCAGCCGGTCTGCCCGCCGGCCACTGAAACGGGCCAGAGAAAAGGCGGTGGTCATCACCACGGCCCGCAGAGCCGCCGCCGAAAGGCCTGCCAGCATGCAGTACCCTAACAGCAGCGCGCTTTGCAAAAGCAGCCCCGGCCCCCGCCGCAGACCCAACGCACGCCACAGGGCAGTCAGCATGGCGGCCAGCAGCCCGATATGCAAACCGGAAACGCTCATGATGTGAGCTACGCCCAGGGTTTGAAAGGCTTGATACTCTTCCTCGGCCAGGCCGTCGGTCTGGCTGAACAGCATGGCCATGGCCACCCGGGCGCTGTCGCCCATCACGGCGTGCAGCGCTTCCTCCATGCGGCAGCGAAGCCGGTAGGCTCCGTCCTGCACCGGCGCGTTTTCAGGCGTATTGAGCACCGTGGTCTCCTGATAGGCGGCAATGCCGAAGCGCAAACCCTTTTGGCCCATCCACAGGCGAAAATCCATGTGAGAGGGCCCTGCCTTGCCGTCCGGCAGATAGACGCGCCCCCGGAAGGCAAGCTGCGCGCCGTCAAACAGCTTGGGCGGCGCTTTGTCATAATGCAGCGACACATATGCCCTTCCCGGCACGCTTTGCCCATCCAGCGTAACCCTGGTCAGGATGAAGCTGACTCGATTGTCGCTTCGCTGCCGCACCCCGCCCTGCACAAAGCCGCCAACCAAATAGCGCCCCGGCTGCGGCTGAACTCCTGTCAAGTTCGCCGACGCCCGGAGCGCGCCAATGGCAAAACAACAAAGCGCCAGAGCCAAACCGGCCTGCCGGCCCAGGCAGCGCAGCAAAACGCCAAGCAGCAGCGCCGCGGCGGCGACGGCCCACAGCCACAGTCCCGCTTCCAGCCGGGGCGCAGCCAAACAGCCCGCAAGCACAGAAAGGCTTGCCAGCACCAAAATATGGTTGCGTTTCGGCGCCCACAGGCTCTGCCCCGTCCCTTCTTTTGTGCTCATGGCTTCTCCCTGCTTTTACGCCTTTTCCAGCAGGCACACCGCATGGGCGGTAATGCCCTGCTCCTGTCCCTCAAAGCCCAGCTGTTCGGTGGTGGTGGCCTTTACGCTGACGGCGTCTAGCGGCAGGCTCATGGCCTGGGCCAGGCGCTGCCGCATCCGATCAATGTAGGGACGCAGCTTGGGCCTTTGGGCCACAATGGTCACATCTACGTTTTCAGGCCGCCAGCCTTTTTGAGAAAGCCGCTCCAGCACCGCTTGCAGCAGACAAATGGAATCTGCGCCCCGATACCGCTCGTCCGTATCGGGAAACAGCTTGCCGATATCGCCCAACGCAGCCGCGCCCAGCAACGCGTCCATCAGGGCGTGAGTGGCCACATCCGCGTCGCTGTGCCCCAAAAGGCCCAGGGTGTGCGGAATCTCTATACCGCATAAAACCAGCTTTCGGCCCTCCACCAGACGGTGTACGTCCATTCCATGACCAATTCTCATGCGTTCTCCGCCTCCCTGGCCCGTTTGGCCAAAATCAATTCCGCCAGCGACATGTCCATAGGCGTCGTCAGCTTCAGGTTTTCCCGGTCGCCCTGGCTCAGGTACACAGGCAACCCGGCATGCTCCAGCAGCGACGCGTCGTCCGTGCCCAGAAAGCCATCGCGCTGCGCCGCCCTGTGAGCCTGCCGGATGACTTCACAGCGAAAGCCCTGAGGGGTTTGCACGGCGTACAGGCAGGAGCGGTCCGGGGTTTCCAGCACAAGGCCGTCCGCCGCGGCCCGTTTGACGGTATCCACCATGGGCACTGCCGCCACGCCGGAGCCATGAAGGGCCACCGACTCCAGCGCACGGGAAATCACCGCTTCTGTCACCAGCGCTCTGGCCCCGTCGTGAATCAATACACACTGCGCATCCTCAGGCAAGGCGTTCAGCCCGTTCCACACGGAGTGCTGCCGTTCCCTGCCGCCGGCCACAACCGCCAGCACGAACCGGTTCAGACCGTAGCGGTTCAGCAGCTGCCGCATGGTTTCTTCCTCTCCCGGAGCGGCCACCGCTACCGCCCCGGCACACAGGCCGGAAAAGGGCGCGATGGCGCGAACGATGGCCGGTATGCCCCTCAGCGGCAAAAACACCTTGTTGCAGCCGGCAGCCATGCGCTTGCCGCTGCCGCCGCCCAGAATGATGGCATAGCTCTTCATTCCTGGCCGCGCTCCCGACGGGTCTGGTCGTCTTCTTCCAGCACCTGGTACATGTCCTGCGCCCCTTCCTTGCGCACGGTTTCCTTTACGCTGACAATGCGGTAGCGGCCTATGCGACTGCCAAAGTGAATTTCCAGCACATCGCCTTCCTTTACCTCGGCCCCGGGCTTAGCCGTCTTGCCGTTGAGGGATACGCGGCCGCCGGAGCAGGCTTCGTTGGCCACAGTACGCCGCTTAATGATGCGGGATACCTTCAAATACTTATCCAGCCGCATGCTTCACACTTCCTTTTCCACATAAGCTTCCATCAGGCGCAGGGTGTTTTCCACGCCCTTTTCATGGCTGCGCTCGTAGCCGTGGGAGGCATATACCCCCGCGCCGATCAGTGCGCAGCGAACATCGTACCCTGCGCGCAGGGCGGCTCCTGCATCGGATCCATAGGCGGGGTATACGTCTACGGCGTAGCCGATATCGTTTTGCCTGGCCAGCGCAATCAATTCGCTGGTCATGGCATAGTCATAAGGCCCGCCGGAATCCTTGGCGCAAATGGACACCTGCCGCTCGGTGCAGGTAAGCTCGTTCCCCACGCAGCCCATGTCCACCACCAGCAGGTCCTGGGTATCGCCGGGCAAGCCGGAGGCAGCGCCGTGACCCACTTCCTCATACACCGAAAAGAACAGCGTGGTTTGGCGCGCCAGGTGGATTGCGCCATCCGCTACCCCCTTGGCCAGGGCCAGCAGCATACCGGCGCTCAGCTTATCATCCAAAAAGCGGCTGCGGATAAAGCCGCTGGGCGTGATGTGGGCACGGGGATTCAGGCACACCACATCGCCCACGGCAACGCCCAGCTTTTCCACGTCCTGACGGCTTTCCACCACTTCATCCAACAAAATTTCCAGGGTGGTATCATCCCGCTTTTCCTCATCCAGAGAGCGGTTTACGTGAATGGAAGCGTTTTTCAGCTCCACCACGCCGGTGTAGCGCCGCCCGTCCCGGGTAATCACGGTTACGTTTTCCGTTTCCACCGCCTGCAAGGAAGGGCCGCCCAGCTTGGTAAAGCTCAGCCTGCCGTTGGGTTGAATCGCGCGCACCATCAGCCCCAGGGTATCCACGTGCGCCGCCAAAGCCAGAGGACGGCCTGCGCCGCCGAGCGGGCATACCACGCTGCCCTTGCGCATACGCCTGGGCTCAAAGCCCATCTCCGTCAGGGTTTGCAGCAAAGCGTCCGTCACAGCGCCCGTATAGCCGGTGGGGCTGTCAATGGACAAAAGCCGCAGGGTCTGCGACAGTGCATAAGCCGTATCCAATTTCATGAATCGTCACGCCTTTCTTTATCAAAGGTTGGTTGTATCATACCGCTTTTTGGCGTCTTGTGCAATAGGCGGCGGGAACGAAAAAAGGCGCTGCAGCAACATGCCGCAGTGCCTTTTGAAAAGGGCTTTCGAAAATTACTTGTTCACGCTGTCCTTCAGAGCCTTGCCGGCCTTGAAAACAGGAGCCTTGGAAGCTTCGATTTTAATCTGCTCGCCGGTGCGGGGATTGCGGGCCACGCGGGCGGGACGCTCACGAACCTCAAAGCCGCCAAAGCCAACGATCTGAACCTTGTCGCCCTCGGCCAGGCTTTCGGTGATCACTTCGGTCAGAGCAGCGATGGCCTTTTCGGCATCCTTCTTGGTGAAACCGGTCTTCTTAACGATGGCAGCAGTCAATTCAGCTTTGTTCATAACAAAAACCTCCTTCGATTTAACCATGCTATGATGGTGTTTCCGGGATTGAATCCGGAAAGCCTTGTAAAGGCTTGATTTTTGACTCATACCCTTTACTGGTCTCGCTTTCCTCCGTTCCAGTATACATCCATTTCCGATAAAGTCAAGTCCTCGAAGCATTTTCCATCTCTTTTTATACTTTTTTCCATGCTTTCAAAACGGGCGACAAACCTTTCTGTGGCCTCAAAAAGCACCAAGTCGGCGCTGACGCCGCTCAAACGGCACAGCCCGGCAAGGGCAAAAAGCGCCGCCCCGGCTTCTTTCGCGATTGTTTGCCCGTCTGCCAGGCGTTTTTCCACCTTCTCCAGCTGCCGCCGCACCGCTTCCAGAGCGGCCTGCGTACCAGCCCAGTCAAAGCCCGCCTTGTGCGCCTTGTCCTGCACCTTTTCGGCTCGCATGAGCGACGGCAGGGCGGCGGACACGGCGCGCATGGCCTGGGCGGTAGTGGTAATACCCCGCTGACGGCGTTTGCGTTCCTCCCAGCTTTCCGCCACCTGGTTTGAAGTGTTTGCCTGCTCTCCGCCAAACACGTGAGGATGGCGGTCGATCATCTTTTCACAGATGGCCGTGGTTACATCGTCGATGGTAAAGTCTCCATGCTGGCGGGCGATTTCCGCGTGAAAGGCCACCTGGAACAGCACGTCGCCCAGCTCGTCGACCATATGGTCCACATCGCCTTCCCGAACGGTCTGAATATATTCATAGCTTTCCTCCAGCAAACTGGGCAACAGGCTTTCATAGGTTTGCTCCCGATCCCAGGGGCAGCCCTCCGGGGAACGCAGCGTTTGCATGATATGCGTCAAATCATCCATATCAAAGCGGCTGCGCTGAAGCATGGGCACGGCGGGCACATAGGCCGCCGTCAGGTGATCGTAGCGTTTTTGCCTGTCCAGCTCGTACAGCGCAGCGGCCTTGCAGGACAGCTGGCCCGTTTTTTCGCTGCCGGTAAAAAAGAACACGTTCATTTCCTCCGGCATCATTTCCATCAGCTTCAGCTTGCAGTCTCCGGCGCACTCCCGGCTGTGCATTTCCAGCAGCAGCAGGTTTTCCCGGGGCGATATACGGCTGAGCAAAAATTCCGTAGCCGTGTACACCCGCAGCCCGGAGGTATCGCCCTCCACCAGAGCCAGGCAGCGCTGCGCCTGACTGACGCCGGGAATAACCGTCACCTGCGCGTCCCGCGGCTTGAGCCGCTGCAAGGCGGCCACGCTGGTATCAAAGGCGGCGTCGCTGACCGCATAGCACACCGGGCTTTCCCTGCACAGGCTGAGCAGCTTCACCGCCACGGCCTGGTTCAAAACATCAAAATCCTCACATTCCTCATACAGGCTGTCCAGCGAGGTGAACGCTACTCCCTGGCCGCGCAGGAAATCCGCCATGGGATGCCGCCGGGTGCGCAGCACCACCTGCTTTGCCTGATGCAAAGCCTTTTCCACCGCCCGGGTCAAAAACAGCTCGTCGCCGGTTCCCAAAGTGACAACGGTTATCGGGTGCATGCTCAGTTCTCCTTACTTTTGTACTTTTTTTCGGGCAAAGCGCCGCAGAATGGGCGCAAGATCCTCCCTGGTGATCGCTTTCAGCCACAGGGCCGCGGCGGCGTACACGCCCACGGCTGCCAGCACCATTGCCAGGGTCCACACCCGGCCGGCCGGCAGCAGCTTTTTCAGAACGGCCAGCGCCAGCCCCATCAGGGCCGAAGCGCCGGCGGGCCGAAGTAGGTTATCCTTCAAATTCAGCTTCATGCCGGTATACTTGCGCACATACAGCAGGTTTGGCACCATGCTCAGGGTGTAACAGGTGATGGAGGCAATCGGCGCGCCGTAAATATTGATGCCCGGCATGCCAATCAGTGTGTAATTCAACGCAATCTTAACCGCTACGCCCAGCATGAGGGTGTACATGGGGATGCGTTGTTTGCGCAGTCCCTGCAAAATGCCGCTGGTGGACTGCACCACCGTAAAGAGCACAATCGTGACGCTGGACAGGCTGAGCAGGTTGGCCGTTACGCGCAGCGCCTCCGGGGACGAAAACCTGTAAATCATGCTCAGCAGCCGGCTGCTCAACAGGCTCATGCCCACCGTGCAGGGCAAGCCCACCACAAAGGACAGCCGAAGCCCCAGGCTGCTTTGCCGGCGCATGGTTTTGCCGTCGCCCACAGCCATGGCGCTGGAAATGGACGGCACCAGGCTCATGGCAATGGCGGTGGCCAGCGCCGTGGGCACGTTAATCAGCGTGAGCACATAACCGGAATAGCGGCCGTACAGGCCCTTGGCCGTGCTCAAGTCAATGCCCGCGTCCACCAGCCGGTTCAGCAGCAGGCCGCTGTCGATAAACGAAGCAATGGGTACAATGCACGCGCCCAGCGTGATGGGGATGCTCAGGTTCAGCAGCCGCTTCACCAGCGGTTTCACCCCCATGGGCGGCTCTTCCGGGTTTTGAGGCAGGGCGTCAAAGGCCGCTTTCTTTTTACGATAGACCGCCACCATGAACAAAAGCGCGGCGCCCTCAGCAATAGATGTGCCCAGCAGCACGCCTGCCGCAGCGTAGGCCACGGATACCTTCATGCCGAAATAAGCCAGCGGCAGGGCCACAAACACCTTTCCCACCTGCTCGATCAGCTGGGAGATAGCGGTGGGCACCATATTCTGCTGGCCCTGCATAAAGCCCCGCAGGGCGCTCATCATGCACACCAGCAGCAGCGCGGGCGCGATGGCCACAAAGCCGGGCTGAGTGTCGATATCGCCTGAGCGCCGGGCCAGGGTAGGACTCATCACAATCATCAGCAGCATGGCGATACAGCCCAGCGCCGCCAGCAGCGACAGGGCGATGCGGAAGATACGCTTGGCGTTGCGCGGATCATCCTTGGCCAGCGTAAAGCTGACCATGCGGCTGATGGCTACGGGCAGCCCTGCCGAGGAAATGGTGAGCAGCATATTGTAGGTGGGAAACACCAGCTGGTAGGTAGCCAATCCTTCTTCCCCAATCAGCCAGGCAAGGGGAATCCGGTACAGCGCGCCTACAATTTTGCAAATCAGGCCAACGACGCTCAGCACCGTCATGCCGCTTACAATAGATTTCTGCGTGTTACTCAAGAAAACAGCCTCCGAAGCATGCAATTTCAAATTTTGCTGCAAAGCAAAAACCGCAGCATGCTTATTATAAGCGTTTCGCCGCGGTTTTGGCAAGTTTTGTGTTTTTCCCTCACTGCTCCATCTGGCGGCCCACAATGCCGGCGGCGGTTTCCGCTACCTTTACCTCGGCGTCCCCCATTCTGGCGCCCTGCTCCTTGGACAAAAGCAGCACGGCGCCAATGGCCTCGCCATCTGCAATGATGGGCGACACCACCTGGGCCGTGTAGCCAGTGATGTCCTCCTCGTTGGTCACGGCCACAATTTTGCCGCCGCCAGCCCGGTTGATGGCCACAGTTTGCCGGTTGGCGATGGCCGTTTCCAAATCATGACTGATCGGCTTATCCGCCAGTTCCTTCTTGCTGACGCCGCTGGCCGCCACCACCTGATCCCGGTCCACAATGCAGGCGATATGACCCATAGAGCGGAAAATGGACTCCGTATAATCCTTGGCAAAGGCGGACATTTCCCCAATGGGCGAGTATTTCTTCAAAATCACTTCGCCGTCCCGGTCTGTGTAGATTTCCAGCGGGTCGCCCTCTCGAATCCTCAAGGTTCTTCTGATTTCCTTTGGAATCACCACGCGCCCAAGTTCGTCAATTCTGCGCACAATCCCTGTTGCCCGCATATTCCCCATCCTTCCTGACGACGGAGGGCGGCCTGCTTTTTTCCGCTTTTCACCGTCGTTTGTCTTTGCACCCCTAGTATGGAATTTGCAGGGCGGCTTATGCAGGGGAAAGTTTTGGAAAGTGCGTGGCAGAGGGCTTTGCAAACGAAAAGCGGCGTGTTGACAAAAACTGTCGTCACGCCGCTTTGGCAGGGAAAACCGTTTGTTTGGTTGTGAAAAGCTTATCTCTGCACCCGGCCGGAGGCGTTGCCGCCCATCAGCGCCAGGACTTCCTTTTCGCTGCACAGGTTGAAGTCGTGCTC
>CAKTUS010000028.1 GCA_934621485.1 uncultured Clostridia bacterium
AGCGCCCGTTTGGAATCAATCAAAACTGGCGTTTTTTTTCAGAAAAAGGGCGCGTGAAAAGGAGAGGCCGCCGCGCATGCCGAATCCATCCTCCATCATCAATAAGGGGAGAATTCAAATGAAAAAGCACTCTGAGTTTGCACAGAAACTATTGAAGCTTCTGAACAAGGAAGCGCTATTGGAAAATGCGGATATTTCTCTGGGTGGTCAGGGAATCCAATTGGAAAAGACGGAGAACGGCTGGCGGGTACGGCTGAAAGAGGAACGCATGCTGGGCCGCGCAGCCATGCTGCTGGAGAACTACGCTTCTGCAGAAACGGGTTTCACCTATTGCGAAACGCCGGTTTACCGGGATTTGGGCGTTATGATTGACTGCTCCCGCAACGCCGCTATGACGCCGGACAGCCTGCGGCGCTTGATGCGCATGCTATGCCTGATGGGCTACAGCAGCGTGCAGCTGTACATGGAGGACATGTTTGAGCTCGAGGGTTATCCCTATTTTGGCTATGGCCGCGGCGGCTACAGCGTGGCGGATTTGCAGGCTTTGGACGCCTATGCCGCCGACCTGGGCCTGGAACTGGTTCCGGCCATTCAAACGCTGGCGCACTTGGGCCAGGCTCTGCGCTGGGAGCCCATGGCTCCCCTGTGCGATGTGAAGGATATTCTGCTGGTGGACGACGAGCGCAGCTATGCGTTTTTGGACGCCATTTTCCAAACCATGCGCCGCTGTTTCCGCACCAGGCGCATCAACATCGGCATGGATGAGGCTCATCTGCTGGGGCTGGGCCAGTACCTGCATCTGCACGGCTACGTAAACCGTACCGAGCTGATGCTACGCCATTTTCAGCGGGTTCATGCCCTGGCCAATCAATACGGTTTTGCGCCTATGCTGTGGAGCGATATGTTCTTCCGCTTGGCCAGCGGCGGCGAGTACTATGTGAAGGATTGCCGGATTGATCCTTCTGTAGCCAGGCTGCTGCCTGCGGACACCACCCTGCTGTATTGGGATTACTACACCCAGGACCAGGAGATGTACGTCAACATGTTCCGGCAGCACAAGGCGCTCACTCCCAACACCACCTTTGCCTGCGGCGCATGGCGCTGGACGGGCTATTCGCCCTGCAACCATTTCAGCATGAGCCTGGCGCGCGCCAGCCATCCGGCCTGCCAGGAATGCGGCATTGAGAATGTGCTGGTCACCATGTGGGGCGACAACGGCGCGGAGTGCTCCACCTTTGCCGTGCTGCCCTGCATGCAGCAGTGGGCGGAACTATGCTGGCAGCAGGATGAAAAGGAGATTTGGCGGCGCTTTTCGCTATGCACCGGCGGCGATTGGAACCACTTTTTGCTGCTGGACGAGCCTGTATTCATGCCGGGCAATCCGGCTCCCGGCCAATGCGGCGTGAATCCCAGCAAAACCATGCTGTATGAGGACATTCTGCTGCCTCTGTTCAGCCATGACATCGATCTGGCCGCATATGTGAACCATTTGCAAGGCGTGCTGAAAAAGCTGGAGGATGCGCTGCCCAAAGAGCCGGAGTGGACGGTTCTGTTCCGGGAGCACATCAGCCTGTGCAAGCTGCTGATAGCCAAGTGCGGCTTGCAGCGCGAACTGCGGCCTGCCTGGCAGGCGCGCGACGTTGAAACGCTGCGTCGAATTTCCGGAGAGAAACTGCCGCTTCTTTTCAAAGCGGTGGAGGATTTTGTGCAGGCGCTTCATGCGCAGTGGTACAGCGAAAACCGCGCTGCCGGCCTGGACGTACTGGATTTGCAGCTGGGCGGTATCAAGCAGCGGATTCTCACCCTTCAGGAGCGGCTGGAGGCTTATCTGGCCGGACGTATCGATACGGTTCAGGAGTTGGACATGCCGCTGCTGCCCTACTCGCCCACGAAGGGTTCTCAGGTATACACGCCGCATTGGAGGCTGATTGCCTCTCCCTCGGTTCTCGGCGAATAAGGGCAGGGCAGGGGGCTACGCGCCCCCTGCACCCCGCGCCAGGGGCAAAGCCCCTGGACCCGGAGCGCGAAGGTAGGGGAGAGTGCCTTGGCAAGGAGTTTCCGCGAGAAACGGCAAGGGGCTGCGCGCCCCCTGCACCCTGCGCCAGGGGCAAAGCCCCTGGACCCGGAGCGCGAAGGCAGGGGAGAGTACCTTTGCAAGGAGTTTCCGCGAGGAACGGCAAGGGGCTGCGCGCCCCCCTGCACCCCGCGCCAGTGACAAGGTCCCTGGACTCGGGGCGCGAAGGCAGGGGAGAGTACCTTTGCAAGGAGTTTCCGCGAGAAATGGCAAGGGGGCTACACTCTATCCCGGAACAAAAAACAGGGGCTTTTCTATCCCAAGAGGAGAGCAAAATGTGGATGCGTTTTTTCAACAGGTATATGCGTTGGTAGCCCAGATTCCGGAAGGCTGCGTTATTTCCTACGGAGGCCTTGCCCGCATGCTGGGGCGGCCGCGAGCGGCTCGCATGGTAGGCTGGGCCTTACGCTGCTGCCCGG
This sequence comes from uncultured Clostridia bacterium, assembly GCA_934621485.1. GTDB lineage: Bacteria > Bacillota > Clostridia > Christensenellales > Aristaeellaceae > Limiplasma. The sequence goes on from CAKTUS010000028.1 coordinate 2,494, forward strand.
AGGCGCTGCCCTGGCAGCGTGTGGTGAAAGCGGATGGCAGCATTGCCGGAGGCCAGGCTGAGCTGCGGCGCGAGCTGCTTCGGCGGGAGGGCGTATCGTTTTTGGCGGACGGCCGGGTGGATATGGCCCGTTGCGTCTGGGGCCCAGGTGGTTAAGGCCGAACCGCCGGTCTTGCCGGTGGCTTTGCAAAGTCTTGCAAGGTCACAGCGTTATCCAAACAGGCGTATCGAAAGACTGTCAACCATGGGGAGGTACCGGAGAGGGAGAGGCGCTCAATCATGCAGGGGCTACGGCTATGTTCCTTTAGATGAACAAAAATGGAGGGGCAGACGACAAAGCGGCAGCTCAATCGTTGAGAGGACAACCGTTGAAGCGCTCCCGGGTTTCGCGTCCCCTGTGGATCGCAAAACGTCTATGGCGGTTGCGCCCGCTTCCCTCTGACGTCTGTCAGGGTTTGAGGAGCGCACTCTAAATTTTGGCGCTTTTCCCGCAAAACGGCATCGACATGTTCTTGGGTGCGGACACTCGGATAGAAATTTTCGACAGCCTGTAGGGGCTATGGCTGTAGTCCCTACAGGCTGTCGAAAATTCTTTTTTGGGGAGTTATCAGCGGGGCTACGCCCCTCTGGCCGGATTCGTATCGACCGGCTTTGCCGATCAGGTGGGGAGCTTTCGGCTTTGCTAGTCGCCTGCGGCTCGCCGGGCGGCAAAGCACGAGCCCTGCTGCGCAAGGCTCAGCTCGTCAAAAAAGAGAGGCACTGCCTCCTGCCGGGGGTTAAGGGGCGGAGCCCCTAAGCCTTGTGCATCCTGTTTCCCTGCGAACCAGCGCAGCTTTGTTCGCGGGCGTACGCTCTCTGTATAGGTTTTTTTCGACAGGCTGAGTTCGCCGCAAGGGCGAGCTTTTGGTACATACGAAACCCATCGGCAAAGACGGCGAGCGTACTGGAAATTCTTATTCGGCTTGTAAAGCGGCTTCCGTTTGGCTGGCGGCCAGATACAGCTCGTAGCTTAAGGCAAGCAGCAGAGCCAGATTCAGCACGGCGCCCAGCTGTGCATCAAAGAAGGGAGAAGCATACAGATAAGCCGCATAAGCGCTCAGGGTAGTGAGCAGGTTGATCAGCACATACAGCCAGCAGCGGGGCTTCCTGTGGCAAACGGCCCACACAAGCAGCAAAACGTCGCCCGCAATGGCGTAGCGCTCATGCATGCGCGGCATGAAAAACACGGTGCACAGCACGCTCCATGCTCCGGCCAGTATAAGGCTTTCTCCTTGCAGAGCCGTCTTCCGCTGAATCAGCCAAACCGCAGTCAGTCCCAGAACGGTAAAACCTAAAACCATGCCTGTAGAAGCGAAATGCTTCCACAGCAGCGAATCCGTGGGCAGCGCTTCGCCCAGTAGGGCATACAGATTGGCATAGCCATAGGTCAGCTTCTTGTAGAGGATGGTTTGGCCCAAATAGGTTTGAACGGTAAACAATGGGCTTTGCCCAAACAGCGCCATGGGAAGGCCGGTCGCCAGGGGGAGCGCAGGCAGCGCCAGAAACCATAGCAGGGAAAAACGCTTGTTTCCGGCAAAATATGCAAAAATGAACAACGGCAGCAAAAACAGGGCTTGCAGCTTCCAGCACAGGGCCAGACCCAGGCACACGACGCCCCATTCGGGCCGGTCGCGAATCAGCAGCAGCACTGCCAACAGCGTAAAGAACAGATAGATGACATCCGTTTGTCCCCAGGCGGTAATATTCCATAGCAGCACTGGATTCAGCCAGAGGGCTGCGCCAGTCAGCAAACAGCCCCAGCGTTGCTTTTCCTTGGGCAGCAGCTTTTTGGCAAGCAGGCAGGCTACCGGAAGCAGCGCCAGTTCAAAGACGGCGTTGGCCAGCTTGAGTGCCGTCAGCGTGCTCAATTGCGGCAGCAGCCGGGCTTCCGCCAGCCACAGGTAGATGTGCAGCGGCGTATAGTTGAAGCGCAGATCCGGGCTGAGCAGGGCCGGAACCCCGCCAGAACGCAGAGCGTCATACCACAGAAGGTTATAGGCGTCCATATCGATGGACAGATGCGGCCAATACACCCAGCGCAGCGCCAGCCCCATCGCCAGCACGGCCAGCCAGGCAAGGAGCAGTGCATGACGGCATAGCCAGGCGCGCAGCTTTTCTTCCCATTTCATCATACGTTTTTCTCCTCTTTAGCAGCAGCCAGCAGCTTTTCCAGTGAGGCCGCAAAGGCTGCATCCTGCTGCCGGGTGCGTTTGCGGGGACCGCGAAGCCGTCCGCCGCCCCGGCGAATTTGTCCGGCCACATAGCGCATGGAAAGCAGTGCGTCGATATTGTCTTCTGTATATACGCGGCCGTTTTGATCCAGCGCCTGAGCGCCTCTGGCCAGGCACAGGGCCGCCAGGCCATAATCCTGGGTAACTACCAGGTCTCCGGGGCGCAACAGATTCACCAGCCTCAGGTCTGCGCTGTCGGCTCCGCGAAGAACGGTCACGGTTTGCGCGCCGGGCCTGTTCAGCGCGTGGCTGTCGTTGCATACCAGTATGACGGGCACACGGGCGGCGTTGGCAACCTTGATGGCGGCGTCCACCACCGGGCAGGCGTCCGCGTCAATCCACAGGGTCACAGGGGCGTTACCTGCAAGCGCACAGGGTTGTGGTCGCTGCTGGCAAAGTTCAAATCCACGGTTTCCACCAGGTTCACTCGCAGGTTGTCTGAGACGATAAAACCATCGATTACATACAGCTGCGTGGTTCCTCTATTGCCGTCGTAGGGCTTGTTCAGCAGGCGGCAGGTGGGCTTGCTGGCGTCGTATACATAGCGGAAGCCATGAGGCAGTTCGCTGACAAACAGCTTGCCGGGCTGCCAGTGGCTGGTATCCAGCAGCGGGTAAACATCCGCCCCTTCAAATACCTGGTTGAAGTCGCCGCCGGCGATCACGTAATTGCCGTTGCGGTATTCCGCCGCCAGAATATCCATCAGCTGCTTGGTTTGCGCCAGCTTTCCATCGCCGTCGTCATAGGCTTCCAGGTGCAGATTGATGAGCACCAGTTCTTTTGACGAATCTGCCACAGGAATCCGCTCGATGAGCAGGCAGCGCTTCAAATTGGCTACGCGTACCGGCCATTGAAAGGGCACGGGCAGGCTTTCACGGGTGGCTTCCGTGACGCGAAGATTGGTAAAGGTGACCAGGCCGCTTTGAATTTTTCGCATGGGCGGCCAGGGGAAGGGCACAAAATCGCACTTGTAATTGTAAGCAAAGGCCCGGTTCAGGGACAGGCCGTGAGCGTAGTAGTCAGCCTGGTTGATGAAATAGCTGCGGTAGGAATCCAGATCCACCTCCTGGAGCAGATAAGCGTCCGCATCCAGCCGGGACAGGGCGCTCAGGTTGCCGCTCAGGTTGGCTTCCACATCGCTCTTGTTTTCCGGGCGCACCATGGAGCCGCCGTCCATGAAGAAATCCTGATTTCGGCCCAGACCGCCGTAGCCGGTGTTATAGGTAACCACCGTCAGCATCTGACCGGCGCGAGCCTCCTGGTTGCGGGCGGAGGCCGTTACCTGCAAGGGTTCCACATCATCGGGCCGATACTCCGTTACACTCAGATACCCGATGAAACCGCCTGCCAGAACCATCACGGCAAGCAACAGTCCCAGCAGCATTTTCAGCAACTTCATGGTATGCTTCTCCTTCATCCGCATGATAGACAAATCCATTCCAAAATCCAGTTCCCGTGCCTGCTGTGTGCCAGAGCGCCTTTCAACGGAATGGACGCCGGGCTTTTTTCACGGCCTGAAATTGTCCTTTGCCCATCATAGCACATTTCAACTGGTTACTCAACCGGCGTTTCCACCCAGGGAGAATAGCTTTCCTCTTCCAGCAGGCTTTCCATACGCCCGTCTGTCACCCAGGTGAGCTCGTCCCGCACGGCCTGACTGTCCTGAGCCTTGATGGACAGTTCAAAGGTGACGGCGCTGGTAAACTCGGCTCCCTCCTGCCGGGCAGGCAGAGAGCGCAGGGTGTGCTGCACCTTATCCCACAGGGAATAAGCCACCTCAAACATCCATTTTTCCGTGGGATACATTTCGCACACTTGAGCGGCGTTGAGCGCCAGCGCGCAGGTGTGCGAATAGGCCCGCACCAGGCCGCCCGCGCCCAGCAGCACGCCTCCGAAATAGCGGGTGACCACCACGGCGCAGTCCACCACGCCGCGGGCTTTCATCACCTCGATGATGGGCATGCCGGCCGTGCCGCCGGGCTCGCCGTCGTCGCTGTAGCGCATCACGCCGGCATTTTGGCCGATGATGTAGGCATAGCAGTTATGGCTGGCGTCCCTGTGCCTGGTGCGGATGCGGTCGAGAAAGGCAAGCGCCTCCTCGACGGTTTTCACCGGCGCTGCGTAGCCGATGAAGCGGCTTTTGTTGATGACAACTTCATCGCTTGCGGCTTTCAGCAGCGTTTTGTATACTTTCATCATGCCTTCAAAATCAGACGGCAGTAGTTTTTCTTGCCCTTGCGCAGCAGCAGACCGTCGGAACCAATCTGGCTTTCTTCGATGCGGGCTTCAATATCGGCGCATTTTTCCTCGCCTACCATCACAGCCCCGGCCTGCACCATCTTGCGGGCCTCGCCGCGGCTGGCGCACAAGCCGCACATGGCCAGCAGGCTGGTAACCCGGTTATCCTCGGCCAGCATGGCGGAGGTCACCTCGTAGCCGGGCACGTTCTGGCTGGCGCCGCCGCCGGCAAACAGGGCCTGAGCGGCGTCCTGGGCCTTCAGCGCCTCTTCCTCGCCGTGAATCATCTTCGTAATCTCAAAGGCCAGCACCCGCTTGGCTTCGTTAATCTGCTGATCCTTCAGCGCACCCAGGCGACGCACCTCGTCCATGGGCAGGAAGGTGAGCAGCCCCAGGAAACGCTCCACGTCCTGGTCGGCCACGTTGCGCCAGTACTGATAGAACTCATAGGGCGTGGTACGGGCGGGATCCAGCCACAGGGCGCCCTTTTCGGTTTTGCCCATCTTTTTGCCGTCGTGGGTCATAATCAGCTTGCAGGTCAGGGCAAAGGCGTCCTCCCGCTCCTTGCGGCGAATCAAGTCCGCGCCGGAGAGCATGTTGCTCCACTGGTCGTCGCCGCCGATTTGCAGCCGGCAGCCATAGTTTTTGAACAGTTGCAGGAAGTCGTAGCTCTGCATGAGCATGTAGTTGAATTCCAGGAAGGTTAGCCCGGTTTCCAGGCGGCGCTTGTAGCACTCGGCGGTGAGCATGCGGTTCACGCTGAACAGCGCGCCTACCTTCCGCAGGAAATCTACATAATTCAGATTCAGCAGCCAGTCGCCGTTGTTAACCATTCGGGCCTTGTCTTCGCCAAAGTCCAGAAAGCGGCCCAGCTGCTTCTGGATAGCCGCCACGTTGGAGGCGATGGTTTCCTTGGTGAGCATCTTGCGCAGATCGCTTTTGCCGCTGGGGTCGCCAATCATGGCGGTACCGCCGCCGCACAGAATGATGGGCTTATGGCCCGCCCGCTGCAAATGGGTGGCTGCAATGATGGGAATAAAGTGGCCCACGTGCAGGCTGTCCGCCGTGGGATCAATGCCCAGGTAGAAGGTCATGGGTTCCTTTTCCATGGCCTTGTACAAGTCCTCCTCAAAGGTAATTTGGGCCAGAAATCCGCGCTCTTTCAGGGTGTCCAGAATGTGCTGCATGGTTTTTCGTCCTTTCTTTTTTATAGAGTCTCGGTAAACAGCTGACTCAGAATATGCATGCCCTTTTCAATCTGCTCCGGTGTGGAATTGGAAAAATTCAGCCGCAGGGTGTTGTGGTGGCCACCCTGGGGGTAAAAGTAGGTGCCGGGCACATAAGCCACGCCGCTTTCCACGGCTTTTGGGAACAGCTGAGTGGCGTTCAGGCGTTCCGGCAGATCAACGAATACAAACAGTCCGCCCTCCGGCCGGGCATATCCGGTGCCCTCAGGGAAGCTTTCCAGCTGGCTTAGCATCAGGCGCAGCTTGTCGCCGTAAGCGGGCAAAATGCTTTCGATATGCGGCTCCAGACAGCCTCGGCGCAAAAACTGGTCCACAATGGCCTGGTTCAGGTTGGGGGTGTGCAGGTCGGTGCCCTGCTTGCCGATGGTACACTTGCGCAAAATGTCCTTTTGCGCTACCAGATAGCCTACCCGCAGGCCGGGGCTGATGATTTTGGAAAAACTGCCCAGGTAGACCACATGACCGGTTTGATCGTAGCTTTTGATGGTGGGCAGGTGTTCGCCTGTGTAGCGCAGGTCGCGATAGGGATCGTCCTCGGCCACGATAAAGCCGTACTTGGCCGCCAGGTCGGCAATGGGCTTGCGCCGGTCTGCGGCCAGAGTGCGGCCCGTGGGGTTCTGGAAGGAGGGAATGATGTAGAGCAGTTTAGGATGGTGCCGCCGCACCGCTTCCTCCAGCTTGTCCAGTTTTACGCCGCCGTCGTCGCTTTCAATGGGAACCAGCCTGGCCTGGTACAGGTTGATGGTTTGCATGTTGCCCAAAAAGGTGGGATCCTCCACCAACACCGCATCGCCCGGGTCCACCAGAGCTTTGAGCAGAAGGTCCATTCCGCTGGTGCTGCCGGTGGTGGGCAGCACGCCGCTTTGTGTCATGTCAAAGCCGTAATGCTTTTCCAGATAGCCGGTCAGGCTTTCCACAAAGGGCGGATAACCCTCGGTGGCCCCATACTGCAAAACACGCTTGCCGTCCGCCAGCAGCACATCCCGGGCGATGTCGGCGCAGAGCGCGTCCGGCAGCGCGGCCAGCGACGGATTGCCGCCCGCGAAGCTGATCATGCCGGGCGTGCCAAGCACTTTGAAGATTTCCCGAATGGCGCTGCCGCTTACCTTGTCAAAGCGGTGCGCAAAGGTAATTCCCTCTGGAACCATGATTCATGTACCCCCTTAACAATCAAAAACGCCTTCCTCCCCTTTTGGGGAGGAAGGCGAAAACCGCGGTACCACTTCCGTTTTGGCGCGCCGGACGCGCCCTCTGCGGGCCCGAACAGGCCCCCGCGCTGTAAACGGCGCACCGTCGCGCTGCTACTGGCTCAAACGCTTCGCAGCCGGGCTCCGGGAGGTATTCGTCCAGGCCGCCGCCGCCCTTTTTCACCAGCCAAGGGCTCTCTGAAGGCGCGCATGCCGGGGCTACTTGGTCCCTTCATCGCTGTGGGGATATTATAGGGGAAGCGGAAACAAAAGTCAAGCCTGCCGCCGACAGTGAAAGCATATCCTGCACCGTATGCACATACAGTTGAAAACCGGGCAAAGGAGGGGCGCATATGAAACGCTTATGGCTGCTGGCGCTGCTGGTGCTTCCGCTGCTGTTGGGCCTGACGGTAACGCCGGGATGCCTGCGGCGCACTGCGGTTGTTGCATCAGCACCGGCAGCATCGGCTGCGCAGCGCGCCAATGTGCCCGAGGGGCTGTGGATTTGGATTGATATTCATCAAAAAACGCTCACTTTATATGAAGGAACGCAGGTGAAAAAGCGCTACGTGATTGCCACGGGTACCAGCGAAACGCCTTCGCCCATCGGCGTCTACCGCGTCACTCATCGCTTTGCCGGAGAGCTTGGCGGCTTCGGCACCCGCTTTTTGGGGCTGAACGTACCCTGGGGACAGTTTGGAATTCATGGCACCAACCGGCCTCAGAGCATTGGCCGGAACGCTTCCCATGGCTGTATTCGCATGCATGTGAAGGATTCGGAGCAGCTATATGCCCAGGTTGGGGTTGGAACCAAAGTGGTTTTGGAGGGCGGCCCCTACGGCTTGCTGGACACGGGACTGAAAACCCTGCGGCCCGGCGACCGGGGCAGCCGGGTGGCCGCGGCGCAGCAGCGGCTGCTGGCGCTGGGCTATAGCTACGCCTGGCCGGACGGCGTTTACGGCCCCGGCACCCAGGCGGCGGTGCGCAAGGCCCGGAAGGCGCTGGGTCTGCCGGACCGTGATTGCATGGATTTTGCGTTTTACCGGGCCATCGGTCTGATTTTGTTTGAATAAATGGAGGGAAAAGCAATGACCTGGCAGGAAAGTCTGGCGTTTTTTTGCGGATGTATGCCCCGGCAAGTGGGACGGACGCTGATGAACCAGCCGGAGGGCAGCGTGCGGGAAATTCGCCTTCGGACAGGGGAAAACGGACAGATTGTGACCAGCCGCGGCGTTACGCCCTGTCTGGGCCGGCTGACCCAGCAGCAGGTGAGCCAAACGGCGGAGGCGCTATGCGAGCAGGCCCTTTACGCTCGGGCGGAGGAGCAGCGTCAGGGCTTTGTGACCCTGCGGGGCGGACATCGCATGGGGTTGTGCGGACGGGTGATTGCGCAGGGCCAAAGCATACGGGCTTTGCGGGAAATCAGCTCGCTGTGCGTGCGGGTGGCGGGCCAGTGGCGTGGGGCGGCGGACAGGCTGCTGCCCTATCTGACGGACGATACGGGCCGGGTGTGTTCCACGCTGATTGTGGGCCTGCCCGGCATGGGCAAAACCACCCTGCTGCGGGACGCTTGCCGCCGTTTATCGGAAAACGGGGCCCATATGTGTGTGGTGGATGAGCGCAGCGAGATTGCCGCCATGTGCGGCGGAATGGCTCAGCTGGACGTGGGCCCGAATACGGATGTGCTGGACGGATGCCCCAAGGAAAGCGGCTTGAAATGGATGGTGCGGTCCATGTCGCCGGACGCGCTGGTAACCGATGAGCTGGGCGGCGTGGCGGATGCGCAGGCCGTAGCGGACGCGGTGAAAAGCGGCGTGGCCGTGTTAGCCACCCTGCATGGGCGCAGCCTGGAGGGAGCGCTGTCCCGGGGAAGCTTGTATCAACTGGCCCAAAGCCGCATCTTTGACCGCTATGCCGTGCTGGACGAGCAGGAGGTGGGACTGGTGCGGGACATTTATGACGGCCAGCTCAGACCCGTTCAGCAGCGGGAGGCAGGCTGATGCTGGGCGCGGCGGGAGCGCTGACCTGCGTGCTGGCCGGCACGGCGCTTGGCAGCTACCTGCATGACCGGAAGCAGGCCCGGCTGCGCATGCTTCAGGCGGAGCAGGAGGCCCTTGGCGGTATGCGGCTGCTGCTTCAGCAGGAAAGGCCGGCCATCGGTCAGCTGCTTCGTCTCTCCGGCGCTTATGTCTCCACAGGATACGGCGCGGACCAGGTGCTTCGCCGGCTGCTGGCCACGGCGGATCGGCTGGATAAGGAGCCGGCGTCCGGACTGAGGGACGCCTATGAGGCGGCCTGTCAGCTGATTCCCATGCCGTTTGAAAAGCCGGAGGAGCGCAGCGCCATGGAGCAGCTGTTTTCAAGGCTTGGCAGCGGCACGGCCGCCATGCGGGAGGAGGCGGTAACCGCCTGCCTCAGGCGGCTGCATCCGCTGCTGGAAAGCGTTCAGGCCAGCACGGCCCAAAGCGGCCGGCTATGCGTGCAGCTGGGCCTTGTGCTGGGAGCCATGGCGGGTATCCTGCTGTGGTAGGAAGGAGAAAGGCATGATTCAAATCGACCTGTTGTTCAAGCTGGCGGGCCTGGGGGTGGCAGTGGCGGTGCTCAGTCAGCTGCTGAACCGGGCGGGCCGGGAGGAGCTGGGCACGTTGGTTACGGTGGCCGGGTTGGTGATTGCGCTGTTTTTGGTTATTAACCTGGTCAGCGATTTGTTTTCCAGCCTGAAAAGCCTGTTCAGCCTGTACTGAAAATGGCGTTTTGGCAATGGATGGGCCTGGCGGTGGCCGCTGCGGCGCTGTGCGTTGCGTTGCGGACCTGGCAGCCGCAATTGGCCGGGCTGTGCAGCGCAGCGGCCGGGCTGATGCTGCTGCTGGCGGCCATGGAAAGCATGCAGCCTGTGCGGTCGGCCTTCGCCCGGATGGCGGCGCTGAGCGGGCTTCAGGAGGGCTATCTGGAAACGTTGATCAAGGTATTGGGGATGAGTTATGCGGCAGAGCTGGCGGCGCAAATTTGCAGCGACCTGGGAGAAAACAGCCTGTCGATGAAGGTGCAGCTGGTGGGCAAACTGTGCGTATTCTCCATGACGGCGCCCATGCTGATTCGGCTGCTGGAAACCATTCTGGAGCTGACGCCATGAAACGCTTTGTTTCCTTTGAAAAAGGACTGACGGTATGCCTATTGCTTGCGCTGCTGATTCCGGGCCGCGCCTGGGCCGCGGCCTGGGACGCAACCTTGGAGGAAACGCTGGCCGGGCTGGACCTGGACGCGCTGCAGAAGGCCGCACAGAACAGCCCATGGCTTGGTGGCGGCGTTTCCGAGCTGCTTAAGCGGCTGTGCAGCGGTCAGTGCGTGCTGGACCCGGGAGAGGCGCTGAACCTGCTGCTTAGGCAGCTGGCAGGCATTTTTCAAAACAGCCTATGGCGCATGACGCGGCTTATGGTTCCGGCGCTGCTGGCAAGTGTGCTGGACGGAATGAAGCCGTCCGCTGCCGGAAAAGCGGCCCGCTATGCCGCGCTGCTTAGCGTTATGGCGTTTCTGGTGGTGGATTTGAAGGAGCATACGGCGCTGGTCAGTCAAACCGTGAGCCGGATGGCGGAATGGATGCAGGCGCTTTTTCCGATGCTGGTAACGCTGCTGGCCGCCGTGGGCGGTACCGCCAGCTCCGCCTTTTATCAGCCGGCGGTGATGGCCGCCGCCGGGGTCATGACCACGCTGGTGGAGCACGTAACCATGCCTCTGGCGGTGGGGGTGGCGGCTTTGACCATGGTGGGCGGCGTCAGCGACAGTCTGCGGGTTACGCGGCTGTGCAAGCTGTTTCGTCAGGCGGCTAACTGGACGCTGGGACTGGGTTTTACGGTATTCATTGGGGTGATGACGGTGCAGGGCCTGGGGGCGGCCGCGCTGGACGGCGTGAGTATTCGCACGGCCAAGTACGCCATGGATCGCTTTATTCCCATTGTAGGCGGTATGTTTGCCGATACGGTGGACACGCTGGTGGGCTGTTCCCTGGTGATTCAGAATGCGCTGGGGGTTTTGGGCCTGCTGCTATTGCTGGGCCTGCTGCTTACGCCTCTTTTGCGTCTGGTGATGACCCTGTTTTTGTACCGCGCTGCAGCGGCGCTGCTGGAGCCGCTGGGAGACAGCCCGCTATGCCGGGCCGTGGGAGAGTATGCAGAAGTATTTTCCCTGCTGTTTATCATAGAATTAAGCGTTGGAGCCATGTTTTTGCTGCTCATCGCCCAGGTGGTGGGCGTGGGCAACGCAACGGTCATGCTGAGGTGAAAGGATGAACGGGTTAATCAGGCAAATGGCGGTGCTTTCGGTGCTGTGGTCCCTGTGCGAGCTGCTTTTGCCGGAGGGCCGCGCCCACAAGGCCGCCCGCATGACGGCCAGCGTGCTGGTGATGACGGCGCTGCTGGCCGGAGCAGGCCGGCTGATGCGTACGCCCTTTCCGGAACTGACGGTTCTTGCGCCAAGGATGCAGCAGGCGGCTGCGCAAACCTATCAGGAAACCGCTTTGCGCGTTGCGGCCAACCAGGTGAGGGATGATTGCCAGCGCCTGGCGGAGCGTGCGGGCTATCAAGGCAGGTTCACGGCGTATTTAACCCTGGAGGGAAGGATAGACCACATTGAAGGCTGTCTGACAGCGCTGGAAACGCCCATTCAAACGGCAGAGGCGTTGCGGCAGCTTTTGGAGCAGCGATATGAAGCGCCGGTAACGCTGACTGGCGGGAGCGGCCCATGAAGCTATGGAAGGATGGAAAACCCACCCCTCTGGCGCTGGCGGCCCTGTGTCTGGCGGTGCTGGCAACGGTGCTGCTTGGCGGAAAAGGCGCGGAAAAAAGCAGCGCGAGTCAACAGGAAACGCGCATTGCAGAGGTGCTGGAGGCGATGGCGGGCGTGGGTAAGGTGGAGGTGGCCCTGTTTTACGGTCAGGAAAAAAGCGAAATTTGGGGTGAAGAGGCAGCCGCACGGCCTACGGGGGCCGTGGTGGTGGCCCAGGGCGGCGGCGATTTGACTGTGCGTCTCAGCCTGATTCGAGCGGTACGCACCCTGCTAAGCCTGCCGGAAAACGCCGTCGATGTGTTTGAAATGGAGGAAGAATAAACTGTGGAACAAACCGGGAAACGAAAAAAAGCCTGCGAAAAGCCGTGGCTTCGCAGGGGCATTTTGATGGCGCTCTTGCTGGCGATATGCGTGTTGGTTTACGGAATGAACGGAAAGGCGCCCCGCGAGGAAGCGGAGCAAGCCGCGCCTACCTCTGTGCCTCAGGCCGCCCAGGCCCCGGAACAAACGGAACGGGAGATCCGGGAAAAAGCCTATCAGCAGGACATGGAGGCGCTCAACGCCTTGCTGGAAAGCGAAAACATCGACGACGGCACCCGGCAGCAGGCCCAGGCCAGGCTGCTGCAGCTCATCGACGAGCACCAAACCGAACTGGGCATCGAGGAGGCGCTGGTTCAGGCAGGCTACGGCGTTTGCATGGCGCTGTGCCAGAACGGGGCCCTTACGGTGATGGTGGATCGGGAGGAGCTGTCCGCCGCGGATAGCGCTGCGATTTTGTCGCTGTGCATGGCTCATTCCAGCGTGGGAGCGGAAAACATCCGCATTATGACCCGGTAGGCTGCCGGTCAGCTTTCGCATTTTTGCTCAATGACCTGCGCTTCGTGTAAAAGAAACGTTTTTTCTGCTTTTTGCCGCTTTTCTTCCACCTGCACTTCCCAGTGCAACAGCAGCGTGAGGGCTGTGCGAAGCAGAATCACGGGCCAGCATGCCAAGCTCGCTCCAGCTGGAAACCACCACCGATCGCAGCACTTCGCTGCCCAGCTTAAACTCCAGCCCCAGCATGATACCCTGGGCCAGGTGCAGGCGGGCGCGAGCATCCCGGCGCAAAAAGTCCACCAGGCCCCGTAGCATGCTGGCGGCAATCACAATGGTACCGGCCAGTTCGATCAGCAGAATACAGCAGCGAATGATTTTGAAAACAATGGACTCCAAAGCGTTCATGTGACATCCTCCAAAGCATATGATATAATCGCTCCCAGGAGGGGTGCGACATGGTATTGCAATTATACATCCATTTCCCGTTTTGTAAAAGAAAATGTTTTTATTGCGACTTTTGTTCTGCGCAGGCCGATACGCAGACAGTTCATACCTACTGTGAAGCGCTGAAAAAGGAAATTATCCGAATGGGGAAAAGATGGGAAGACGCTCAGGTGTCCACGGTGTTTTTGGGCGGCGGCACTCCGTCCGTCGTGCCTGCCGAAGAAATGAGGAGCGTGCTGGAAACGCTGCACGCTTCGTTTGCGTTTCTTCCGGAGACGGAGTTCACCAGCGAGGCCAATCCGGGCACGTTGACGCCACGATGGCTGGAGGTGATGACGGCGGGCGGCATGAACCGTTTGTCGTTTGGCGTGCAGGCCGCGCAGGATGAGCTGCTGGCGCGCATCGGACGGATTCATACCTTTCGCCAGGCGGAGGAAGCAGTGAAGCTGGCGCGGCAAGCGGGCGTTCGCAGTCTGAATGTGGATGTAATGAACGGCTTGCCGGGTCAAACCGAAGCAATGTACCTGGAAACGCTTCAAAAGGTTGCCGCTCTTTCTGTGGAGCATATCTCCGCGTACAGCCTGATTCTGGAGGAGGGCACGCCGCTGTATGCCGCCGTTTCCGCCGGAAGGATGAGCCTGCCCGAGGAGGATACTGCCGCGATGATGGATGAGCAGGGCATGGCGTGGCTGGAAAAGGCAGGCTATCTCCGCTACGAAATCAGCAACTATGCCAGGCCGGGCTATGAGTGCCGCCATAACCTGGGCTACTGGCAGGGAGCCTGGTATCTGGGCTTGGGTGCGGCGGCACACAGCATGCTGCCGCCGGCGGAAGGCCAGGATGCGGCTTATGTGCGCCGGGCCAATACGGCTGATACGGCCGCCTATATGGCCGCCATGCGGCGGGATGAAAGCCCGGTGGATGGCTGCGAGGCCGTTTCCCGGCAGGAGGCCATGTTTGAAACCATGATGCTGGGTTTGCGAATGACGGCCGGAGTGGGGGAGCAGGATTTTCTGCGCCGGCACGGCGTGGAACTGACCCGGCGCTATGGCGCTCAGCTGGACGGGCTGATTCGGGACGGCTTGGGCAGGTGGACCGGCCAGGGGCAGGAACGCCGTTTTTGCTTAACGACCCGGGGCCTGCAAATCCAAAACGACGTGCTGCTGCGCCTGATGGACGAAGAACGGGAACGCCGGAGAAACTAAGCTTTTCAGTCGGAACACTGGGGCGACGTCCGGTTCAGCCTGTCGAAAAACCCCTGAGAGATATCGGAGGGCCGCGGCCCTCCGATTTTGATTCCGAAACCGGCGGCGTGTACGTCGGTTTCGGCTGCCTTGCGCAGCAAGGCTTTCCTTACGCTCTTTGCCGCCCGGCGAGCCGTAGGCGAGCAGGCAAAGAGCGTTTCTCGGCAGAAAAGATCGCCGTCAGGCGAGCTTTTTTGACGGCCTGAGCCGGAACGCCGGGGCGGCGTCCGGCTGTTTATGAACAATCGTTGAATTTGGCATGAAAAAATCGAAAAGCCCTTGACAAACAGAGGGGGCTGGCATATGATACACAGTGTTAGCACTCGATAGCGTTGAGTGCTAACAGCTAGAAAAAACAGGGAGGTGGCAAAGATGACGATGGACGCACGCAAGTTTCGTATTTTGCAGGCGATTATCGACGATTACATTTTGACAGCCATCCCTGTAGGCAGCCGTACCATTTCCAAAAAGTATGAAATGGGCCTGAGCTCGGCCACCATCCGCAACGAAATGAGCGATCTGGAGGAACTGGGATATTTGGATCAGCCCCATGTGAGCGCGGGACGGATTCCCAGCGCAAAGGCATACCGCCTGTATGTGGATCAGCTGCTGCAAAGCGGAGCCATTCACGCCGGCGATGCCGAAAGCGTGCGCAGCTACTTCGGCAGCCGCGCTCAGCAGATGGAGGACGTTATCAGCCGGGCCGCGCAGGTGCTTTCGGGTCTGACCCATTACACTTCGCTGGTCATGAGCCCCAAGGGCGTGGAACTGCGCATCCGCAACATCCAGCTGGTGCCGGTATCCAGCCAGAGCGCGCTGCTGGTGATTGTAACCGACGGCGGCATCATGCGGGATACGGTTATCCGCGTCAGCGGCGATTTGGATTCCGACGCGCTGTACGCCATCAGCCGGGCGCTTACGGAAATGCTCTCCGGAAAAACTGTCAGCGAGGCCCAGAAGCTGCTGAGGGAACGTAAACACGACCAGGTAACCGACGGCGTGGCCGATTTTCTGGATCAGGTGGAAAACGACACCGGTAACGCCAAACTGGCCTTGGGCGGCCCCAGCAATATTCTGAACTTCCCCGAGTACAACGATGTGGAAAAGGCCAAGGGGTTCCTGAGCGTGCTGGAAACCAAGGACAAATTGGTTCAGCTGCTGGATAACCACGGCAAGATGGCCTTTACCGTTCGCATCGGCCCGGAAACAGGCATCCCGGAGCTCAGCGATTGCTCGCTGGTAACCGCCACCTACAGCTTGAGCGACAATACGCACGGTACCATTGGCGTCATCGGCCCCACCCGGATGCAGTATGGCCGGGTGCTGAGCGTTTTGAGCGCCATGGGAAAACAGTTGAGCGAGCTGCTTGGCAAGGACGAGGAGTGACCCCATATGTCTAAGAAAAAGAAACAGCAAAGAAGGGACAACATGCAGGACATGGAACAAACGCCGGTGCAGGAAGCCAAAACCGAAGCGATGGAGCCTCAGGAGGCCGAAAAGCCTGCTCAGGAGGTTGAACCGCCCGCCCAGGACACGGAAAACACGGACGGCCTGAAGCAAGCCCTGGAGGCCGCCCAGGCCAAGCAGGAAGAATACCTGACCATGGCCCAGCGGGTGCAGGCGGATTTTGAAAACTTCCGCCGCCGCAACCAGAACGTGCGCAAGGAAGCCTTTGACGATGGCGCTCGCGCCTTCGCTACCACCCTGCTGCCCGTGGTGGATAATTTGGAGCGCGCCATTCTGGCCGCCGAGGAAAGCCCGGACGAATCGCTGCGCAGCGGCGTAGAGATGGTGTACCGCCAGCTCTGCGAAGCCTTTGAAAAGCGCGGGATTCAAACCATCGACCGCCTGGGCGAAAAGTTTGACCCCAACCTGGAAAACGCCGTGATGCAGGGCAGCCCTGAGGACGGCGAGCCCGGCACCGTATGCGCGGTGCTGCAAAAGGGCTACCAATTGGAGGGCATGGTGCTTCGCCACGCCATGGTGAAGGTAGTGCCCGAAAGCTAAGCCGTGAAATGGGGCTCTGGCCCCGCTCCACATACATCCAAACCTGACAAATCTTTCAAAGCGCGAAGCCGCGCGACCAAATTTGAGGAGGATATACACTATGTCTAAGATTATCGGTATTGACCTTGGTACTACGAATAGCTGCGTTGCCGTTATGGAAGGCGGCGAACCCACCGTTATCCCCAATGCGGAAGGCGCCCGCACCACTCCTTCCGTGGTTGCCTTTACCAAGGACGGCGAACGTCTGGTGGGCCAGATTGCAAAGCGTCAGGCCATCACCAACCCCGACCGCACCGTTATTTCCATCAAGCGTGAAATGGGCACCGCTCACAAGGTGACCATCGACGGCAAGGACTACACCCCCCAGGAAATCAGCGCCATGATTCTGCAAAAGCTGAAGGCGGACGCAGAAGCCTATCTGGGCGAAAGCGTCACCCAAGCCGTTATCACCGTGCCTGCTTACTTCAGCGACAGCCAGCGCCAGGCTACCAAGGACGCCGGCCGTATCGCCGGTCTGGAAGTGCTGCGCATTATCAACGAGCCTACCGCTGCGTCTTTGGCCTACGGCCTGGACAAAGAGGGTGGTCAGAAGATTTTGGTGTACGACCTGGGCGGCGGCACCTTCGATGTAAGTATTCTGGAAATTGGCGACGGCGTGTTTGAAGTGCTGGCCACCAATGGCGATACCCGCCTGGGCGGCGACGACTTCGACGAGCGCATCATCAACTATGTGGCCGACAGCTTCAAGAAGGAAAACGGCATTGATCTGCGCCAGGACAAGATGGCCTACCAGCGCCTGAAGGAAGCCGCCGAAAAGGCCAAGATCGACCTGTCCGGCGTGATGAGCACCAACATCAACCTGCCCTTCATCACCAGCGACGCGACCGGCCCCAAGCACCTGGATATGACCCTGACCCGCGCCAAGTTTGACGAATTGACCGCCGACCTGGTGAACCGCACCATTGAGCCTGTGAACAAGGCTCTGAAGGACGCCGGCCTCACCCCCGACAAGATTGATAAGATCATTCTGGTGGGCGGCTCCACCCGTATTCCCGCGGTGCAGAACGCCGTAAAGAAGATTACCGGCAAGGAGCCCTTCAAAGGCATCAACCCCGACGAGTGCGTGGCTGTCGGCGCGGCCATTCAGGCCGGCGTTCTGGGCGGCGAAGTGAAGGATGTTCTGCTGCTGGATGTAACGCCCCTGAGCCTGGGTCTGGAAACCGAGGGCCATATCTTTACCAAGCTGATTGAGCGCAACACCACCATCCCCACCAGCAAGAGCCAGGTGTTCTCCACCGCCGCCGACGGCCAGACCGCTGTGGAAATCCATGTGCTGCAGGGCGAACGTCCCATGGCTTACGATAACAAGACCCTGGGCCGCTTCCAGCTGACCGGTATTCCCGCCGCGCCCCGCGGAGTGCCCCAGATTGAGGTTACCTTCAACATCGACCGCAACGGCATTGTGAACGTATCCGCCAAGGATAAGGGCACCGGCAACGAGCAGAAGATTACCATCACCGCGTCCACCAACATGACCGAGGATGAAATCAACCAGCGCGTGAAGGAAGCGGAGCAGTACGCCGAGCAGGACAAGAAGCGCAAGGAAGAGGTTGAGGTGCAGAACCGCGCCGATACCCTGATTTACGAAATGGAGAAGCAGCTGCGCGAGAATGGCGACAAGCTGGACGCTGGCGATAAGGAAACCGTGCAGCATGAGATTGACGAGTTCAAGAAGGTACGCGAGGGCGGCGACGTGGAGGCCATCAAGAGCGCCATGGAAGCCATGACCCAGAAGGTGTACGCCATCTTTGGCAAGCTGTACCAGCAGGAGGCCGGTCAGGCCGGCCAGGGCGGCGCCGAGGGAGGCCCTCAGGTGAACGATGACGGCACCATTGACGCCGACGCGGAAGTAAAGTAACCAGGGGCTGAGCCCCTGCGCCCCGAACCGCGGGACAAGGGCCCGCATGGCCTGAGCACTGTGCCCGGCGCACAGCCGTCCGCTTTTTCGGACGTGGAAGAAATGAACGCCCTGCGTTCGGCTGTTCAGACTGCCGGAGCGAAACGGACGCCGCGGTTCGCATGAGCCGGCTGGAAGGGGCTTGAGGGCTTACGCCCCAAGCCCTCTTCGGCTGTCAGGATTCATTTGAAACAGAAGTAAGTAGGTGAGATTTTGGCAAAGCGCGATTATTACGAGGTGCTTGGCGTCGGCAAGGACGCCACCGAGGCCGAGGTCAAGAGCGCATACCGCAAAAAGGCCAAGGAGTGCCATCCCGACCTGCATCCCAACGATAAAAACGCTGAGGAACGCTTCAAGGAGCTCAACGAGGCCAATGAAGTGCTCAGTGATCCCGAAAAGCGGAAACGCTACGACCAGTACGGCTTTGACGGCCCCCAGATGGGCGGCATGGGAGCCGAAGGGTTTGATTTTAGCGGCATGGGCGGCATGGGTGGTTTCGAGAGCATTTTCGATACCTTCTTCGGCGGCGGCATGGGCGGCGGCGCACGGCGCAACGGCCCCGTGCCAGGAAACGATTTACAGCACCGCATTTCCATCACCTTTGAGGAAGCCGCCTTTGGCTGCGATAAGAGCTTTGATTTTTTCCGCAGTGAAAACTGCGATGTCTGCGGCGGTACCGGCGCCAAGCCCGGTACGCAGCCCCAAACCTGCCCCACCTGCCACGGCAGCGGTCAGGTTCGTTCCGGCAACGGCTTCATGGTTACGGTACGCACCTGCCCCACCTGCCGGGGCGAGGGCAAAATTGTGAAGGATAAGTGCCAAAGCTGCAACGGCACCGGCCATGTGCGGCGCAAGCGCAACCTGACCATTCACATTCCTGCGGGCGTGCAGGACGGCACCAACATGGTGAAGCGGGGCGAGGGCGAGCCCGGTCAGCGGGGCGGCCCGGCAGGCGATTTGTACATCAGCATTACCGTGAAGCCCCACAAGCTGTTTAAGCGGGAGGGCAACGATATTCTGCTGGATATGCCCATCTCCATGACCCAGGCGGCGCTGGGTGCGGAAATTGACGTGCCTACCCTGGAAAGCCCGGTGAAGCAGCGGATTCCTGAGGGTACGCAAACCGGAACCCAGTTCCGCATCAAGGGCAAGGGGATTCCTTCCCTGCGCAACGGCGTCAAAGGCGATTTGCTTTTGACCGTACACGTGGAAGTGCCTAAGAAACTGACTGAAAAGCAAAAAGAGCTGCTGCGTCAGTTTGATCAGAGCATGGGCGGCAAGGAGTATGAGGGACGCAAGACCTTCGCCGATAAGCTCAAGGAAATGTTTAATAACTAAATCACCGCGAAAGCGTGCGGCGACTGCCTTTTGCCGCGCACGCTTTCGTGCTGTTTCAAGGAGGAAAAAACCATGCAATGGTGTGAAGCCATCGTCCATACCACCACGGCGGGAAGCGATATCGTGAGCGACGAATTGATGCAGCTGGGGGCGGCCGGAACGGAAATCATCGACCGGGCGGATGTGCCCGACCCCCGTAAGGCGGGCGTGTACTGGGAACTGTACGACCCCAAAATGGTTGAAGAAATGCCGGAGGACGTGCTGGTAAAAGGCTGGTTTGAGCTGGGCGAGCATACGCACGATGTCATTTCCCAGGTACAGCAGCGCCTGAATGGGCTTAAAAACGCCGATTTTGGCATCGACATGGGCGCACTGACACTGGAAAGGCAAAACGTGGCGGATGAGGACTGGTCCGAAAACTGGAAGAAGTATTACAAGCCCTTCCGCATTGGCGCACACCTGGTGGTAAAGCCTACCTGGGAAGCCTACAGCCCAAAGCCTGACGATCTGGTAATCGAGCTGGATCCCGGCATGGCCTTTGGTACCGGTACGCACGAGACCACCAATATGTGCATGCAGCTTCTGGAAAAATACTATCGGGACGGCATGCGCGTAATGGACGTGGGCACCGGCAGCGGCATCCTGGCCATTGCGGCGGCTCGTTTGGGCGCCAAAAACGTGCTGGCCGTGGATATCGACCCCGACGCCGTAAAGGTAGCCAAGGAAAACGTAAGCTTGAATGGGGTTCAAGAGGCCGTGCGCGTGGTGGTGGGCGACCTGTGCAAAAGCGAAGCCATGCACTGTGAACTGGCGGTGGCCAATATTGTGGCGGACGCTATCTGCATGCTGGCAGGCCCCCTCACCCGACATCTGGAAAAGGGCGGACTGTTGATTTGCTCCGGCATTATTCGGGAGCGGGAGCAGGATGTGCTGGCGGCGGCGAAGGAAGCGGGTTATGTGGTTGCGGACCGCATTGAAAAAGGCGAATGGGTGGCTTTGTGCCTGAGAAACGAGGCTGCCTGATGCACCGTTTTTATATAAGGGAGCCCCTTTGCGCGCCGGGGACGGCAGTGACCCTGCCACCGGAGGAAAGCGCCCATGCGGCGCGGGTGCTGCGCTTGCAGCACGGCCAGGAGGTGCGCCTGCTGGACGGTGAAAACCTGTGGGCCGGCGTGATGGAAACGGTGGATGAAAAGGCTAGCACCGTGCGGGTTCAGTTTGCATGTGAAAGCCCAGAGGCTCCGTGCCGGGCTGTGCTGTTTCAGGGCTTGCCTAAGGCAGACAAACTGGAATGGATTGTACAAAAGGGCACGGAGCTTGGCATGAACGCTCTGTGGCCCGTGGAAATGGAGCGTAGCGTGGCCCGCATGGACAAGGCGGGCCGGGATGAAAAAAAACGGGAGCGGCTAAGCCGCATCGCCCTGGAAGCCGCCAAGCAAAGCGGACGGGCCTGCGTGCCGCAGGTCGCTTCCGCCATGCCCTTTGCTAAGGCGCTGAAATCCGCTGAAGAAGCGGGCTTTGACCTGATTCTGGTGGCATGGGAGGAAGAACATGCCCTGCCCCTGTCCAGAGCGGTGACAAACCACATCGCCAGCCATGGCATGCCTGCCAGCGTGCTGCTGGTGATTGGGCCCGAGGGCGGCATCAGCCGGGAGGAGTGGGAAGCGCTGCATAGCCTGGGGGCTGTGAGCGTTACCCTGGGCAAGCGTATCCTGCGCACCGAAACGGCGGGCTTATGCGCGCTGAGCGTGCTGTGGTCGGCTTTGGGCGAAATGTGAGGGAAAAGCAATGCAGAAAACGGTTTCCTTTGTAACCCTGGGCTGCAAGGTAAACCAGTACGACAGTCAGGCCATGCTGGAACAATTTGAAGCCCATGGGTACCGGGCGGCAACGCCCGGCGAAACGGCGGATGTATATGTGGTGAATACCTGCACCGTGACCGGCACCGGCGACAAAAAGAGCATGCAGCTCATTCGCCGCTGCCTGCGGCGCAACCCCGGAGCGCAGCTGGTGGTGACAGGCTGCCTGGCGCAGCGCATGGGCGCTGCCCTGCGAGAAACCGGCGCGCGGCTTATTCTGGGCACGCAGCACCGGGCGCGGGTGGTGGAACTGCTGGAGGAGGCCATGGCCAAGGACAGCCAGATTGTGGCGGTGGACGCGGTGGAACATATTCCCTTTGAGCCGCTCAGCATCCACAACCATGAAGGCTATACCCGCGCTGTGATGAAAATTCAGGAGGGCTGCGATAACCGCTGCACCTACTGCATCATTCCTTCGGTACGGGGCACCATTCGGTCCCGCGCCCTGGCGGATGTGCATGCTGAAGCGGAAAACCTGGCGAAGGCAGGCTTTCAGGAGCTGGTGCTCACCGGCATTCACTTAACCAGCTATGGCCGCGATTTGGTGGGCAGGCCCTCTCTGGCTCAAGCCGTGAAGGAAGCCTGTGTGGACGGCATCCGCCGGGTGCGTCTGGGCTCTTTGGAGCCGCGGGTGGCTACCCAGGCGTTTGTGGATGCGCTACGCTCCATGCCTCAGGTTTGTCCCCAGTTTCACCTGGCGCTGCAAAGCGGCAGCGACAGCGTGCTGGTTCGTATGAAACGAGGCTATAACACCGCCCAGTTCCGGGCGGCGGCGGAGCGCATCCGCAGCGCCTGGCCGTCGGCGGCCTTTACCACCGACGTTATTGTGGGTTTTCCCGGGGAAACGGAAGCGGAATTTCAGGAAACCCTGAATTTTTGCCGGGAGATTGGTTTTGCACGGCTTCATGTATTTCCCTTCAGTCCGCGAGAGGGGACGCCTGCGGCGTCGATGGAGCAGCAGGTGCCCGAAGCAGTGAAGGCAGAGAGGGTAAAGCGACTGATTGCCTTGGGGGACGAGCTGGCTCGCAGTTATCACGAAACGTTTTTGGGCCGGCAGGTTCCCGTACTGTTGGAAGAACGAACCCGGGAGGGCGAACTGGTGGGCTATACCCCGGAATACATTCAAGTTCGGGCGGCCAGCGGCCAGCCGGGCGAAATTGTACAGGTGAAGCTGACGACCGTTACGCCGGAAGGAATGAGCGGGATCGTTGTAGAATGATTAGAAAAGTCAACGTTGTGGAACAGGAGGATGGTTTTCATGCAGGATTGTTTGTTTTGTAAGATTCTGGCGGGCGAAATTCCTTCGGCCAAGGTGTATGAGGATGAAGATACCTATGCCTTCCGGGATATCAACCCCCAGGCGTCTACCCATGTGCTGGTAATCAGCAAAAAGCATGTGCCGGACGTGGCCCATCATGACGAATTGAGCGACCATGAGCTGGCGGCCTGTCTGCGCGCTTGCGCCAAGGTGGCCGAGCTGGAGGGCCTGAGCAAGGAAGGCTACCGCATTGTGAACAATTGCGGGGAAAACGCCTGCCAGACGGTGAAGCATATGCACTACCATGTGCTTGGCGGGGAAAAACTGGCGGAAAAGATGGCGTAAACCTCGCTTTTCACAAGTGTTACGGCGCTTTCCCCATTTTTTCCGCCCGGAAAGCCAAATTCATGGTTGACGAGGCGAGAGAACAGCGCTATAATATGTATATGTCCGCTATGTGTCTCGATGGCGCTATCTGCGGCAACAGACCAATGGCGATATGAGCGAGGGGAGGGATAACAGTGTCCGAGGTACGCATCCGCGAAAACGAATCCCTGGAAAGCGCTCTGAAGCGGTTCAAACGTCAATGTGCTCGCACAGGTGTTTTGGCAGAGGCTCGCAAGCGTGAGCATTATGAAAAGCCCAGCGTGAAACGGAAGAAGAAGGCTGAGGCTGCACGCAAGCGCAAGTACTGATTCATACGCAGTCCAGAAACTCGTTCCGGCTATGCCGGGGCGGGTTTTTTGCGTAAATGGACACTGAACGCTCCAGGAGGGGAACGGCGCTGCGGCGGTGTTGCTTTTCAGGGCAGCAGCCGTTCCCTTACTTCATACGCTCCATCAAACGATGGCGTGAAATTTCCGGTGCAGGAACGGCATACGATAACCCTTTACGTTCTTGAACAAGGGCGATTCACGCATGACGCTTGGCAATTGCGGCATATACTCTCACAAATTCTTTGAATGATGCTGTTGCCGTCCTGGGATTGCTTGCAAATGCGCATTGCTTTTTCCCAAGGGAACCGTTATAATGAAACCATATGCAACCGACTACTACCGGCGGGAGATGAAGCCAGCCATGAAGGGAAAAGAGAATTTGAACATACGGGGCCGTATGGAGCATATGCTGACCACCGATTTGTTCAGCTACAAGGAACTGCGCGGCATGTTCTTTACCCTGTTTCTGGACCAGTTTTTCATTCGCTTTATCGGCGTTTTGTCTACCGCCATGGTGGCTGGCACCGGTGAGGCAGCCATGGCGGCCGTGAGCATGGTGGGCACAGTCAACGGGTTGGTGTCCCTCACCTTTTATTCGCTGGCAACCGGCGGCGCGATTGTCATTGCCCGGGCTAAGGGCAGTGGCGATGCGCACCGGGTGCGCTGCGCCATTGGCGAAACCACGGGGGTGTGCGGTGGGTTGGCCATTGTGCTCAGCGTTTTGCTCTTTGCCTTTGCGCCGCCGCTGGTGAATGCGCTGTACCCGAATGTGGAACCGCTTTTGTATGAATACTCGGTGCATTATATGCGCCTGATGAGCATTTCCTTCATTCCTTATTCCATTTTTAATGCTATTTTCAATGCCTTCCGCAGCCTGGGCGATACCAAGTCCAGCTTGTTTTTGACCATTGTGATTAACGGGCTGCACCTGCTGTTTTGCCTGCTGTTTATCAATGTGATGCAGCTGGGCGTAACCGGCGCCGGACTTAGCTACATCACAGTGCGCGTGATTGGAATGGTGGTTGCGTTGCTGTGGATGCTGAAGGTCAACAATCACTACGGCGTGAAGGCGCGGCATTTCTTCCGCTTCTCGAAAAAGGTTACCAGGCAGATTGTCAGCCTGGGCATGCCCATTGCCATGGAATCGGTGCTGTTGCAGGGCGGCATGCTGCTGGTGCAAATCTATCTGGCCATGCTGTCCACCACAGAAATTGCCGCCTATGCTGTGGCTAACTCTCTGGTAACCATTTATTACATTCCCGGCGATACGTTGGTCACGCTGTCCGGCACAGTGTGCGGCCAGTGCATTGGCGCGAATCGCTTTGACGATGCGCGGCGTTATTGTTTGAACTTTATCCGCATTGGCCGGGTGGTGCTGCTGCTGACGGTGCTGCTGCTATTGCCGCTGAGCAACCCCATGATGGATATGTTCAGCGCGACGGCTCAGGCAAGGCCGATTATTTTTCAATCCTGTCTGATTGCGATGGCGTTCCTGCCGCTTTTGTGGTGCGACAGCTACATTGTGCCCATGGCCCTGAGAGCGGCGGGGGATGCGGTGTTTACCAGCATTGTGTCAGTTGTAGCCCTGCTGCTGTGCCGCTGCATTGTGGGCTACGTATTGACCATTGTTTGCGGCCTGGGCGTGCCGGGCGTGTGGTATAGCCTTGTGCTGGAATGGCTGGGCCGCGCCATTGTGCTGCGGCTGCGGCTGCGTGGAAACCGGTGGGAAAAATGCCGGGAGACGGCCTGAACAGCCGGGGGGAATAACTCGCGGAATACGCCGCTTTGCGGCTTTATAGCCTGGGCTTTTGGTAAGACAGCAGGGAAACCCCTTGGTTTTGAGATGCGGAGCTTTGGGCGCTAACCATGGTGAACAAGGGAAAAACATTTAACGTTTTTGCTTTTTTCAAGCGCTTTTCACAAATCGGTCATGCAAAGGCGCTATCCTAAGGAAGGTCGAAAACAGACCGCTCATTTCCAGAAGGAGGAGAAAAGCATGAAACGAATGATTGCGATTGGCATCGCTTTGATGTTGCTGCTCAACAGCTCTATGGTGTTCGCTCAGGAAAACCGGCCGCCTGAAGCGCCAGACGGGTCAATGGGCGAAGCGCCGCCTGAAAAGCCGGACGGCGATCCGCCGACAGGCATGACGCCGCCGGACGGCGCGCCGGGAGGCGGCCCAGGCGGCGGCCCGGGAGGCCCGTCCAGCGCACCCGAGGAATATGCGGCCGTTTATACCATCAACGAGGACATGGCGATTACCGAGGACATTGTCTCAACCGGCACGGATGAAAACGCCGTTCATGTGGCGGCCGGTACGGCGGAAATCCAGGGGGTTACGGTAACGCGCAGTTCGGGCGACAGCACCGGCGGCGACGCGGCCAGCTTCTACGGCGTGGGCGCGGCAATACTGGCCACCGGCGGCAGCGCCGAGCTTTCCAACGTGACCGTCACGACGGATGCAAATGGAGGCGCGGGAGCTTTTGCTTATGGAGAAGGCATTGTGACCCTCTCCGATTCCACCATCACCACGCAGAAGGATACGTCCGGCGGGATTCATGTGGCTGGCGGCGGCACGCTGTACGCCAACAATGTTACCGTGACCACCCAGGGCGAGTCATCGGCGGCCATTCGCTCCGACCGGGGCGGCGGAACCATGGTGGTAAGCGGCGGCAGCTATACATCCAATGGCGTCGGCTCGCCGGCGGTTTACGTAACGGCGGATATTTCCATTCAGGACGCAGCCCTTGCGGCTACAGGCTCTGAAGCGTTGTGCCTGGAGGGCAAAAACAACGTGCGCCTGGTGAATTGCAGCCTGAGCGGAAACATGGCGGATTTGTCCCAGAACGACAACACCTGGACTGTGATTTTGTACCAGAGCATGTCCGGCGATGCCGAAGTGGGCGAGGGACGCTTTGAAATGGATGGCGGCGCATTACGCTCCCAGAACGGCGGACTGTTTTATACCACCAACACGAAGAGCGAATTTGTGCTGCGTCAGGTGGAAATTTCCTCGGCGGCGGATCGGGAATACTTCCTGCGCTGCACGGGCAACAGCAATCAGCGCGGCTGGGGTCAAACCGGCGCAAACGGCGCACAGTGCGTGTTTACTGGCATTTGCCAAACCATGGAAGGCGACGTGATTTGGGATTCCATCTCCCAGCTGAGCCTGTACGCCACGGAAGGAAGCCTGCTGGTAGGCGCGGTAGTGGATGATGAAACCCATGCCGGGAATGGCGGCGACGGCTTTTGCAACCTGTACCTTTCGCAGGATTCCACCTGGGTGGTTACCGGCGACAGCGTGCTGAGCGGTTTGTACTGTGCCGGCGCCATACAGGATGGCGAGGGCAACAGCGTGACCATTGTCTCTGCCGACGGCAGCGTTCTGGTATCCGGCGCTAGCCCGTACACCGTAACGGTGCATGAATACAGCACGGAATGTGACTTGAGCGGGCAGGGAACCCTGCAAAACGAAGCAATGGAATAAAGGACAAAAGGGGAAAATCATGCCGCCCCAGACTGTCAAAGAACCCATGGGTGGTATCGGAGGGCCGCGGCCCTCCGATTTTCATTGTCAGCTTTAGCGGAAAGGAACCACCAGCAGAGCTGGTGAGAAAGGAAAAACTTCAGATACAAGAAACCTCCTTTGCTACAATAAGGTTAGGTCTGGCAACCGAAACAAGAGCAAAGGA
>CAKTUS010000029.1 GCA_934621485.1 uncultured Clostridia bacterium
TTCTTTGCCAGTTCCGCCAACCACTTTGACGGCGTTACAATTGTCATGTTCTCAACGCCAGTAAACCATTTTTTCTTCAGATTCCACATTCTTTTCGTGTTATCATAAAGCGAGGTAGGATATTCCTTATACTGAGGACAATTATGACAGCCAGTCTCCCACTTTCCACACTTTACTATAGTAAAGTGTGGACATTGCCCGGTGAATGCCCAGCAATCGTGCAATGTCCATACTGTCGGAACATTACGCCTTTTTATATATGAAAACAGCATTGGTAAGTTAATATATGAATCGTGCAAATTATGAAGGTGGATGATATCCGGCTCAAATTCATCAATTTTCTTCAAAAGCCTATACGTTTCAACCCATGCAAAACAGCCATTGAACCCCGTAACCCGAGCAAGAGCAACATTTACTCTACGACTATTGAATGTTCCAATTCGATAATAGCCGCAGTCCTCACCAGCATCTCGGTTCGTCGTAGTGATAGGCGCTGCGCACATTACCTCATGTCCTTGCGCTCTTGCAACTTCAGCGATTCCCATCATTATTTTTCCGGTGCTTCCCTTTGCGCCACCGTTGATCTGCACAATGCGCATTACTTCTACTCCTCACTGATTATCGCTAAAAAATGTATACCCTCTGCGCCTCATGATTGCCTTTGAGAGCTTGAACAGCGGCTTTGGAAGCCATTCACGCAGCCATGTCCGGAATTCAATCATCCACTCATCTTTGGCTTTCATATCTTCCCGATTTCCACTATAAATTGGGTTTCCGTCAAAATACTTACGCGCTTTCGTCAGCACCTTACCTTTACGAATCACATCGAGAATTGGGAATTCACCTCGTCGGCTATCCGCGCAACGGGCATTCAACTGCCACGCCATATTCGTTAACGCGACCTCATACTGCCAGGCATTCAGTGTCTTTGTCAGTGTCTTTTCCATAAAGTCTTTGCGCCAGATACCTGCGTACAGACTAACAATATAGTCGCCTGCATTATTATCCAGAAGGAAAATGCCTGGTTCTAGTTCCTCAGCTTTCCTGTTTTTCAAGCTTTTCATCGTCATAACGAATAAGCGCAGATAATCGATCTGGTGTTCTTTCATAATTTGGATATCTTCGTTAATCACCTGAGTGGAAATTCTTTCGGTCAGGAAATAATCATCCAACGTAAAGAGAACATAGTCCGTCTTGATCAGTGGCATCACAGCCCGCAGACGCTCTGTTATTTCGGTTCCTTCACCCGCTGCAACCACTGTCACATTCTCAAACGTCCGATCCGTAGGCTTATCAGTTACCAAAAATGTCTCCGCGTTTCGATCTGCCCAGTTTTGATTCAGGAGCAAAATATGTGCATCCCACAAATCCGAAAACTTGTCGCACGTTGAAATAATAACCGAAAAATTGTTCTTCATTACCATGTATCCTTCTACCACTCATTTCATATGCTGGATTGCCTTTGCGATTACATTTTCCGAATTCTTGCAACTCGCTTGTAAATTGTGGTGCTCTCTCGTCATCACAATCGCCTGATCGTAGTATTTCTTCTGAAGTTTCTGATCCGAAATCAGCCGTTTGATGGAATCAACCAATTTATCTTTGTCTGTGCATACCATTGCTGCATTTGTTGATTGCATATACTCAATAATACCGCTTTCCAGTGAACCATATGTAAGGATTGATGCTCCACTAGCTAATGCATCGGCGGCTTTCGTAGAGAGTGAGTATCGAGAAAGATTGATGTCCTTTTCTTCAAAGCCCTCTACGATAACCGTTATGTCGCTTTCCGCCATGCGCTTTTGAACCTGTGCATACGGCACAGATCCCATATATTTGACATTACGATTATTCTTGAATACGGAGTAGACTTGCTCGTCCTTTTCGTTGGAGTAAACCTCCAGCATAAATTCCGGATTGATTTTTCCAAGCGCGAACCCGATATCATTCAAGGAATTATTGCGTCCCATACCGATATTTCCAAAATAGGTTATGACGGGGCAATCTTTGTTAATTACACTGAATGGTTTACGCTGAACGGTAGAAGTCAAATACACCGTCTCTCCATCCAGGCCGAATTCCGAATTATACTTATTGCGAATCTTATCACTGATATAGATTGCGCTACCCGGCCATGCCAAAACCTTATCAATCAGCTTCTTATAGGTCTTTTTATACAGATGATAAATAGGATTCAGTGTCTTCTCCACATTGAAATAGTAGTCATCACCAATGCAGGAGACAATTGGCACGTTATATCTCTTGGCTACATACATTGCAATTTGTGGGATAAAATAATCATCCGAAAAAGCCAGAAATACACATTCCGGTTTGAAATCGTCTAACCATTGATTTAGTTTCTCTGTACACCAGAATTTCTTCCGCCAAAGAATTCCACGGAGCAAATGCGTAAGCGGCGTATGTTTTCCACCGAACTTGTATGCAGCTTCTGCCTTTGCATCACCAAGTTCCAAATCATTGTCCTTCCACTCAGTATCAAGCTCATCATAGTGATAAATCACACCGGTATCGACTTTTTTACCCATCCAGCGCTGCAATACCCGATGGTCTGTAATTTGGAAAAGTGTTTCACAATGTCCCTTACAGGGTTTCTTTGTGTTGGAGAATATCTGTGCGATATTTTCTTTTTCCCAGTAGTGAAAGTACGCATCAAAAGCGCGCGACGTTGATTTTGTGTTATATGGAACTGTTCCTACAATCAGCACTCTTGGATGCATATTGTTTCTCCTTTGACTCTTTACCGAATATTCAATACTCTCTTCAGAACTGTATTCTGATTGAGCAAGCTAATAACAACTGCACACAGTCCTACTGTTAACGCAAAGTTTCCAGCCGTTAATAGATAACCTTCAATGCTGCTAAATTGAACTACAACATCACTTTTAAAGATATTGAGCAGCAGACCGTGTATCATATAGATTTCTAGACTTCTCTTTCCTGCCCACAAAAAGAAATTTCTTACTTTCTCTTTCCCGTTAGCACAAATCTCATCACTTTGTTTCTGTTTAGTGCCATTATTATCATCGCTGTGAGCGCCACCGTAATAAGGTAGTTCACCAACACCAGAGTCAGTCCCACTGGACTGTAAAGGATCGGGGTTCTGTCCAGCTTGATCATACTGAGAAGTAGGTAATGCGTGAGGTACACTTCCAGCGAATGCTTTCCGACCCATGCAAGAGTACCCCCCCGATTTTATCGGAGAAGATTCCCTTGCAAAGCCCGCATACTGCTATGCAGCCTGCCAGCGAAGTAGCCGCACGCAAAATAATGGCAATGCCGCTATCCGACATTTCGTAAAGAGAATACCTAAGAATGACATACAGCCAAATCACGAAGCAGACCGCAACCACACAATCGACAATCTTTTTACCGTTCTCAGACCTCTTGATTTTGTCATCAACCTGACCATACAAAAATCCGGCATAGTAGAAAGGCATATAATAAAGCGTCAACTTGATGGCAAAGAATGAGAGTCCCAAAAGCACACCAATTCCAACTAGCAAAACCATACCCGCCAGGTAACACGCCAAAAGCACTGCTTGTTTTTTCAGCACATTTTCTTTGCTTAAACGCTCTGAAATGAAAGATGCAATG
Organism: uncultured Clostridia bacterium; assembly: GCA_934621485.1. GTDB lineage: Bacteria > Bacillota > Clostridia > Christensenellales > Aristaeellaceae > Limiplasma. Next base: position 3,616 of record CAKTUS010000029.1, read on the forward strand.
CCAAAAATCATGCTAATGGTCCAAATTGTTGCCAAGAACCAATATCCAGAGTCCATGCTCCACAAGAGACTTCTAATATTTAGAAATCCATCTTGTCCAAAGATAATGCCTCGAACCACAAAACTCCAAATAGCCCAAGGTAGCATATAGGCAATCGTCCGACGCTTTACATATTTCCACAGCCCCCGGCTGTCAGAAATCGGACGGCTATATTTCGTTACATATCCGCTAATTAAAATAAACAGTGGCATCTGTAATGACCAGATGATGTTGAAAAGAAAACTCTTCTGCGAATCAACAGTGCATCCGGTCATCGTATGCCCCAGGACAACCAAAAGCATCGCTATGCCACGCATAATATCAACAAACTGATTTCGTCCCTCTGCTTTTTCCACGTTCTAACTGTACCCTCAGTCTTTCAAGTATTTGTCGGTCAATATCCATATCAAATTTTCTTGCAATAATTTTATCCGTATTTTTTAAGTCCTCAAAATCTGAAATCATCAATGTCTTAGGACTACTCTTTCCCTCTTCCCACTTAATGTAATGTAAATAAGGCTTCACACTGCTTGCATACGGAGAATTCATCACTAATGTTTGAAAGAAGCACTCATCCGCACATAACGACCTTTCAAAAAAGCTTTGATACTCTGGGTGTTGCTCCATATATGCTTTAACCCAGATGATTGTCTTATTATTCAAGCACCACCACGATGATCCAAAAAAATAGTGAACATTATTGGGTGCTGTTCTTTTCGCCATGGAAAATGTATGATTCCACCCACCTGTAGCGTATACTAGAATATTCTTTAGAATCTTCTGCCATATCTTTCTACCAATAACTGTACATGGGAAGAAGATGTCGTTTCTCTTTTCGAACGTCTTAACCGTAGAACATTCAATGAAGTTATCATCTTTATGCGCATCAAAAAACTTCACGATTTCTTCAACAGGCCTCAATGGAAAGTCCTGTCCACTGATTAAGAAATAATGGCTGTACCCCCTAGAAATGGAAGCATTTAGCAAATTCAATGTTGCCTTTACTTGGCTAAATTGTGCCCACTGAACATCAACACAGTCTCGCTTTGGAAGAAGATAAATCCCCGTGTCCTTCTCAATGTCACCCCTAATGCTTTCACTCTTGGAATCCACATGAACAAAAACATCAACCTGTGGATGCTTTAGTGCTTTCAGCAGAAGATTAATCTGCTCCGGATTTTTGTGGCATTGTATTAAAAAGGCAATCTTCATCGTTAATTCCTCAGCACATTCTTAAACATAAACTTCCGCAGCCAGTTTGGAGCCAGCGATGATCCACTGCGGATCACGCAGCTCTTTATGTACTGACCATTCCCGATAAAACCTTGCTGCTTCATAAACTTGAACAGCCTCGCCTGCGTCTTGGCATATTTCCAACCGGCACGCCGTAGGTACATATCTGAGCCAGCTCTCATATGGAGCAGCGGCTCTTGGATGTTGTAGCCCTGATACCCGGCCATCAGCATCCGGAGCCAGAGGTAATAATCCTCCAGCAGATAGAAATCCTGATAAGAGTCAGCCGCCTCGACTGCTGTTTTTTTATACATGACGCAAGGATGATTAAATGGGTTTCGTTTCTTTGCGAATTCTACAATTTCTGCATTGGTTTCAGGTGGTACTCGCCTTGTATCAACAATATCTGGGTTAGTTGTAAACTCCTCTACAATGCCTGAGCAAATACTCACTTCTGGGTGTGTGTTAAACACGTTCATCTGTTTCTCGCAACGATTTGGGTATGCGATGTCATCACTGTCCATCCGGGCAACCAACTCATTTTTGCAATGCTTGATGCCTTCATTCAGTGCATTACCAAGTCCGCCGTTTCGTGTTAATCTCACAACATGCAGCCTATCGCCCATCTCCTGCTTCTTTTCACTAATCACTGCATCCAATACATCATTCAACGGGCCATCACACACCAACACAAAATCATTTGTCGGGAATGTCTGTGCCTGAACGCTCTCAATTGCTTGTTTCAAATACTCTGGCTTCTCTTTGTGGTATACCGACATGAGAACTGAGTATTCTCCAACATTCATAAACACCTACTTCCTCTCTTGAATTTAAAATGGTGCAGGCCAATCTCGAATAGTCTGAAATTTTTCTTTATATAAAGCGCTTATATCCTGTAATCACGGCATAAGCACTATAATTATGTGTCTATACAACTTAATTACTACGATTGATCCTGTCTGGTCAGGTCTTTTCATCCCGCCATGAAAGCCCATTCGTTTATTCCAAACCATCCATTTTTACTAAAAACTTCATGTACCTTCCTGACATTTTCTTCAAGCATAGCTTCAAAAGCAGATAATACTGCCAACAATTTCCCTCCCCGATAGCACACTCTGTAAACTCACCATGTTTCACCTCTCCATTCCCCTCTAACCAGCCCTTTTCTCACTGCTATCCTGCCGTATTGCAATAACAGCGCCTTCCGAAATCCCCTCCGTACTCCCCGGCACAAACAGGATTCTCACCGTTGCAAAGAGAAGCTTCAAGTCCTCTACCAGGGACATTTGGTTGATGTACATCAGATCCATTTTCAGCTTATCCTTGGGCTCGGTGTTATATCGGCCATACACCTGCGCCATCCCGGTCAGGCCGGCTTTCACCTGAAGCCGCAGATTAAAAGTAGGCATCAGCTGCTCATACTGCTTGGCTATTTCCGGACGCTCCGGCCTGGGGCCGACAAAGCTCATGTCGCCACAAAGAATGTTGAACAGCTGCGGCAGTTCATCCAAATGGACGGCACGAAGAATGCGGCCAATCGCCGTAACGCGGTCATCGTGCTCAGTTGCCAAACGCGCAATGCCGTCCCTCTCTGCGTCTACCTGCATGGAGCGGAATTTGAGAATCTGAAAACGCTTTCCGTCCTCCGTCAGTCGAATCTGCTTATAAAGCACCGGGCCGTGATCGCAGGCCTTCACCGCAATGGTTATTATCAACATCAATGGGCTGCTAATGATAATACCGATAAGAGCCAGCACAATGTCTACCGCTCGTTTGCCAATGGCGTACTCCGGGCGCGGCATGGCCCGTTTCACGCTCATGATCGGAATACTGAAGGACTGTAGATGCTGAGCGCCCGCAATCAGAATGTCGCCGATATGCGGAATAAAGTAGCAGTTCACACCCCGGTCAATGCACGCTTTCACAACTCCGTTGCGCATCGTTGCCTCAATACCGGCAATGACAACCGCCTCCTGTCCCTCCAGCTGCGGAAGAATGTCGTGAATCGATTCAGGAGCTTCGATTTTTCGCCTCACCCGGAAACGCTTTTCAAACGAAAGCATCTCGCTCAGCTTGGATAAGTCCTCGTTCGTCTCGTAAATCACCAGAGTTCTCATAGGCGGGTGCAGTTGAAAATACAGTTTGTTTGCCGCCAGGCACCATACAGCGCAGACAAACGTCTGCACACAAAGCACAAAAAAGACTGGCAGAATGTTCAGCAGCCGCAGTTGAATGATGCAGGCAAACAGATAGGTGATGCCATTGCTGAACAGGTTGGCCAACAGCTGCGCAAAAAAAATCTCTCCCGCACGGAAGATGCCGATTTGGTATACATTATAAGTTCTGTATAAAAAGCTGGATACAACAACATAGCAGGCGCACACGGCAAGGCATACGGTTTGCGCATCCTCCCCCTCCAGTTGTGGCACGCACCACAGGAACCAGGCGGTCATCATGATTCCTGTGGTTAAGCAGAAATGGAGTAAGCACATTCCCCTCATTTTGATAGAATTGCGCATCTTTGCCATACAGAATCACACTCTCTATTTGGGTGTTTTGTCGATTGAAAACAGCGGGCATAAAGCACGAAATCAGTGTGTGAAAACGATGTCAACAGACTCCGAAAAGCCGTTGCAAATAGGCTTCATCGCAATGGCTTTCAAGCGTTGTATAGGTTTGCTTCATGCAGGTCTTTCGCCGGCCGCAGTCGTGGCTGTCGCTTGCAATCCAGTCGATGATTTCATCACGAAGCCATTTGCGCGTCTGCAGCTTTTTCCGCAACCCGTTGGGATGGAGAATGGTATCGCCATTCAGCTGATAAAAAACGGAGCTTTGCTCTTTCAGGCGATAAAGCTTTGTGCCGCTGAGCGCTCCATAGCGCTCTACATGAGCAAGAACCGGCACATATCCGCTGCGTTCCAGCAGCTTCACCCCTGCGGCGATCTCCTCATAGGGAATGGCGGGAGCAAACTCCAGCAGCACCTGCCGGGAATCTGCCAAGGTGGGAAGGGAATGCTTGCTGAGATACTGAGGCAGCGCAGGCGTATACAAAAGCTCTGCGCCGGCATATAGCTCGATGGCATAGCCCCTTTGACGGCAATATTCCCTTGCCTCCGCCAGGCGGCGGAGACAAGCGTCCTCGTCAAACGGTTCAATTCCGGGAGTCATATGAGGCGTCGCCACCAGCTTTGTTACTCCGTCCGCCCAGGAAGCGTCCAGCATAGCCTCCATTTCCGCTTTTGTCTGTGCGCCGTCGTCCATGCCATATAGAAAATGAGCGTGAATATCGGAAAACCCCATTACAACCCCTTCATTTTGGACGATTCCTTTTTCCGGGTCTTTGCCTTGGAATCATAGGTTTCGTACCCGTAAGAATAATAGGATTTATAATAGTACTTTTTGCTCAGATAGTTATCGAATTTCACCATATTGAGCACCGTTCCCAAAATGGGACATCCCGTTTGTTCCAACTGCTCTTTGACATTCACCAGTTCCTGCCGGCGCACGCTGTCATAGTTGACAACAATCAACGCTCCGTCGCAGGATTTCGCAACCTCCGCCGCATCAATCACCGCGCCAAGCGGCGGCGCGTCTACAATCACATAATCCACCTTTTGAGCCAGTTTGCTCAGCAAATCATCAAAGTGCGGCGAAACCAGCAGCGGAAGCGGATTGGACACCTCGCGGCCAATGGGAACCATATACGCGCCCGGCAAATTTGTGGAATAAATAATATCGGTTTCCGGCGCCATACCGGCAAGAAAGTGCGCCAGCCCTACCGGGTGTTCTTCCCGGTATTGCAAGCCGTATTGGGCCTGAATCATGCTTCTGCGCAAATCCGCATCTACCAGCACAACGTTTTTTCCCAGCTTCGACAGGGTTCGCATCATGTTCATCGCCAGAAACGACTTGCCTTCCGACGCATGGCAGCTGGTAATCATGATTTTTTTGACGTTTTCGCCCGTAAAAGACAGGTTGGTACACAAGGTGTTAACGGCCTCGCCGCAGGCATAGCCAAGAGCAGGAAAATGCCGAATGGTTAGCATATTCATGCGTTTCTCGCCGCCTTTCCATGCCTTTTCTCTCCGGCTTCGCTTTCAACCGGAATCACCGCCAGGGTCACCAGGCCCGTGTATTTTCGGATATCCTCGGCCGTTTTATAGGTATCGTCCGTCACCATGCGCAGCGTAACGATTCCCATGCCCACCACAAGGCCCAGGAGCAGTCCCAGCATGACGGTTCGGGTTTTGTTCGGGCTTACAGGATTGGCAGGCACCAGGGCAACGGACATGGTATTGGGCTTGTCCGTCGCCATCGTATCGGCGATATACTGGCTGGCCACCTTTGCATACTCATTGGCGATGGCGGCCGCCTCGGCCGGCGAAGCCGATGTAACCGTAATATCCAGCATGCGCGTACCGCTGTCATTTTCAACGGAAAGCATGCGCTGCATCTGGCGGTAGGTGTAGGGAAGGTTCAGGTTGGCAATTACCTCTTCATGCACTTCCCACATTTGAAACACCTTGATATAGTCTTTTGTCAGCGCCGTACCAATTTGCAGATCGGACATGTTGATGGCCGAATCCCTGCGGCTCAGCACATAAAGAGTCGATGTGGCCTCATACATGGGCGTTACAAAAAACGACACATATACGCCGGCGATCACTGCGCACGCCAGTGCAAGACAGACGAGCAGCTTCCAGCTTCCCAAAAGGCGATACATCAACTCAACCAAATCAATGGTGGCGGCATTGTTTGGCTGCTGCGCCGTTGAAGCGGCAGGGTTTTGGTTCCATTTTTTCTGTTGATCCGCCATGTTTTGCTTCTCCGTTCTCTCAAAGAAAATGCAGCTTGCAGAAAACTGCGAAACGCCGCGGCCGTTTTTCTTTCAGTTTGCGTGCATTTCGCGTTTCCTGCAAGCGCTTTTTTGCTTTAGTCGCTGATGACCGCCAGCAGCGCGATACCGTTTTGAATGGTCATCACCGTGTCGGGATCCAGAACAACCCGAACCCGTCCGGCCGCTTCCACCTGGTCGGCCTCGATGCCCACGCCTTCAAAAGCAGACCATGCAACGGTATACGTATCATCCGTGTGCAATGTCACCAGGCCGATCATCACAGCTACTTTTTCGCCAACCTCGTAAGGCGTGGAAAAGAGCAAATCGGCCGTTACATTGCCATACGCGGGGCTGTAGCCGCCTGCAATCACGGGAGAAAACTCATAAACGTTCAATTGTTCAGCGCCAATTATCTTCCGATAATCGGTTTCTCCGCCAAAATATGCCTCTACCGACTCTGCGGCTTTCAGCTTGGCGATTTCCTCTTTGCAGATGTCCAGGCGATCCATGTGCGCTTCTTCCGTTTCCGCTATGAGGCGAAGATAGAACGAGGCGTTTTCCGGCAGATTTTCAGCCGTTACCTCCACATTGGTCAGGTCGTCAGTGGTTTTGCTGGGGGCGGATTCTGCCAGCGCAGCAATGGAAGTCAGGCACAGTACAAATGAAAGCAGTGTGCAGGCAAGCTTTTTCATGAACGATCATCCTTCCTTCTTCTTGACCTTCGGCTCGTTGAGCCGTTTATCGCAAATGCCGTAGAGGCACTCACTTCGTTTTTTGATAGAACAGCGAAAGCGTAGCTTCATACAGAGCGCTTTCCTCCGCATAAAACTGCATAAAACCGTCGCTGCCAATACGGTGCTCGCCGGCAATCGTGAGCGGCTCAGGCCGGTCGTAATCCTTGGCCGCCCAAACGGCGTTCATCAAACGCCCGCGGCTCAGGTTGGTGGTCAGGTATGGCTCCAGCGCGTCCAGCAGCTTTCCGCAATAGTCCCGCTCTGCTCGGAGCCGCTCGTCAAGCTGTGTGAACAGCCGGGATAGGTACTGGTTCTGCCGCGCCATCCGCTCTTCATTGGTTCCCGTTCCCACCTGCCGGCGGCTGCGAACATAAATCTCCGCCTGCCGGCCCTGTAGGGTGAGGGTGGCGCCTTTCGTCATAGCAGGATCCATCGCCGAAAAATCGTCCTCCAGGGTCACCGTTACGCCGCCCGCCATATCGTTGAGCACGGCGATTCCCTCCAGAGTCATGGCCAGATACCCATCCAGCGGCGTGCCCAGCAGCAGATTGGAAACCGCCTCGGCCGTCAGTTCTCCGCTCTGCTCCCGGCTGCCGCCAAAGCCATGGGAGAGGGAAATCTGTGCGGTGCGCATGCCGGACCGGTTGCCAAGCACGCCCAAAATCGTAATCGGCGTCATGGTATCGCGGTCAATCTGGAGGCGCTTGACGCTTTTTTCTCCATCGTCAATCACCAACAGCTGCAAAAAGTCCGCCTGTCCCCCATTGTCCTGTCCGCTGCTTTGATCGATTCCCAGCAGCAAAATGGAGGTTAACGCCGTTTTGGGACGGTAAGAAACGCCTTCATAGCTTACCGCGGCAGCCGCCCGTTGCTGAGGATCGCCCCGGGGCTCCGGCTTGGCGGAACGCTGCTCCAGCCATCTTCCGCCCTGATAGATTCCCAAAAACGCGATTCCCGCAACCAACAGGATTCCCACCGCTTTCAGCTTGGTTTTTGGGCCTCCGTTCCTCTGTTTCAATGCTTTCCCCCATTTTTTCGCAAATGGAACCCGACGGTTTCAATGGTTTCCCCTTGCTTCCGGCAGCATGCAAGGCGTGCCGCATACTGCCGGGAGCCGTCTTTCTTGGCGCGTATTGATGCTCCTTTCCCTACGGACGGAGAAAGGGCGGCTACGGGTTGGTGAAAAAATATCCCTCAAGCGTTGTTTTCTTGTTTTTTTTATGCTTTCTTCTTCTCATCCGCTTCGCTTTTCCAAATCTTCTTGTTTCAGCCATAGCTTCGCCTCCCGATTGCTGGAAACGTGCTCCGTTCCGCTCGGTTGCTGAAGCGTCTATACGTCACCCGGCTCCATACCGCTGAACCCAGTCGTGTATTTCGCCTGGTGATTTGTAGCCAAACAAAAGGTTTCGGCGCGGAAAGCAAGCCCATCGTCGCCAAAAGCGCCCTGCGGTTCTTTTGCTTCATAGCGCATTGGAAATTGCGCTCATGACAGCCGGCCCGGAAGAAAGCGACGGCAAATACGGGAAGCTTTTTCCCTTCTTTGTCATTTCGCTCATTTAGTATAAGATAAGGCCATGCGTTTGTCAATCAATGCCAGCGGCAAAATCGACGCCGGCGCGTGGTCATATTTGCCGCAAATTCCGGCTGTATCAAGGACTGTTTCCATAAAGAGAATCACCACGTTCTCTTGGCGTTCCCGTTTTTGTTCAAAAGAAAAACAAAGGGCGCTATATCGCTTCCTTCTTCCATCACGACATGGAGCAGCTGTTCAGCGCGCCGGGCGACCTTCAAAACAGGTCCAGCATTGTATCCAGATAGATTTCTTCCCGCACGCGAAGCTGATACTCCGGCTTTGTCAGATAATAGAGTAAAAATTCCAGGACCAGGGCGCTGCCCAGGCCGCGGCCTTCGATTTTGAACTGAGAAAAGCCCATGGGCACATAGGTATTCCAGATTTCCTCCACGCCAATGAAGCCCGGATTCGTCATCGCTTTGGAAAAGCGGTAGCCGTTCTGCGCGTCTGGTGCGGCGCAACGGTGCTCCGGTCCGGGCTCTCCCAGGTTTTTTCGACTCACCGCCTCATAGCATGCCTTCCTGTCCTCGCAGCCAAACCAGCAACATTCGTTGCAAAGAAATTCCACCTTGTTCTTCTGCTCCACAGGCAGCCTGTTCAACGGCTCAAACGCCTTATTCAGGCGAAAATCCGGCACCACATACAGAAAATCCTCCCGCGCCAGTTCCTGCTGTAGCTGCTGAAAATCCGTCAGCACCTTGGTGGTGGAGGAAACGAAATACAAACTTGGATAGGTTTCCTGCAAAAAATGGAGCAGCAGCTCTGAATGGACGATTACGCCGTTTCGCGGGCCGGCGTTTTCCGCAAACAGCCGGCACAGCGCGTTGCATTTTCCATCCGAAAGGTGTTCGCGGCGCAGCAAAGAGTTGCTGAAGGCGAGCCGGGCGGAAATCCCGTATTCCCGCATCAGGCCAAGGACTTTCCACGGTTCGCCGTCCCCGCTTCCTACGCGCCCACCGCCCCAAAGGCAATCTGCCGGAGCGCCATAGATGGAGCCGATATCGCACCCCTCGTAAAAGTACTCCCTATGTTCCTGAAACAGGGGCAGAAATACGCGATACAACTCGTAAAACTCAAACAAACCGGGGAGATGATAATAGACGATGGCTTTGGGGGATTCCTTCATGGTAAAACATCCTTAACATAAAATCAGGAAACGCCGCAGGCTTCCCCAGCCTTTTTGCGGAGCCTGAGCTTTTTTCATCCTCTTGCCCGCCAAGGCAAGCGCGATTCCGTTTCTTTGCGGCTATTCCCGCACATGCGGATTGACGTACTGTCCATGTTTCCGGGTATTCTTTCCATACTGAATGGCAAACCGGGGACAGCGGTGGAGACAGCCAAGGCACATCGCGCATTTTTCCTTTCCCCAGACCGGCCGTCGATCTTCCATGTGAATGGCCTGCACCGGGCACTTCTTCGCGCACAGGCCGCAGCCGATGCAGCTATCTTCCACACGAAAATGCGCAGTTTTACGAACGTGTGCGTTATAAAACGGCTGGGCGAAAAGCGTGCCCATCCAGAAGGGCACACGTGGTGACATCCGCCGTTTTTTCCGTCTTGCCTGTATTCCGGCAATCGCATCGTCGATTTCCTTTTCAGTGTTTTTGGTAAAAACAGCCACCTTTTCCGGGGTAGACAGATCAAAGACGGGCGTCCAGGTATCCGCCATGCGCACGGAATAGAACGCATCCATTTTCCTGCCATGCAAAGCTTTCCGGGCCATATAGCCGGATGCGCCGGTGGTGGTGCCATAGGTGGAAACAAAGAAAAGATAGTCTGCCGAGACCGTAATCTCCTCCAAAAACTCCTTGACCACGCTGGGCAATCCCCAATCATAGGTGGGCGAAACAAAGCCGATTACCGAGTCCGAAAAAGCGTAACGACCCTCCCGGATGCAGTCCACCATCGAAGCCGCTTGTTCCTTCAGCCCCTTTGCCAGGCGATTTGCAACATATTGGCAGTTGCCCGTAGCGGAAAAATACAAAATCATGGTGTTTAACCTCCAAATGAAAGCCCTTCTTTTTGATGTGCAACCATCCATTGTCTTTCTTTGGCACGGCCAACGGCAGTCAGTTTGAATACCGGTTCATTCTACAGATTTCGTTCAACATCCCAGCTTCAAAAGGCCCCGCCGGTCATTATAGCATGGCGGCAAAGCGGCAACAAGAGGGGGCATGGATGATGATACAATTTGCCCTTCTCCCCTTCCAAATGTACATTTTTCCAATTCGCTATTGACAATTCCATCTTTCCGCTGTAAAATCTTTTCATTGATAAGCGCATATATGAACAGCACGCGTATATACGAACGGAGGATGATGATGAATCACTCTGTCCAAAAGGCGATTGACATTTTGAAAGCCATTGCGGCTTCAGGGGAACTCTCCATTGCCGATTTATCCAAAGGGCTTGGCTTGGCCAAAAGTACGGTGTTTGATATTGTTCATACTCTGTCTGACAATGGGCTTATTGAGAGCACCGTCAACGATCCGCATAAATACCAGTTGGGCCCGGCGCTGTGTAAAATCGGCTTCAGCTATCTGAAAAAGCACCAACTGACGGAAATTGCATGGCCGCATCTGAAAGCCTTGCATGACGCAGAGGAACAGACGACCATTTACATGGCTGTGCGAGATAAGCTGGAAATGGTTTACGTCATGAAGCTGGCTGCCAAGGCGGAAATTCAGCCTACGATGGATGTGGGCGGCTATTCAAGCATTATGTCTACAGGGCTTGGAAAAGCGGCGCTGGCGGCGATGACCGACGAACAGATTCTTCAGCTGCTGCCTGCTGAAGTGTTTACGCAGTCCAACACTTCGGATGTTCGCGATTATGCCTCTCTGTTTTTCTTCCTCAATCAGGCCCGGAAACGCGGGTATGTGCTGGACGCCGCTTCGGATAAGGGAGCGGAGCTTTGGTGTGTCGCCGTTCCGATTCTGGATGCGCATGGCTCGTATGTAGCCTCAATCAGCCTTGTCAGCCTGCGTGAAACCTTTACCGACGAGCGCCAGATGCAGTTGGGCAGAAAACTGGCTCATGCAGCGTTGCAGATTTCCGAAGTTTTGGGATATACCGGCAAAAGCGTGCTGGAAGCCCGCGAAAGACCAGCGTAACTCAATGGCAAGCGGCCGTTGAAATAAAGGAAGCCTACTTAACACGGAGGGGAAAGCATGGAAACGAAGCTCAAAAGCCAATGGAAATGGGGCGTTGCAAGCGAAACGCGCCGCGGTTTGCTTCTTGGAATGGGGTATACCGAGGAGGAAATCAATCGTCCATACGTAGCCGTTGTCAATTCCTGGAATGAATACAACCCAGGCCATGTACACCTGAAAGAAGTGGCCGAACGCGTCAAGCAAGGCATCCGCGAAGCAGGCGGATTACCGCTGGAGGTAATGACCACAGCTATTTGCGACGGCATGGTGCTGATTGATCCCAAGTATATTGAAATGCCAAGCCGCAACTCCATTGCCGATCAGGTGGAAATTACCGTGGAAGGGAATTTCTTTGACGGCATGGTGCTTTTGTCCACTTGCGACTCCATTGTTCCCGGCCATTTGATGGGCGCTGCGCGTTTGGATATTCCGGCGATTATGGTGACAGGCGGTTATATGCCGCATTTGTCCCACAAGGGCCAGGATGTAAACCATATGAGCGGCTTAAACTGCGTGGGTGCAGCCGAATCCGGCAAAATGCCCATGAATGATTTGAAGGACTTGATTGGCAACTGCTTTGGCCTGTGCGGCGCTTGCGACGCCATGACCACCGGCAACAGCATGTGCGTGGTCGCGGAAGCTTTGGGCATGTCGATGCCCGGAAACTCATCCTGCTCCGCCGTAAGCCCCAGGCTGCGCCAGTTGGCCTTTATGGCAGGCAAGCAAATCATGTATTTAATCCGCAACAACATCACCGCGCGCAAAATCATTACCCGCGAGTCGGTAAAGAACGCTATGAAGGTAGATATGGCCATGGCCGGCTCCATCAACCTGCTGCAGCACGTTCCTGCCATTGCTCACGAGGCTGGCTATGACGATGTGAATTGGTGGAAATACTTTGATGAAGCGTCAAACGATATTCCCCTGCTGTGCGATACGCAACCCGGCGGGCCGTATTCGATGGCGCAGGTTGACGCGGCGGGTGGCATGGCGGCTCTCATGAAGCAATTATTGCCCAAATTGAACGGCGATTGCCTCACCGTAACGGGAAAAACGCTGAAAGAGAACTTGGAACCCTTCCAGGTGTATGATGAGAACGTAATTCGGACGCTTGAAAACCCCGTTTCCAACGAGCCCGGCATGGCAATGATTACCGGCAACATTGCGCCGGAAGGCAGCTTTGTCAAAATTGCCGGCGTGCCTAAGCAGCTGATGACCTTCAAAGGCAAAGCGGTTTGCTTTGATTCCCTGGAGGAGGCCATCGACGGGCTGCGCGCCGGCAAAGTGCATGCAGGCGATGCCTGCGTTCTGCGTTACCTGGGCATGAAGGGCCGCTTTGGCACGACGGCTTTCACCTTTCAGGAAGAATTGAAAGGCCACGATGAATTGTACAATTCCTGCGCCATTATCACGGACGGGCGCTATTCAGGGGCTACCAGCGGCCTGTCCATTGGCTATGTAACGCCCGAAGCCTCTACCGGCGGCGTGCTGGCCCTCATTCAGGACGGAGATGAAATTGAGATTGATGTTCCGAACCGCAGCATGAATCTGCTCGTAACGGACGAGGTATTGGCCGAGCGGCGCAAAACGTTCCATTGGGAATTCCCCACGGACAAATATCCTCGATATCTGAACATGTTTGTGCGAACCATCAGTTCCGCCGCCAAAGGAAGCATTTGGGAAATCAAATAAGAAAGACGCGCCTGACGCAGGGGGAAAACGGCATGGCTGGTACGCTCAAACATAAAAGCACGGATGTGCTCATCATTGGCGGCGGCATAAGCGGCCTGACCGCGGCTTACATGCTTTCGCAGCAAGCCGTGTCCATCACGGTGCTTTCCACAGGCAGAGGCGCTTCCCCATTTGTGACCGGATTTGACGTTCCCGTTGAGGAACAGGATTCGCTTGATTGTTTTATCAAGGACACGGTTCAAAGCGGACGCGGACAAGGAAATCAGCAGCTGGTAGAGGCGCTCTGCTCCGAAAGCTATGATATTCTTCCCTTTTTGAAAGAACTTGGGTTCGTTTTTGACATGACCGGCTCACACTATCAGGCGCGTCAGCCCGTAGGAGCCAGTTATCCGCGCGTGATTGGTCATGGCAATACAAGCGGTGAAATAATCCAGGATTTGCTTGTCAGGCGGCTGGAGAAAACGCCGCTGGTGGAACAGTGCAAAAATCTTAGAGCGCTGCGCCTGCTGAAAGAAAACGGCCGCATCGTTGGCGCACTCTGCTACGATTCCTCGCAGAAAGCGTTTGTGGCTTGCCAGGCCAGAGCGACCATTTTGGCGACAGGCGGCTTCTGCCGAATCTACCCCTTCTCCACCAATACCAGCGACATTGGCGGAGACGGTATCGCCATGGCCTACTATGCTGATGTGCCGTTAACCGATCTGGAGTTTGTGCAGTTTGAACCTTCTGCCGCCGTATGGCCAAAGCGTATTCGGGGCGAGGGCATGATCACCACGCTGTTTTTCGAAGGCGCCGTCATGCGCAATGCAAAAGGCGAGCGGTTCATGCTGCGGTATGGACCTCAGGCAGAGAAAGTGAATAAGGACGTGCTGGGCATGTGTATTCACAGAGAACTGCAATCGGGCAACGCAACGCCTCACGGCGGCATATGGTTTGACGCAACAGGCGTAGGCGAAAAGCGCCTTCACGAAGCTTACGAGTATTTTGTGAAGCGTTACGAACGGGTAGGCATCAATTTGGCGAAGGAACCCGTGGAGCTTGCGCCCGCGGCGCATACCTCGCTGGGAGGAGTGGTTATCCATCCGGATTGCACCACGCAGACGCCGGGATTGTTAGCTTGCGGCGAAGCGGTGGGAAACATACACGGGGCAAACCGGATTGGAGGTATGGCCGGAACAGAAACCATGGTATTTGGCCGAAAAGCGGGTATCACCGCCTTGCGGTTGCTTAACTTGGCTCCACAAGCAACAGATGGGGCTTGGCCGGAACTATTGGATGAAATGACCGGTTCAAAAAACCATGCCGACGCCCTCAGCACGGAGCGGATGGAAGCCATGCGGCTCAAAATGCAGCAGCTGCTGGAGAAGAACCTGAATCTTTTGAGAGACGGCAAAGATCTGGCGGAGACGGCTGAACAGCTGGGCGAAATGTGGGATGCCATCCGTAAGGCCGGAGCCAATGAAACGGCTGAAGAACAGTATTCCCGAATCAGGCTGGAAAACGACATGCTTACGGCGTATTTGTTAGCGTTATCCGCTCTGGAAAGAGCAGACAGCGTAGGCTGTCATCAGCGAAAAGACGCCGAAACGGCCCCCGGCACGCGCTACCGTACCGAAGTAACAAAAGCAAATGGCAAGCCTGTGGTTTGCCGTCGGCAGCTTCTGTAACCATCGAGGGGCAGAGAACGGTCGAAAGCATTTGAAGCGCCATCATTGCCTTTTCGAATCGTTGCCCTTCCGTTAACACTCTTTTCCAAAAACCAAAGGAGGCAAATGCTCATGAAAAAAATCATCGCTTTTCTTCTAACCGGCATCCTCATGATGAGTTTGGCCTGTACTGCCGCGTCGGCCAGCGAGCCAATCGTCATCAATGTTGCTATCGCTGAGGAGCAAAGCTCTCTGGACAACGTTATCCAGACGAAGGACGTTGCCCTGATGCTGGCGCAAAACGTTTTTGAAACGCTGTACTGCTACGACGCCGACTTCAACATTCAACCCATGCTGGCCGAATCGGATGAAGTTTCGGAAGATGGCCTTACGGTGACGATTCGCCTGCGCCAGGGCGTGAAATTCCACGACGGCACCGAGATGCTGGCGGAAGACGTTGCGGCTTCGTTCCAGCGGTTCCTCAGCTATGGCGTAAAGGGCAAGGCCATGGCCGAATCCATTGACGCTGTTGAATGTGACGGCGATTATGCAATCGTGATTCGTTTCAACAAAATCTACAGCCTGTGGAAGGATATGCTGTCCTGGTACAGCGGATGCTGGTATGTACAGCCCAAGGAAATTGTGGAAGCCGCAGGCGAAAACCCGCTAACCTGGGAGCAAAACATTGGTACGGGTCCGTTCTGCTTCACCGAGTATGCTGAAGGCCGTTATGTGAAGATGAGCAAGTTTGCAGACTACTGCTCACGCACGGAAGAGCCTTCCGCTGCGGCCGGCAAACGCGTTGTGAACATCGACGAGCTGTACTTCCACATCGTGCCGGATGCTTCCACCCGTCTTAACGGCTTGCAGGCCGGGCAATACGACTATATCTGCGCCATGCCGACCGATTACTATGAAATCATCAACGGTTTCGACGGTATGCATACGGTGGAAAACGCCAGCCAGCGCTGCCTGTTCCTGTTCTTCAACTGCAAGAGCGCGCTGTTTGAGGGCAATAATCAGTTGAAGGAAGCCATTGCCACGGCCATCAACATGGGCGACGCTATGGCTGCCGCTTATGGCAATCCCGAGCTCTGGAGTCTGCAAACTTCCTGGTTCCCGGAAGGCAACAAATACTACTATGAGAATGATATCGCCTGGTATAATGCGGCCGATCCGGTGAAGGCTGCCGAATTGGCGAAGGAAGCCGGTTACAACGGCGAAGAAATCCGCGTTTTGGTTAACACGTCTTATCCCGCCTTTGAAGCCGCGCTGACGGTGGTCATTGAAAACCTGCGCGCCGCCGGCTTCAATGTTGCTGAAGAACGCATGGATAACGCCAGCCTTATGTCGAAGCGTTCCGACCCCACTCAGTGGGAGCTGTTTATCACTCACCACAATTTCCTGACCATGCCCACGGCTTACAATCCTCTCAACCCGGCCTATGCCGGCTGGTGGGATACTGCAGAGCGCAATGCGGCTGTGGACAAGCTGAACGCTTCTACCACGGATGAAGAACTTGTGGCTGCCTGGCGCGAAATCATGGATCTGGTCACCGTGCAGATTCCCGTGGTTCGTCTTGGTTCCTTTACTGAGATTTATGCCTGTTCCGATAAGCTGGAAGGCGTTGGCAACACTTATTATAGCTACCCCTGCTTCTGGAACATTACGAAAGCAAACTAATTTCTAAAAAATGCTTATGCAAAAAAGATGGCGCCTTTTTTGCATAAGCCCGAGCTGGCTGATAGGAGCGCCGCGATTGATAAAAACGGCTTTCATCGCGGCGCTTTTTTCTACCGTTCTATCAGGGAGGATACCATGGTCAAATACATTTTGAAACGAATCCTGTACATTATTCCAACCTTGATTTTAACTTCTATTCTGGCTTTTGGCTTTGTTCGCCTCATTCCGGGCGACCCCGCCCAAACCATGCTTGGTGAATTGGCCTCTGAAGAACAACTGGAAGTGTACCGTGAAAAAATGGGGCTTAACCAATCCATTTTTCAGCAATACTGGCTTTTTATTTCCAATGCAGTCAAAGGCGACTTGGGAACCTCGATTGCCTACAGCAAGCCGGTTCTCGGCCTGATTGGCGAGCGCTTGGAAACAACGCTTTTTTTGGGGCTCATTGCCTCGGCGCTGATTCTCATCATCGCATTACCGGTGGGCATTATCGCGGCGGCAAAGGTAAACTCGGTTACAGACCAGGCGGTTACCGTAACGGCAATGTTTGCAGCGTCTGTCCCCGCCTTCTGGCTTGGTTTGATGCTGATGATGTGGTTTGCGGTTGATTTGAAGTGGTTTCCAACCTCGGGTTTCCCCTCCGTATTCCAAAGCGGTGATTGGAGCAATCTGCGGTATTTGGTTTTACCGGCTTTTACGGTTGCCATTCCCAATACAGCGTTGATTATTCGCATGACGCGTTCCAGCATGCTGGATGTCGTCAAAGAGGATTTTGTCCGCACTGCTCGGGCGAAGGGCTTGTCTTTGCCGGTCGTATATATCAAACATGTTTTCCGCAATTCGCTTAATTCCATTATTTCCTCCTTTGGCTTTATCCTGGCCGCTTTGATTTCCGGCTCCGTGATTACCGAGAATATTTATGCGCTTCCAGGCGTGGGAAATTTTCTGATTTCATCCATCAATATGCGCGACTATCCTGCCATTCAGGGAACGATTCTCGTGATTGCTCTGATTTTTATGACAATCAACCTGTTGGTTGACTTAACGTATGCGCTTATTGACCCGCGCGTTCGGTATACCTGATCGAGAGGTAAAAGAAAATGTTGAAAATTCTGAAAACACGAAAAACAGCCATGATTGCCGCCGTCTTTCTCCTGTTGGTCGTTCTCGTCGGCATTTTGGCAGATTTGATTGCGCCTTATCCCGTTAACGAGCAGCACGTGGCGGACCGCTATGCAAAACCTATGAAAAAATATACTGTAGGCATGGATGAAAACGGCGCGCCTATTGAAAAAGTCAAGTATGTTTTGGGAACCGACAAGTTTGGGCGCGACATTCTCTCCCAAATGTGCTACGGCGCAAGAATGACGCTGATTTGCGCCTTAGGCGTTGTAGTGCTTTCTCTGGTGACAGGGACGGTTTTGGGACTGTTGGCCGGTTACTTCAAAACGGCAGGCATCCTGATTATGCGCCTGATAGACGCATTGATGGCTTTCCCGCCCATTTTGCTGGCCATGGTTCTGGTTGTTATTTTGGGGCAAAGTGCGTTTTGCGTCATTGTAGCCGTCGGCACCTACTTTATGACCCGTATGACCAGAATTGTGTATGGCCTTACCTTGAGCTTGCGCGAGCAAACCTATATCGAGGCCTGCAAATCTCAGGGTGTTGGTCACGGCCGCATTGTTTTTCGCCACATTTTTCCCAATCTGCTTTCCCCTATCATTGTTCAGGCAACGTTTACGTTTTCTTCGTCGATTTTGCAAATGGCGTCTTTGGACTATCTGGGCCTGGGCGTCTCCAGCGATCATCCCACCTGGGGCGGAATCCTGAATGCAGGAAAAGAATGTATGCTGCTGGCGCCATGGATGGTGATTGTGCCAGGCATTATCATCGTTTTAACCGTTTTGTCGTTAAATGTGATTGGCGATGTAATGCGCGACAATGCTGATCCCAAGTTTAGAGGCATATTGAAGGAGGGTTAAGCATGGAGAACAGCGTATTGAAAGTGAACGAGCTTTGCGTACAGTTTCAAACCAGCGCCGGTCTCGTTACAGCCATCAACAATCTCAGCTTTGAGTTGAAACAGCAGGAAACGCTTTGCCTGGTAGGTGAATCTGGAAGCGGGAAATCCGTTACCGCTTTAACTGTGATGGGGCTTCTGCCAAAGCCTGCCGGCATTGTATCTCATGGCACGATTGAGCTGGAGGGCCAAAACCTGCTTTCTTATTCGGAAGCGCAGATGCAGCGTGTGCGCGGCAACAAGGTTTCCATGATCTTTCAGGAACCCATGACAACCTTAAACCCCGTGTACAAGGTGGGCGATCAAATTTGCGAGGCATTGCTGAGGCACCGCAAGATGACCAAAAAGGAAGCCATGGAATATGCCGGAGAGTTGCTGAATAAAGTTCGCATAGCGGATGCAAAGCGCCGGCTAAAGCAATACCCTCATGAGCTTTCAGGCGGCCTTCGCCAGCGCGTCATGATTTCCATGGCTTTGGCGTGCAATCCCAAAATTTTAATTGCCGACGAACCCACCACCGCGCTGGACGTAACCGTTCAGGCTCAGGTGCTTCGCCTTCTGGAAGAATTAAAAGAAGAATTCAAAATGTCGGTAATCTTTATTACGCATGATCTTGGCGTAGTATCCGAAATTGCAGACCGCATTATCGTTATGTATGGCGGCATGAAAATGGAAGAAGGCCCTACAGACGCTTTGTTCAGCCACCCGGTTCATCCGTATACAAAGGGCCTTATCAATTGCACGCCCAAAATGGAGGGAGAGGAGCGCCGCTTGCCAACCATTCCCGGCATGGTTCCCTCCCTGGCAAAAATGCCCAAGGGCTGCCACTTCTGCAACCGCTGCACCCTGGCAAAAGAACGCTGCATGGAAACGCCGCCGAAAATGACGGAGTATGAACCACATCATTACGTTGCCTGTTATGAGCAAGAGAAGGGAGGGGCTACGGATGCAAGAGAAGATCTTTGAAGTTCAGAATCTAACCAAAACCTATCCTGTAAATACCGGCTTTCTAAAAAAGCCCACTCTTTTGACGGCGGTTAATCATATCACCTTCGATATCTATCAAGGCGAAACATTAGGCATTGTAGGCGAGTCCGGCTGCGGCAAATCTACCCTGGGCCGCCTGCTGCTAAAACTAACCGAGTCTTCTGAAGGAAAAATCGTCTTTCGGGGAACCGATATTACCCATATGAACGATAAAGCGTTTAAGCCTTATCGAAAGGAAATGCAGTTTATCTTTCAGGATCCGTACGCATCGCTAAACCCTCGATATCGCATTGTAAACGCCATTGCAGAACCAATGGAGGTTTTTCACTGCGTTTCTTCTACGGCGGAAAAAGAGCAACGGGTCGCCGAATTGTTAACGGCCGTGGGCCTTGCGCCAGAAGCCATGTACAAATATCCTCACGAGTTTTCGGGCGGCCAGCGGCAGCGCATTTGCATTGCCCGTGCATTGGGCCTGCATCCCAGCTTTATTGTGGCGGATGAGCCTGTCTCTGCGCTGGACGTGTCCGTACAAGCCCAGGTCATCAACCTGATGCTTGATATGAAAGAGCAGTTTGGCTTTACGTATCTGTTTATTTCGCATGATATCGGCGTTGTTCGATATGTGTGCCAGCGGATTGTGGTTATGTATCTGGGCACCATCGTAGAAATTGCCGATAAGGACGAGTTGTTCGTCAATCCCCTGCATCCATATACCAGAGCCTTGCTGGCTGCCGTGCCTGAAATTGGCAAAAAGCGCGAAAAGCAGATCATTTCCGGCGAGGTGCCCAGCCCCGTTCATGTGCCGTCCGGCTGCGTATTCCATCCGCGTTGCCCTAACGCCTGCGCTCGCTGTTCTAAGGAAAAGCCGCCGGTTGTAACGCAATCAGAGGGCCATCAGGTAGCCTGCTGGTTATATGCGTAAGACGCTCGAAAGAAATGATGCTCAACGCCGCTCCCGTATTTCTTGAATTCAGGAGTCAGGCTATCAAAGCCCGGATGGTATCGGAGGGCCGCCCCCCGATTTTCATTTCAAATCCGGCGTATACGTCTTCGCTTTCAACCGCCAACGTCCGCAAACGGCGCCGCGCCGGTTCGCGGAGAAAGCGGCAAAGTCTGCCCTAAAACCCCGGCAGGCGCCTGATGGAAATAGGCGCTTAGCCAGGATGCAAAACGAAGGAGAACGCCGAACGTTACCCTTGCGACAACGGAGCGGCTCCTTTGCCTTCCGCGCCTCCCCTTTTGACGGCCTGCGCCTTGCGCGGCAAGGCTTTTCTTACGCGCTTTGACGCCAGGCAGGCTTTTGGGACGGCCCTGTTTCTGTTTTCCTTGAGTTTTGGAGCCAAAAAACCAAAGCAATTGTCTGACCCGCCTGGCATGACTCTCTTCTGAAAGCCACGAGGCGGGTCAGTGATTTTTATATAAAGAAGCGTTCATGATTCGCTTCGTTGAGAATAGTATAGCAAGTATTTTTGAGCAAAGTATGAATAATCCGGGAACCATTGGCAAATAAACCGGGAAGCTTA
Source organism: uncultured Clostridia bacterium (assembly GCA_934621485.1). Taxonomy (GTDB): domain Bacteria; phylum Bacillota; class Clostridia; order Christensenellales; family Aristaeellaceae; genus Limiplasma. The sequence goes on from CAKTUS010000029.1 coordinate 24,735, forward strand.
ACGCCACTGCTCCAGCATATCGCGCATCCAGCCATAAACGTCCATACCGTACACGGTTTGCAGCTGCCGGGGAGTGAGTACGTCGGCGATAACGCCCTGCGCCGCGCAGCACCCCTGGTTCATCAAAATGGCGTGCGTGCCGTATTTGCGCGCCAGGCTGAGATCGTGCACAACGGAAAGAATGGCACGCCCCGGTTGACGGAGCCATTCCTGAAGCAGAGAAAACAGCTGCTTTTGGTACAACAAATCCAGGTGGTTGACCGGTTCGTCCAGGATGAGAATCTGCGGATCCTGCGCAAAAACCTGTGCCAGGAAGGCGCGCTGCAATTCGCCGCCGGACAGGGTGAGCACGCTGGCATGGCGCAGTTCTGTCAATCCTGTCAGCGCCAAAGCCTGCTCCACGCGCACCTTGTCGTCATCGGTACGGGCAGCCAGAAAGCCGGAGGCGTGGGCGTAACGGCCCAGCCCCACGATTTCTTCCACCGAATAGGCATAGCCTACGGCGTTTTTCTGCGCTAATACACCGATTTTACGGGCCAGCTGCGCCGTTTTGAACGAGCGAATATTACGGCCCTCCAGCAAAACGTTCCCCGTATAGGGCACGCCCTGACAGACGGCCTCGATGAGCGTGGATTTCCCTGCGCCGTTAGGCCCTACCAGCATAAGCCATTGCCCTGCTGCCAGAGAAAAGGACAGGTGGTTTACCACCGTGTGCTGACCATAGCGCACGGTTACCCGTTCGGCCTTCAACATCCCATTCACCTTGCCTTTCGGGTTTGATAGAAAACGATAAAAAAGGCCGCCGCTCCCACCAGCGAGGTAACCACGCCGATGGACAGTTCGATGGGCCTGAGCAGCGTGCGGGCAACCAAATCAGCCAGCAGCAGAAAAATAGCGCCGGAAAACATGGCCGAAGGCAGCAGGCGTTTATGATTGGGCCCGGCCACCATGCGAGCCATATGCGGCATGACCAGTCCCACAAAGCCAATGGAACCGCCGATAGAAACGCAGATGCCAATCAGCACGGATACCGCAATCAAAATCATCAGCTTGACCCGCCGCACGTTAACGCCGATATGGCGGGCATTTTCCTCGCCGATGGCAAAAGCGTTCAGCTCACGGGCATAGTGCAGAAGCAGGCCGCCGCACAGCAGCAGCGCCAAAGCCAGCATACCGGCGTGGCCGTAGTTGGTTCCGGCCAGGGAACCCATGGTCCAAAATGTAATGGAACGTACCTGGTCGTTGGCAAAGGAGAGAATCAGATTGATGAGGCTGGACGCAAACATGGAAAAAATGACGCCGATGAGAATGATGCTGTTAGTAGAGAGGGAATGATCCAGGATATACGCCAGCGAAAGAATCAGCATCAGGGACAAAAAAGCGAACGTCATGGCCAGCAGCATGGTTCCGCCATAGGCAGATCCGGGAATCTGAACGCCGGCAGCCAGGGCGATGACCGCGCCCAGCGAAGCCCCCGAGGACACGCCCAGCGTGGAGCCGTCGGCCAACGGGTTTCGCAAAAGCCCCTGCATGGCCGCGCCGCACAGGGATAGCGCCGCGCCTACCAGCGCCACGTTCAGCACGCGGGGAAGGCGCACGTTCAAAATGATGTTTTTGGAGATTCCGGCAGGCACTTCCAGCCCGCACAGGGTATTCCACATGGCCGTCAAGGTATCGTTCAGCGGAATGGACACGCTGCCTACGCAAATGCAAAGCAGCATGACAGCCGCCAGCGTCAGCGTAAACAAGCCGTATATTTGCCAGGAAGGACGCTTAAAAATGGCTTTCATTGGCACCTCTGATGAATTTTACACAAAAAAGGGGAAAAACGGAGTCATGCCCACCGGTTAAGCCGGAGGTTTAACTAAGCCCGGCAAGGGCATAAGAGAGGCAACTCACGCACGCTCTGAAAGGTTGCCTTTTGCACCACCTGCTCTACCGCTTCTTAAAGCAGTTGAATACTTCTTATTTGCATTGTTGCGCAGGATCTAATCAGGACAGGGTTTAACGAATCGTCTCATAAGCTTTCCCCTTTCCTGAATCCTCGCTCGAAGCGGGGGTTCAGACTGTCGAAAAAACATGAGGCGTATCGGAGGGCCGCCCCTCCGATGTTCATTGCGAACCCGGCGGCGTGTACGTCGGCAGACATCCATAGCCCCTGTAAAATCTCTCCGTAACGCAACGAAAGAAAACGTTTTCTCTCACGTTATAGGCTAAAAAACCAATCTGAGAGGCACAAAATTCCAGCGGTTTTGTGAGCTGTTTTTGCGATAGGCATTTTCAGCAACCTGATCCCTGCTGCGCAAGGCTCAGACTGCGCCCCCTTCAGGGGAGTTGTCAGAGGGGCTGCAGTCCCTCTGACGGTATTCGTATCGACCGGCTTCACCGGTCGGGCGGGGCGTTTTCGGCGTAGCCAAAAACACTCCGTCAGTCTTTCGTCAGAAAAGATCGCCGTCAGGCGAGCTTTTTGGAGCCTTGCGCAGCAAGGTTTTCCTTACGTGCTTTGCCATCCGCAGGTGAGTAGGCAAAGCGCGCCTCTTGGATGAAAAAATCGCCGCCAGGTGAGCTTTTGGGACGGTCTGCCCCTCTCAAGCGAGGGTCGTTTTGGACAAAACGAGCCCTTTGCCTCGCCAGGCGGCAAAGGGCTCGTCCATGCTGCGGACCTCCAACGCCGCTCCTTATGGGCAGGCGGAGAAGAAGCCGCAGCACACTACCTACCGTCAGGCAGCGGGAACTTCCTCTGCCTCCTCCTCGCTGTTCAGGAAGGTATACAGCTCTACCGCCGCATCCTTCAGCCGCGGACCGGGACGGGAAATAGCGTTGGAATCGGCGCTGTAAACCTTGCCGCTCTGAATGGCGCTCACATCGCCCCAACCCTCACGGCTCATGATTTCTTCCACACCGGCATCGCCCATGCCGGCAATGGACACGATGTAGTCGGGATTGCGCTCAATGACCTGTTCTTCGCTGATGGCCTGCCAGCCGTCCAAATCAGCAAAGACATTGGTAACGCCGCACAGGGTGGCCAGTTCGTCCATAAAGGTGTTGCTGCCGGCCGTCCACAGGCCCCACTCAAGGGGAGAAACCTCAAAGTAGATGGTTTTGCCGTTCTGCTCGCTCTTGGCGGCAATGTCGTCAAAGGTGGCCTGCATATCGGCAATCACTGCCTCCGCTTCGGCGTCCTTGGCCATCAGCGCGCCAATCATGCGAATGGCTGTGTACACGCCCGCGATGTCGTCCGCATTGCTGATGACAACCTTCACGCCGTTTTCTTCCAGCTGCTTCACCTGATCCTCAGTTTGCGCCATGTCGCTCATCAGCACCACCTGCGGCTCCAGAGCCAGGATCTCTTCCAGGTTGGTTTCAGTGCCGGACTGAACGGCCGGCACATCCTGAATGGATTCCGGATAATCGCAATACTGGCCGCGGCCCACCAACGCATCCTCGCAGCCAATGGCGCACAGAATTTCACAATCGGACGCCGTAAGCGCCACAATGCGGGTGGCGGGCTGATCGAGGGTGATTTCGCGGCCGTACATATCGGTTACGGTGATGACCGTATCCTGCGCAAGGGCGGCGGTTGTGCCAAGCAGCATCAGCATGGCAAGGAACAAGGCGACAAGTTTCTTGGACATTTTGGAATTCCTCCTGATGATTATTCAACAAATGAATCAGCAAGAAGGCGCGCTTTTCATACAAAAAAACGTGTCCCTCCCTGAGGAACACTAAACAGACCCCATGGCCTGACGCTATGGGCCCAATAGCATATCCCACCCCCAGGGGAATGATGAGTCACGGCATAAACAAGTCTCCCGGCTTGGCTTCATTCTACTTGCGCGCCTTCCCGCTTTTGGCAGTGGCTTCCTACCAAGGCCAAAGCCCTGGTTCGCTTTCGTCAGCTCCACGGTTACTGGGATAGCCCGGAAATTGCATCCGATTCCTATGGCGCTTCTTCTATATGAAAAAGTGCCGCGCATCGCTGCGCAGATATGCCGGCTATTCATTTGTCCTTTCTATTATAGGCGCGCCAGCGTCTTCCGTCAATCGGTTCCCGCAGCATTTCCTTTGTCGGGGAAGGCAAAACAGGCGAAGGACATACGAAACTGGGCAAATACCATCAAGGGGAAAAATGGAACCTCGTTTTGAACCTCTTAAACAAGAAAAAGAGGTTTTGCCCCA
>CAKTUS010000030.1 GCA_934621485.1 uncultured Clostridia bacterium
CCTAAGCCTTGTGCCACACCTCTTTTCCCGCGAACCAGCGCAGCGTTGTTCGCGGGCGCGGCATCCAAGCCGCTGTTTGTCAACGATCTATAAGCGCCTTCGCGGGCGCTTTTTTGATTGCCCGGCGGCAGCTTTCCCCCATCGCAACTTTTTTTGAAAAAACCAACCTGTATGCTTGACGCTGCTTTTGCGCCCATAGTATAATAAGATGTTGTACTATGTTTTATCCAAGCAGGGAAGAGAGGGACACAGCTTCCATGGCAGAAACCACCTTGAGCGCGCAAGCGCTGAAACAGATCGAAAAGCGCCGGACCTTCGCCATCATCAGCCACCCGGACGCGGGTAAAACCACCCTGACGGAAAAGCTGCTTTTGTATGGCGGGGCCATTCGTCAGGCAGGCAGCGTCAAGGCCCGCAAGGCCGAGCGTCACGCCACCAGCGACTGGATGGACATTGAAAAGCAGCGCGGCATTTCGGTAACCTCCAGCGCCATGCAGTTTGAATACGACGGCTACCGCATCAACATTCTGGATACTCCGGGCCACCAGGATTTCAGCGAGGACACCTACCGTGTGCTGGTGGCGGCCGACGCGGCGGTTATGCTGATTGACGCGGCCAAGGGCGTGGAGGAGCAGACCATCAAGCTGTTCAAGGTTTGCCGTCTGCGCAACATTCCCATTTTCACATTTGTCAACAAAATGGATCGTGCGTCAAAGGATCCCTTCGCCCTGATGGAGGAGCTGGAGGAGGTGCTGGGCATCCGCTCCTGCCCCATGAACTGGCCCATTGGCGTGGACGGCGATTTTCAGGGAGTGTATCAGCGCGACAGCGGCAAGGTGCTTTTGTACTCCGGCGGCAACCATGGCATGAGCATGGCGGATCAGCTTTCCGTGACCTTGGACAGCCCTGAGGCGGAAAAAGCGCTGGAAAAGCACTACCGCGACCGCCTGAAGGACGAGATTGAGCTGCTGGATGAGGCGGGCGATCCCTTTGACAAGGAAGCCGTGCTTTCCGGTAAGCTGACGCCTCTGTTCTTCGGCTCTGCTGTTACCAACTTTGGCGTGGAGCCTTTTCTGGAGGCGTTTTTGTCCATCACGCCCCCGCCCCTGCCCCGCATGGCGGACATTGGGGAAATCAAGCCCACGGAGCCTTATTTTTCCGGTTTTATTTTCAAAATCCAGGCCAACATGAACCCGGCTCACCGGGATCGCCTGGCCTTTGTGCGCATTGTCAGCGGCGAATTTGAAAAGGGCATGACGGTGTACCACTCCGGCACCGACAAGCAAATGCAGCTCAAGCAGCCGCAGCAATTCATGGCGGACGAGCGCGAGGCCGTTGAAAACGCCTATGCGGGCGATATTATCGGGCTGTTTGATCCGGGCTGCTTCCGCCTGGGCGACACCCTGTCCAGCGGTCCCAAGCTGCACTTTGCCTCCATTCCTGTTTTTGCGCCGGAGCATTTCGCCCGGGTGCGGCCTGAGGACAGCATGAAGCGCAAGCAGTTCCTCAAGGGAATTTTGCAGCTGGCGGAGGAAGGCGCCATTCAAACCTTCCGTCGCACGGAAACCGGCCGCGAAGAGTTCCTGGTGGGCGTGGTTGGCGTTTTGCAGTTTGAGGTGCTGGAGCACCGGCTGAAAACGGAATACGGCGTAACCATGCTGATGGATCGTCTGCCCTTCCGCTATGTGCGCTGGATTGTGAAAACCCCCGTGGAGGTGGAACGGCTGAAGCTAACCTCTACCAGCGGCCGCGCCTTCGACAGCGAGGAGCACGATGTACTGCTTTTTGAAAACGAGTGGTCCATTCGATTGGCCCAGGAAAACAATCCCGGCCTGGAACTGACCGACATTACCAAAGGCTGACCAGGGGCAGAGCCCCTGGCCCCCGTTCCCGAAGGAGGGGGGAGCTCTCCTTTGCGGGTTACGTCCGGGTGATGCTGTTCAGGGGCAGAGCCCCTGGCCCCCGCTCCCGAAGGAAGGGGAATCAACATTTGCAGGGTCAGAACGCTGAAAGGTGGAGGTGCAGGAGGCGCTGCCTCCTGCCGGGGTTTGAGGGGCAGAGCCCCTAAGCCTTGCGCTGCGGGAATGGCGCTCCATCAAAGAAATAGGTTTGTCGACAGCCTATCGGCTTTTGCAGGTTGCTTCCGACAATTTACGGCGCAGCAGTTGACGGCGGCCGGATTCCCTGGATCGCCGGGGAAAAAGGCGCTTCGGCCCGCATGCCCGGCGTTCGGCGCAGAAACCATGGTTTGGCTTTGAAGTGGCATACTTGGAAAGGCTTTGCCTCCCATCGCTGCCGTTTTTCCCTACACATGCCCGTTTGCACGGTCTCTTGGCTGGAGGAACGGAGCTTTCCAACAAGAAAGAAGGAGTCTTATATGGTTCGCAATGACATTCGAAACATCGCTATTATCGCTCACGTTGACCATGGCAAGACCACGCTGGTGGACGAAATGCTCAAGCAGGGCGGCGTGTTTCGAGAGAATCAGCAGGTGGCGGAGCGCGTCATGGACTCCGGCGATATTGAGCGTGAGCGCGGCATTACCATTTTGGCCAAAAACACCGCCGTTCACTACAAGAATACCAAAATCAACATTGTGGACACTCCGGGCCACGCCGATTTCGGCGGCGAGGTGGAGCGCGTGCTGAAAATGGTGGACGGCGTGCTGCTGCTGGTGGACAGCTTTGAAGGCCCCATGCCCCAGACCCGTTTTGTGCTGCGCAAAGCGTTGGCGCTGAAGCTGCCGGTGATTGTGGTTATCAACAAAATTGACCGTCCCGACGCCCGCTGCGAGGAAGTGGTGGACGAGGTGCTGGACCTGTTCATTGAGCTGGGCGCGGACGAGACCGCTCTGGACCGGCCCATTGTGTACGCCAGCGCTCGCGCCGGTACGGCCACCCTGGATATGGAGCAGCCCGGCACGGATTTGCGGCCCCTGTTTGAAACCATTCTGGAGTACATTCCTGCCCCCGAGGGCGAGATGGAGGGCCCGGCTCAGGTGCTGATTTCCACCATTGACTACAACGATTACGTGGGCCGCATCGGCATTGGCCGCATCAACCGGGGCACCCTTACCGAGGGCATGACGGTGATCAAAACCAACTATGACACCAAAGCCACGTCTATGCCCCTGCGCCTGACCGCCCTGTACACCTTCGACGGCCTGAAGCGCGTCCCCGCCAAGGAAGCCTCCATGGGCGATATTGTGGCCATGAGCGGCATTGAGGACATCGGCATCGGCGATACCGTATGCGCTCCGGAGAAAGTGGAGGCGCTGCCCTTTGTATCCATCACCGAGCCTACCGTGACCATGACCTTCTCCGTGAACAACAGCCCCTTTGCGGGCCGGGAGGGCACCTACGTAACCAGTCGCCACCTGCGCGCCCGTCTGCTGCGCGAATTGCAAACCGACGTGAGCCTGCGGGTGAACGAAACCGACAGCCCCGATGCTTTTGAGGTGCGCGGCCGCGGCGAGCTGCATCTGTCCATCCTGATTGAAAACATGCGCCGCCAGGGCTATGAATTCCAGGTGTCCAAGCCTCAGGTGCTTTACAAGCAGATTGACGGCAAACTGTGCGAGCCCATCGAGCGCATGGTGGCGGACGTGCCTCAGGCTTACGCCGGCGCGGTCATTGAGAAAATCGGCCGCCGCCGCGGCACGCTGGAAAGCATGCACGGCATCGATCGGGTGCGTCTGGAATTCCTGGTGCCGTCTCGCGGTTTGTTTGGCTACCGCAGCGAGTTTATGACCGATACTCGCGGCGAGGGCATCATGTCCTCCGTGTTTGAAAAGTACGAACCGTTGAAGGGCGATATCCCTCACCGCAACGTGGGCGCGCTGGTGTGCTTTGAGGATGGTGAAAGCAATTCCTACGGCCTGTTCTACGCCCAGGAGCGCGGCACCCTGTTCATTGGGCCTCAGGTGCCTGTATACAAGGGAATGATTTGCGGCCAGAACTCCCGGCCGGACGATCTGGTGGTGAACGTGTGCAAGCAAAAGCATGTGACCAACATGCGCAACGCCGCCGCCAGCGAGGATAGCCTGCGCCTGGTATCCGTGCATCCGCTCACGCTGGAGGAGTGTCTGGAGTTTATCGACGATGACGAGCTGCTGGAAATTACCCCCAAGAGTCTGCGCATGCGCAAGCGGATTTTGGGCCATGAGGACCGTGCCCGTGCGGCGCATCGGGGCAAAACGGCGGACTGACCCAGCCGTCCCAGACTGACAGGAAACCATTCCGGGAAGTTGCCAGAGGGGTTGCAGACCCTCTGACGGCCGTCATATTCGCTTGGCGGGTTCGCGCAAACGTTCCATTTGCGGTGTGCAGCCTTCCGCCAGTCCTTCGGCAGAAAAGAGCGCCGTCAGGCGAGCTTTTTTGACGGTCTGAAACGGCGCGCTGACGCCGCTGTCCTTTGCCAAAGGAGGTATCTTCTTGAAACACCCCCGCTTTCTGGCGCGCCTGACGGCGCTGTGCCTTTGCGTGTTGCTGTTGCCGCTTTCCGCCCTGGCGGATGTGGTGAACCCCGATTTGCCGGTAACCCAGTCGGATTTTGAGCTGTCTCTTCGCCTACATGCCGACGGCTTTCCAAACGCCGGCGCGGCTCATTATCAGGACTGGGAAACCTTCCTGGATCAAATCAGCCTGAAGGGAACCATCAGCACCCAGCTGTTTTTGCGGCCGTTGAGCCGCGTGGGCATGGATGCGTCCCTGTACCTGAACGACAAGGCGGAAATCCCCATGGAGTACGACGGGTACTACAGCTTCCGCTACATTCGTTCGCCTGCGCTGGATGGAGCCAGCGTGCATATGCAGATGCAGAATTTCCTGGAGTTCATGCTCAAGGGCTATTACTTCATGGATTTGCCTACGCCTCTCATCGGCCTCATTCTGTATCCCGAGGCGGCGTACTACATTGGCGACAGCTATTATACCCCCGTGAAGGAAGCGCTGGCGGGCAGCGGCAGCCGCACGGTGGAATACACCCGGCTTTACGAGCTGTGTGAAACGCTGGATTTGCTGGCGACAGAGGAACCGGCCATGGATCCGGTATACTTTTTCGTTACCTGCCTGCTGATTCAAACCGGCGCATCCGACATGGTTCTGGAAAAGTTGAGCACGCTGGAAGACGTGCTGGAATATCTGGACCCGGAAGAAGAAGGCATGACCATTACGGTAGCCGGCGATACCGAAACCTATGTGCTGGGCGAAACCACCGTGTTTGAAAAAACAGCCTTGCCCGGCGGCGTACGCTGGGCGCTGTGTCTTGGCGACAGCGACGGCTACGTGGTCAACGCTGCGTATGAAAACAATGGTGGAGAGATTCACGGCAGCCTTCGAGTGCTGCTGGAGGAGGAGGAACGCCTGGCGCTTTTCGTGGACTTGGACGGCTTGCCGACGGACGGCCAGCTGAGCGCGTCCGGCCAGGCGGCTGTCACCCTGAGCGGGGCGGCCCTGGAGGAAGAGCCTGCGCCGGTTCGTTTTACCTATCAGTACACCCGCAGCGCCCAAACGCTGCCCTATGATATGGCGCTGGAGGTGGACTGGCTGCATCCCCAAACGGGCAAGCCCGCTCTGAGCCTGAGCTATAGCGCCGCCATGCGTGACGCGCCCTATACGGTGCTCAACGACCGGCCTATTGATAATCAGGACGACTTCTTCCACCTGAACGACGGGTATCTTGAGGAGTACAAGGAGCGGTTTAGCAAAACGCTGGCACTGGCCTTTGCGCCCTTTGTGCTGCACATGCCCTCCGGCTGCTTCAGTGATATCTACGCCTTTTTGGAGCAAACAGGCTTCCTGTCCTTCCTGGGCATTGAATAACGGAGGAACCACCATGCAGGATAAACTGGAAAAACGAAGCCAAAGCCCGCTGTACAAGCAGCTGATGCTTCGGCTGAAAAACGACATTACCGCCGGCGTGTACCCGGCGGGCGGGCGGATTCCCAGCGAGCAGGTGCTTTGCGATGTGTACGGCGTGAGCCGGGTTACGGTGCGTAAGGCGCTGCTGGATCTGGTGCAGGAGGGCATGCTGGTGCGCCGTCAGGGGAAAGGTACCTTTGTGGCGGATGAGCGGATTCAACGGGATTTGCACCAGATTACCAGCTTTTCCGAAGCGTGCCGCCAAATGGGCCATCAGCCCGGCACGCGGATCATCAGCGTGCAGATGCAGCCTGCGGACAGCGACGACGAGGAGAGGCTGGGCGTGCCCCCGGACAGCCAGGTGGTGTGCATGTATCGCCTGCGCCTGTGCGACGGCGAACCTGTGATGCTGGAAATCAATCACTTCCCGCAGCAGTATGAAAGCCTGCTCACGCAGGACGTATCCGGCTCCCTGTATGCGGTGCTGCGCAAGCTGGGCGCGGTGCCCACCAGCGCCACTCACGATATTTCTCTGGGCCACGCTACCCCCATGGTGAGCCGCTACCTGTCTACTGAACCGGGCGAGGCCCTGCTGCTGCTGGACGAGCTGGTGCTGGATCAGCATGGTCAGCCGCTGCACCTGAGCCGGCAGTGGATTCGCGGCGACCGCTATACCTTCCGTATTTAAGGAGAAACTGCATGAGCACGTCAAAATTTGCCCTGTTTGTGGACCTGGAAAACTGCGGCGCCAAGGTAGACACGCTTTTGTCCGTGCTGGAAAAGGTGAAAATTCGCGGCGATATTCTGCTGGGAAAGGTGTATGGCTATACCGACCAGTATAAGGATCTGAAGGAAGTGCTGCTGTCCAACACCTTCACGGTGGTGCCCAGCCTGCGCTTCGGCATCAGCCAGAAAAACAACGCCGATATCCTGCTGGTGCTGGACGCGCTGGAGGTGGCCTTTACCAATCCGCTTATCGACAGTTTTTGCATTGTGTCCGGCGACAGCGACTATACGCCCCTGGTGGGACGGCTGAAAAGCATGGGCAAATTCGTGCTGGGCATCAGCCGCAGCGAGGCGGCCAGCACCATTTTCATCAACGCCTGCAATGAATTTCAGTTTCTGGAAAACGTGGGCGGGCGTACCCGCAAGCCGGCTTCCAAAAAGAAAGCGTCCGTTGATAAAGAACCGCTGGACGAACAGGAGCTTAACAAGCTGCTTACCGGCATCCTGGACGAGCAAACCGACAAGGACGAACTGTATGCCAGCGAGCTGAAGGGCATTTTGCTTCGTTTGCAGCCGGATTTCAACGAAAAATCCTACGGCTGCGGCACCTTCCTCAAGCTGCTGGATAAGCTGAGCAAGCAATACGGCACCCTGCATATTCGCAGCGATAATTTCAATGTGATGGTGTCTCTGGCCCAGAGCGGCAAGGAGACCGCCGCGCCGGAAATGAACCGGGACAACTGGCGCAGCCTGATTGCCGAGCAGCTTCGGCGCTACAAGGAGGATGGCTTCGAGCGTATCAATCCCAGCATCCTGAAGGCTGATTTGCAGCAAAGCTTCCCCGGCTTCTCTGAAAAGGCGCTGGGCTTCAAGCGCTTCTCTGATATGCTGAAGGCCATGGAGAAGGATCAGTTGATTACTGTGGAAATGGATGAGCAAAAGAACATGCTTATCAAGGTTTCCTGAACCGGTTCAAGAAAGGGGGAGAATCGCCATGCCAAAAGGATTTGCCCGCGTGGCCGCCGTAAGCCCTCGCGTACATCTGGGCGACGTGGATGCGAATGAAAAAGAGATTGCTACCTGCCTGCATGTTTTGAAAACCAAGGGCGTGCAGCTGGCTGTGTTTCCGGAGCTGTGCCTGACCGGCTATACCCTGGGCGATTTGTTCCTGCATGAGCAGGTGCAGAAGGCCGCCTGGGCCGCCATGCTGCGCCTGGCGGCCAAAACCGGCCCCATGGCCGTGGTGGTAGGGCTGCCCGTAAACGACCATGGCCGCCTGTACAACTGTGCCGCCGTATTGCAAAACGGCCGGGTGGCGGGCCTGGTGCCCAAAACCTATTTGCCCAACGGGAATGAATTTTACGAAACCCGCTGGTTTGTCAGCGGGGCCGGCGTGGACAGGTTGCTGGATATAGACCCGGACGAGCCGGTAATGCTGGGAACCCGCAACCTGTTTGACATGGGCGAATGGACCTTTGGCGTGGAGATCTGCGAGGATTTGTGGACGCCCATTCCTCCCAGCTGCCAGCTGGCGGTGGAAGGGGCGGATATCATCGTTAATCCCAGCGCCTCCAATGCGCTGGTCAGCAAGCACCGCTACCGCCGGGAGCTCATCAGCCAGCAAAGCGGCCGGCTGTACGCAGGCTATGTGTATGCGGGAGCAGGCTTTGGCGAAAGCACCAGCGACTTGGTGTTTGACGGCTATACCGGCGTGTTTGAAAACGGCCGCGCTCTGGCGGAGGGCAAGCGTTTTCAGCCCGCGGGCGACAGAGCCATTGCGGATATCGATATTCAGCGCCTGCGCTACCAGCGCCAGCGCAACGGCAGCTTCCACCAGATGCCCAGAGCCAATATAGAATATGACGTCGAGACGATGGACGTACCCCCGAACGCGCCCCTGCCGCTTCTGCGCCCCGTTGAGCCCCTGCCCTTTGTGCCCGGCGGCCCTGAAAAGGAAGAACGCCTGGAGGAAATTATTCAAATTCAGTGTACGGGCCTGATGACCCGGCTGACCGCCATTGGCTGCAAGGACCTGGTGGTGGGGGTTTCCGGCGGGCTGGACAGCACCCTGGCGCTGTTGATTGCCGTGCGCGCCTATGACCTGCTGGGGTTGCCCCGCAAGGGGATTCACGCCATCACCATGCCGGGCATGGGCACCGGCGCACGCACCAAATCCAACGCGGACAAGCTGATGGAAGCCTTTCAGGTCAGCGCTTTGGAAATTCCCATTGGCGAGGCGGTAAAGCTGCATTTCCGCGATATTGGCCAGGCAGAGAGCTGTCACGACGTAACCTATGAAAACAGCCAGGCTCGGGAGCGCACCCAAATCTTGATGGATTATGCCAACAAGGTGGGCGGCATTGTGCTGGGGACCGGCGATTTGAGCGAGGCGGCGTTGGGCTTTTGCACCTATAACGGCGACCACATGAGCATGTACAACGTGAACGGCTCCGTACCCAAAACCCTGGTGAAAAGCCTGGTGAAGCACCTGAGCACCCATGAGTTTGGCGATGCGGTGATGGAGGTGTGTCAGGACGTGCTGGATACGCCCATCAGTCCCGAGCTGCTGCCGATGAGCGAAGGCGAACTGAACCAGCGCACCGAGGACATTTTGGGCGACTACGCCCTGCACGACTTTTTCCTGTACCACTTCATGGACAGCGGCGCGACTCCGGAAAAGCTGAAGCTGCTGGCGGGTCAAGCCTTCCGGAGCGTGTATGACGAAAAGCGCGTCAGCGATCAGCTGGAAACCTTTTTGCGGCGTTTTTTCAGCCAGCAGTTCAAGCGCAACTGTGTGCCGGACGGCCCCAAGGTGGGCTCTGTGTCCCTCAGCCCTCGCGGCGACTGGCGCATGCCCAGCGACATGAGCCGGGCGCTGTGGAAGGCGTAAGGGCCGCGGCTTGCATATTGGCTGCAAATGGGGTAAAATAAAGGCGAAAAGCGTCGCGCTGGCGCTTTGGAAAGGATGATAAGCTCTCATGCACGTGTTTCACCCGCCGCAAAGCGTAAACGGTCTGCCGCCGGAAAACATTTTTTACGTTGCCGACAGCGCCAATATGACCGTTGCGGATGGGTTTCTCATCCATACGTATCACCCCTACCTGTTCCCGGACCGGCCCATTAACCTGTTTATGAGCATCCGTTCCAAGGGCGCGGGGCGGGATATGCTGCTGGGCGCGCTGCTGGCAAGGGCGCAGCAGCTTCGGGAGCAAACGCCTCAGTGGAAGGCGCGGCTCTTTGCTCAGGTGAGCCCTCAGGATACCGATCAGATGGCCTTTTATGTGGAAAACGGCTTTGACGCCAACGACGCTCTGGACGTGGTGCGCTTGGGCGTACCCAACGCCCGTCCTGCGGCTCCCATGGGCTATGACATGGGGTATGTGCCCATGAATGACGCGGCCGAGTTTCAGGCTTTTCTGATGCGAATGAACACCTATCGCATGAACGCCTGGCAGCCCCAGTTTTTGCAAAAGTACATGAGCTTTCCCCACTTTATGGCCCTGTACATGAGCCGTGGACCCCAGGTGGTGGGCGAAATTGCCTTCACGGGAGAGGGACAGGCCGCCAAGCTGATTGGCATGTATGTAGCGCCGGAATACCGGCGGCTGGGCCTGGCCAAATCCATGATTGCGGCAGGCATGAAGCTGCTGAGCGAAAAGGGCGTTACCTATGTGGAAGCGGATGTGATTCGCCGCAACGAACTGCAGCGCATGCTGGCGGCCAGCTGTAACGCCACCTTTGTGAGAACGGCTTGCTATTATCCCGGACTGAATTATGATTGAATACCGTTTGATTCGTTCTGACAGGCGCACCCTTTCCATTCAGGTGGATGGAGAGGGTGCTCTTGTTGTGCGCGCGCCGCTGTTTACGCCGTTGTGGGAAATTGAGGCGTTTTTGCATAAGAAGCGGGAGTGGATTGTTACACGCCAGGCCGCGGTCAAAGCAACCCCCGCCGTATCCATTGCCGAGGGAGCCCGCATGCCCTTTTGGGGCGGCGAATTGCGGGTGCATGTATGCCGGGTGCCCATGGGCATGCGGTATCACGACTGCCTGCTGCTGCCGGATCAGGGAAATGTGCTGGCTCATGCCCGGCTTTGGCGAAAGGAGACTGCGCAAAGCCTGCTTTGTCCAAGGGTGGAGGAATGGGCCGGGCGGACCGGTCTGCACCCGGTTCGCGTGTGCTTTGGCAACGCGGAGAGCCGCTGGGGCAGCATGTCGTCCGGCGGCGTGATGCGCCTGAATACGGCGTTGGTACACCTGCCGCCGCAGCTGTGCGATTATGTGATTGTGCACGAACTGGTTCACCTGCGGTACATGAACCATTCCACCGCCTTTCATGGGCTGGTGCGCTCCATTCTGCCGGATGCGGAGCAGCGCCGCCGGGCCCTTCGGCAATGGAGCACAGTCACGCGCCTGCTCCATGAGGATAGGTAACGAAATAGTTTTCCACGTAATGCGGGTGTCTCGAATCAAAATGTGGAAAACCATAGGAGAAACCGGGGAATGGGGTGGAAAACATGTGGGCTTTCCCATGAAAATCCCACATGACCTTGTGGAGAAAAAACTTTTATTGTGGAGAAACCTGTGGATAACTTGACGAAAATGCGCGCAAACCATCGAAACATAACGCTTTGCGCGCCAAAGGGGTCGGTTTTGGACACCTATATTTAGTGTTGACTTATTCGGTAAGACACAATATAATGATAACGCTCGCTTATAAGCCCCCCTGATTTGGGTGAAATATGGTTATTTTGTGACATTTTTTGAGGAGGATGCACCCATGATTACTTCTATCCAAAAGCGCGACGGTCGTATCGTGCCTTTTGATCAGAATAAAATTGAGCAGGCCATTGAAAAGAGCTTTATGGCCAGCGGCAGTCAAAAGAGTTTGGAGACCGCAGCCGAGTTGGCCGCTCTGGTGGTGGAAAAAGTGGAGCGGGATGAAAACCTGCCCGCCGTGCCCTCTGTGGAGCAGATTCAGGATGTGGTGGAAAAGGTGCTCATCGAAAAGGGCTTTGTGCGTTCCGCCAAGAGCTATATCCTGTATCGTGCCGAGCGCAGCCGCGTGCGCGAGATGAATACCCGCCTGATGAAGGTGTTTGAGGACATCGCCTATAAAGACGCGGTGGACAGCGATATCAAGCGCGAAAACGCCAATATCAACGGCGACACCGCCATGGGCAGCATGCTCAAGTTTGGCTCCGAGGGTTCCAAGCAGTTTTATGAAATGTATGTGCTGGATCCCCGCTTTGCCAAGGCTCACCATGACGGCGACATCCACATCCACGACCTGGATTTTTACACGCTGACCACCACCTGCTGCCAGATTGATTTGCTGGACCTGTTCCATGGCGGTTTTTCCACAGGTCATGGCGTGCTGCGGGAGCCTAACGATATTTACAGCTATTCCGCCCTGGCCTGCATTGCCATTCAGGCCAACCAGAACGACCAGCACGGCGGACAGAGCGTGGTGAACTTCGATTATGGCATGGCCCCAGGCGTGAAGAAAACCTATTTCAAGCGCTACCGTGATAACCTGGCCCGGGCCCTGGAACTGCTGGGTAACCTGGAGGACGCCGCGGACCTGGCGGTGGGCATCCTGGCCGATGTGAAGGAAGAAACCGGCAAGGACCCTCAGTTGGCGGCAGACGAGGGTTTTGACAGCGTCATGTGTCAGCACCTGGCTAATGCCATGCCTGGCGCTTCGGAGGAAACGCTGACCCGCATTATGGATTTTGTGCGGGAGCATGCGGAAAAGGAAACCGATAAGGCCACCTATCAGGCCATGGAGGCTCTGATTCACAACCTGAACACCATGAACAGCCGCGCCGGCGCCCAGGTGCCCTTCTCCTCCATCAACTATGGCATGGACACCTCGCCCGAGGGCCGTATGGTCATGCGAAATGTGCTTTTGGCCACGGAGGCGGGCTTGGGCAACGGTGAAACCCCCATTTTCCCCATCCAGATTTTCCGCGTCAAGGAAGGCGTCAGCTTCAATCCCGGCGACCCCAATTACGACCTGTACCGTCTGGCCATCCGCACCAGCGCCAAGCGCCTGTTTCCCAATTTCAGCTTTGTGGACGCGCCCTTCAACAAGCAGTACTACAAGGAAGGCCATCCTGAAACGGAGATTGCCTACATGGGCTGCCGCACCCGCGTAATCGGCAATGTGTATGACCCGACCCGGGAGGTATGTCCCCGCCGCGGCAACCTGAGCTTTACGTCCATCAACCTGCCCCGGATTGCCATCAAGGCCAAGGGCGATGTAGGCTGGTTCTTTGAGGAATTGGAGCGCCAGCTGAACCTGGTGCATGACCAGCTGCTGGAGCGCCTGGAGATTATCTCCAAAAAGAAGGTGTACAATTTCCCCTTCCTGATGGGCGAAGGCGTCTGGATCGACTCTGAAAAGCTGGACTGGAACGATTCCGTGCGCGAGGTGCTCAAGCACGGTACCCTGTCCATCGGCTTTATCGGCCTGGCAGAGTGCCTGAAGGCCCTGCGGGGAACCCACCACGGCGAGGATCCCAACAGCCAGAACCTGGGACTGGAAATCGTGGGCTTTATGCGCAAATTCTGCGATGAGTGCAGCCAGAAGGAAAAGCTGAACTACACCTGTCTGGCTACCCCGGCAGAGGGCCTCAGCGGCCGCTTTGTACGCCTGGATCGGGAAAAATATGGCGTGATTGAGGGTGTTACCGATCGGGAATACTACACCAATTCCTTCCATGTGCCGGTGTACTATCCCATCAGCGCGTTTGACAAGCTGAGCATCGAGGCTCCCTACCATGCGCTGACCAATGCCGGCCACATCAGCTACATCGAGATGGACGGCGATCCCACCAAGAATCTGGGCGCCTTTGAAAAGGTGGTACGCTATATGCACGATGTAGGCATCGGCTATGGCAGCATTAACCATCCCGTAGACCGCGACCCGGAGTGCGGCTATAACGGTATTATTGGCGATACCTGCCCCAAGTGCGGCCGCAGTGAGGACGGGCATGCCTTTGAGCGCATCCGCCGCATTACGGGCTATCTGGTGGGTACGCTGGACCGTTTCAACAACGGCAAGCGCGCCGAAGAACGGGATCGCGTGAAACACCAAATTTAAGCAGGAACGAGCTCTCTGACCCCAAACCGCGCTTGCGGCATAAGGCAGAGGGCTCTTTTCCGGCCTACAGGAGGCATGTTTTCCTGCCTGTTTTTTGGGGGATAGAGAAAAAGCTCGCCTTGACGGTGAACTCTGGTTTCTGAAAAACGCCTCTTACAAAAACGGCTCATAGAATCGCTGGAAATTTGTTTCTCGCAGATTGTTTTTTTAGCCTATAGCGTGAGAGAAAGCCTCGTTTTCTTTTGTTCCGTTTCAGAGAGAGTTTGATGGATGTCTTTTCAAAAAAGGGGACTTTATCAGCCGGCTGAGATCGCCTTAACGGCGTTTAGACTGTCAAAGAACCCAGGGGATGGTATCGGAAACCACCGGCTATACCGGCGGAGGTATCCCGTAAAAAAGCTGTCGCTTGAAGCATCAAGCGAAGCGAGTGAAGAATAACACCCCAACAAATTCGTATGCACTCGATCAAAACGGCTGATGCCCGTTTGAGGGCGGCGGAGCATTTGAGAAAAATCATTCCGTGCATCTTTAGATGCCAGCCGGTAAAAAGCCCTTCCAGAGCTTAAGCATGACCACCGGCTAAGTCGGCAGCCTTGCGCAGTAAGGCTCAGGTCGCTGACAAAGTGGAGGTGCAGGAGGCACTGCCTCCTGCCGGGGTTTTAGGGGCGGAGCCCCTAAGCCTTATGCCGCAGCACTTTCCCCGGAACCAGCAAAGCGTTGCTTCCGGGCGATGGCGGCCAATCAGGGGTTTTTCAATACTCTAAGCCTTGCGCAGCAAGGCTTTCCTTATGCTCTTTGCCGCCCGGCAGTGGGCAAAGCACGCGCTTGGCAAAAAAGCTTGCCGTCAGACGAACTTTTTTGATAAACTGAAAGCTCGTCTGCCAGACGAGCTTTTCCTGTGCTCTTTTTTACTTCGCCTTTACCTTGTTGCCAATTTTGTTTTCCGTGCCTTCCAGCAGGCGCTTGATATTGGTACGGTGGCGCAGCACGCACAGGGCCAGCATTACCAGCGTAAATACGCAGCGGGCCCAATCGCCCCAGCGGAAGATGAGCGTGAGCACCATGTAGCTCAGCAGCATTACCATGCTGCCTGCGCTGATGTAGCGAGTGATAGCGATAACCGCCAGGCACAGCGCAATGGAGATAAGCCCCAGCGCCGGATCCACAAACACCAGCACCGCCACGGAGCAGGCCACGCCCTTGCCGCCCTTGAAGTGATAAAAAACGGGCCAGTTATGCCCAAGCACGGCGCACAGGCCGCCCAGCATGGTGCCAAAGCGGTCAATGCCAAAGGTAACTCCGGGCAGCAGCAGGGACCCCAGCAGGCAGGCCAGCGTAGCCTTCAGGCAGTCGCCCAGAAAGGTTAGCAGGCCGCTTTTAGTACCCAGCACCCGCAGCATATTGCTGGCGCCGGTGTTGTGACTGCCGAATTTGCGAATGTCTACCCCTTGGGCGTTGGATAGGGTAATACCCGTAGAAAAGCAACCCAGCAGGTAGCTGACGGCGGCCGTCAGCAGAGCAAGCAAAACCTTTTGCATACAAACCTCCGTTTGCGTGTCCCCGTCAAGGCTGCAATGGCGAAAAAGGGGAACATGCGTGGTGATATTGCTTTGCGCGCCGGAGCGGCGTAACAAAACACCGGTCCATTATACCATAGCCGGCGAAAAATGAAAACCTCACGCCTTTTGGGTAAAGCTGTTGTGGCAACGGCTGCAAGTGACCGTAACCACGCCGGTTCCACGGGGTACGCGCAGCCAGGCTTTGCAGCCGGGACATTTGAAATACTTGTATTTTTTTCGGTTTTGGAAGCGTGCTTTCGCCTGGCGGCGCTGCGTGCGGCTTTTTTCAACGGCGGCGTTATAGCGCCGGTTTTCCTCGTTACGCTTGTCGTTATTGCGCGACAGCATGCGGTACAGGCAAAAAAGATAGGCGGCAAAACCGATCAGGTTCAGCAATGCGCCAATAACGGCGAATACGGGCAGCTGGATGCCGCCCAGCAGGGAACCCAGCAAATAGCAAATCAGGCCGCTCCATAACAACGCCATGGAAAGCTGGTCCGCACCGTGGCGGCCCGCCATAAAACGGCGCATCGCCTGTTTCATTTTTTCCCAAAAAGACATGGTAAAACCTCTTTTCTTACAGGTTTAGCAGCAGTAGAATCCGCCGCGGCCAAAGCCACAGCAACAGTTACATAGCAGGTTGGCGGCAATGAGGGTCAGGCAGGGATTGGCGCACAGGTAGGAGCTAAATCCGCCCTGGGCTCCCCGCTGCCCGTAAGCCTGACCGCCTGCGTTCAGCTGAGCCAACAGTTCCCGGAAGGCAGGCTCGTCAGGCGCCATGTTGCTGGCGGTACGGGCGTCGTTTAGCGCGGCCATGCGGTTGCCCAGGCCCATATTGGCTCTGGCACTCCAGTAATACCAAGCGGCCTTTCGGTTGCCAACGCCCCTGAGCAGGCTCAGGGCCTCCTGATAGCGCCCGGCCAGCACGGCCTGTGCCGCGCTGCGAAGCTCAGGATCGTTTTCAGTGTAGCTGCTGGTTTGATAGCTGCGGCGCTGACCGCCGCCGAACAAATCCTCAAAATCAAAACTGAAGCCCCCAAAATCAAAGCCTCCGTAACCGCCCTGCTGACGGCTTTGACCGCCGGAACCGTAGCTGCCGCCATAGCCATTGCCTGCGTAACTGCCGCCGCCATAGCTACCTCCGCTGCCGGAAGGCCCGCTTTGGTACTGGCCCTTGTGCTTGATCAGCAGCGTATAGGCCTCGTTCACCTCTTTCATTTTGGCTTCCGCCTCGGCGGAGCCGCCGTTCAGATCCGGGTGATATTTCTTGGCCAGCTTGCGGTATGCCGCCTTGATTTCATCGTCCGACGCGCCTTGAGGCACGCCCAAAACCTCATAGGGGTCTCTCATACCCCGTCCTCCTTATGCGTGCGTTCAGGCACGCCTTGCTTGCGTTCCCGCCGGATGCGCTTTTGCTCGTAGCGGGTCCAGCAACCAGCATACAGGATATTGCGCAAAATGTCTATATCCTTTACCAGGGGAAGCGTTTCAAACGCGTTGGTACATTCGGCAATCAGCAGCGAGAGGCTTTCCTTGACAAACTCCTCATAGTCCGGCTGGGCGCTGTAGGCAACCAGCGGGTTGAAGCGCTTGCGTTTCCGGTCGCTTTCCAGGTCGTCGTAAGCGTCCATCAGGTAAATGAAACGGCCCAGCCCCTCGCCCACCTTTTGCAGGGTATCCGCCCACAAATCCTCCCGGTAGCGGTACAGTCCGCCCAGCAGCTGGCCCGTCAGGTTGGCCAGCCGATCCAAAGAAGGCGATTCAGCCTTTTCCTGCACGGAAATCTGTTTCAGGCAGTTTTCCAGTTCGCTGCATTTTTCTGGATAACGGGCGGCCACCTGCGCATAAGCCCTTTGGAGCAGCCCGGCTTCGACCCGGCTCATCAGGCTGCGGTCGTCCTGCCAGTCGTCCAGACATTTGTGATAGGCCAGCGCAATGTTCATATCGCAGCAATAATCCGCCGCTTCACTGCGAATCCAGCCATGGGGTTTTAGGGGATGAGGCAGGCAGCGGGACCGGCCTGTTTGCTCCTGAGGCTCATAGAGCGATGAAAGCAGCAGATACAAAAAGGTGCTGTCAAAGCTGAGAGCCATGCGCCCAAGCGCACCGTAGCGGTCGCCTAGGGTGTGACACAGGCCGCAGTAGTAGGCGCGATAGCGCTCCTGCTGCTCCTGGCTAAGGGACCCGGCGGTTACATAGCCGAACAAGAGCCAGCCTCCTTACTGTTCGCTGTCGCTGCTGGAAGTAAAGTTGGCGTCCATGGCGCCGTCCTCGCTGGAGAAGGCGGTGTCGTCCACATAGCGGCCCACAGCCTGTAAAGCCTGCGTCAGTTCGTCGCTTGCTTCCTTTAGCAGCCGGTCGTCCTTGGCGTCCAAGGCGGCCTTCACCTTTTTGCGTAAGCCCTCGATGCGCTCCTTGTCCTCGGAATTCAGCTTCTTCTGGGCGGTCTTGGCCTGGTAGAGCAGCTCCTCGGCGTGGTTGCGCAGCTCGACGCTCTTGCGGCGCAGCGCATCCTCGGTGGCATAGCGCTCCGCGTCCCGGATGGCCTGATCAATTTCGGCAGAAGACATGTTGGAGCTTTGGGTCAGGGTAATTTCCTGAAATTTACCGGTGCCCAAATCCTTGGCGGAGACGTTGACGATGCCGTTGGCGTCGATGGAGAAGGTCACCTCAATTTGAGGCACGCCCCGCAGCGCCCGGCGGATGCCGCTTAAGCGGAAACGGCCCAGGGTTTTGTTGCAGCTGGCGATTTCCCGCTCGCCCTGCAAAACGTGGATGTCCACGCTGGTTTGGAAGTTGGCGGCGGTGGTAAACACCTGGCTGCGCTTCACCGGCAGGGTGGTGTTGCGGTCGATGATGCGGCTGAATACGTCGCCCATGGTTTCAATGCCCAGGGACAAGGGGGTTACATCCAGCAGCAGCAGCCCCTTCACCTCGCCCTGCAATACGCCGCCCTGTAGCGCCGCGCCCATGGCTACGCACTCGTCGGGGTTAATGTCCTTGCTGGGTTCCTTGCCGGTAAAGCGTTTCACTGCGCTTTGCACGGCCGGGATGCGGGTGGAACCGCCCACCAGCAGCACGCGGCTCAAATCGCTGGGGGTAAGCCCCGCGTCGTTCATGGCCTGCTTGACCGGCCCCATGGTGGCCTCCACCAGGTGGGCAGTCAGCTCGTCAAACTTGGCCCGGGTCAGAGTGGTTTCCAGGTGTTTGGCCCCGTCCTTGTCGGAATACAGGAAGGGCAAGGTGACGCTGGCGGTGGTGGCTGTGCTCAGCTCTATTTTGGCCTTTTCCGCCGCCTCGCGAATACGGCTCATGGCTGTGGCGTCCCGGGTCAGGTCGATATGCTCCTGATTTTTGAAACATTCCACCAGGTAGTTGGCCACGCAATTGTCAAAATCATCGCCGCCCAGCCGGTTGTTGCCGGCGGTGGCCAGCACCTCGATCACGTCGGCGTTGATATCCAGGATGGACACGTCGAAGGTGCCGCCGCCCAGGTCGAACACCATGATCTTCTGCGCGCCGCCCTTATCCATACCGTAGGCCAGAGCCGCGGCGGTGGGCTCATTGATGATGCGCAGCACGTTCAGCCCGGCGATGCGGCCAGCGTCCTTGGTGGCCTGGCGCTGGCCGTCGCTGAAATAGGCGGGCACGGTAATCACCGCGTCGGTTACGCTTTCGCCCAGATAGGCCTCCGCGTCTTTTTTCAGCTTTTGCAGAATCATGGCGCTGATTTCCTGGGGCGTAAAGCTCTTGCCGTCGATGGTTGTGCGGTTGTCGGTGCCCATTTCCCGCTTGATGGAGGAAATGGTGCGCCCCGGATTGGTTACGGCCTGACGCTTGGCCGCCGCGCCTACGATGCGCTCGCCGTCCTTGCTGAACGCCACAACCGACGGAGTGGTACGCCCACCCTCCGCGTTGGGAATCACCACGGGATCGCCGTTTTCCATAAAAGCTACGCAGGAATTGGTGGTGCCTAAATCAATACCGATGGTCTTGCCCATAACAAAACGCCTCCTGGCCGCGAAACTGTTCTCAAGTACGCTGATAAGCATACCCTATGGGCATGGAGAATGTATAACTGAAAAATGAAGAAACCGTAAACTTTTTCGGGATTTGCATGCTTTGATGCTTACGGGGGCATACCAGCGGCGGAGGAGAAACGAGAATGAACCTGTATTTTGGCCTGTTCGCTGTGCTGGCGCTGCTGATAACGCCGGTGGAAGCCCGGCTGCGCCTGACGTGGGACGGAGCGCCCCACCTTTTTCTGCGGCTGTATGTAAGCGGCGCCCCCTTGCGGATACCGCAGGGCCGCCAAAAGCCAGCGCGTGCGCAAGACCGCTCGGCGGCAGGAACGCGGCTGGCCGCCCTGCTCAAGCAGCGAAAGCGTATTTTTCGTTGCGCTCATCTGCGCCTGCGCGGTCTCAAGGTTCGCATCACGCTGGCGGGGGAAAACGCGGCGGCTACGGCGCTGGTGTTTGCCGCGGCGCGTTTGCTGTGGCAAACCCTTGCCTTATGCGGCGCGCTGTCCCTGCGGGGCGGCGTCAGGGCGGATTTTCGGCGGGGACAAACCTGCGCCGAGGCGGACTGTATCATTTTCACCCGATTGGGAAACCTAGTGCTGGCGGCCATTCTGTGGTATGCAGAATATGCCAAACAGGCCAAAGGCAAGGAGGACGGCTATGCAACAGCAGCATCCCATTGATAACATGATGCAAACCACCATGGAGAACATTCGCAGCATGGTGGACGTAAACACGGTGGTAGGCGCGCCGGTGAACGGCACCCATGGCACCACCATTATCCCCATTTCCAAGGTCAGCGTGGGCTTTGTGGCCGGAGGCGGCGAATACGCCGTGGAGGATGGCAAAAACCACCCCATTCCCACAGATGTATTTCCCTTTGCCGGCGGCACGGGCGCGGGCGTGTCGGTGCAGCCGGTGGGGTTTTTGGTGGTGGGAGACGGCATGGTAAAGGTGCTGCCCGCCCAAACCAGCGGCGCGATGGAGCGCATGGTGGAGCTGCTGCCCCAAATGCTGGAGAGCCTGAACGCAAATGGGGAGAAAAAGGGCGGGAATATGCAAACACAGGTGGAAACCTTTGTTTTTCACGAGGATGACATGGAACAATGAAAAAGCACATTCCACTGGAAAAGCTGAGAGCCTGCGTTATGCTGCTGTTTTGCGCGGTGCTGGCCCTGTTTCACACCGGCGCGACGGCGGAGGAGGGCGACACGGTGGACAGCAGCGCCCGTTCCGCTGTGCTCATCGAGCGTGAAACCGGCAGGGTGCTGTTGAGCCATTGCCCGGAGGAACCGTTGCCTATGGCGTCCACCACCAAGGTGATGACCGCTCTGATGGCGCTGGAATACGGCCGTCTGGATGAGATGGTTACGGTGGGGAAAAATGCTTATGGCGTGCCGGGAACCAGCATCTACCTGGGATTGGGGGAGCGCATTTCCCTTCGGGATTTGCTGTATGGCCTGATGCTGGCCAGCGGCAATGACGCCGCCGTGGCCATTGCCGAGCATATCGGGGGAGAGGTGGATACCTTTTGCCGCATGATGACGCAGCGGGCGGCGGAACTGGGCTGTAAGGATACCGTATTTGTCAATCCGAACGGGCTGCCGGCTCGGGGGCATCACACCACCGCCCACGATCTGGCGCTCATTGCCCGTCAGGCAATGAGCTATCCGCTGTTTCGGGAAATCGTCAGCACAAGGCGGGCGTCTATCCCCTGGGAGGGCCGCAGCTATCACCGGGTGTTGAACAACAAAAACCGGCTTTTGTCCACCTATGAGGGAGCCACCGGCATCAAAACCGGCTATACCCGGGCAGCGGGCCGCTGCCTGGTGTTTGGGGCCCGGCGGGACGGGCTGGAGGTGATTGGTGTGGTGCTGAACTGCGGCGACTGGTTTGACGAGGCCGCACGGCTGATGGACCTGGCCTTTGAACGCTACGAATTGTTCACAGCCCTGGACGAAGGCGAAACCCTGCGGGCCCTGCCTGTGGAAAACGCCCGCCAGGATGCGGCCTATGTATGCGCTGGCGGCAAGCTGTGCGCCCCAGTGGAAAAAGGCGTTGTACCCGCGGTGGAATATGACATGCCCGAAAAGCTGGAGGCAGGCATGCACTTGGGCGACACGGTGGGGCAGGCCCGGCTGACCCTGAACGGCGAAACGGTGGCCGCCGTGCCATTGGTGTTGCGGGAGGAACTGCTTTATCGCGATTACGCCTTTGAGCTGGAGCGGTTGTTTCAACATTGGACAGCCGTCCCGGGCAGAGCCTTGGAGCCATAGATGGAGCCAACCGCCCATGCGGAAAACCATGGGCGGTTGGTTCTTTTTTGAAAAACGAGAACATATGTTCCCAAAACGAAAAATTTGTGCTATACTGCTTTCAGCATCAAAAACAGGGAGGGCTTGGCTGTGGAAGGGGAACGGGTCATTTATCATATTGACTGCAACAGCTTTTACGCATCCGTGGAGTGCTTGGATCAGCCTGCCCTGAAAAAAGTGCCCATGGCCGTGGCGGGCGACCCGGAAAACCGCAGCGGCATCATTCTGGCGAAAAATGAACTGGCCAAAGGGTTTGACGTGAAAACGGCGGAAACCATTTATCAGGCGCGGCGCAAGTGCCCGCAGCTGGTGCTGGTGCCGCCTCGCTATCACCGGTATATGGAGGTTTCTCACCGGGTCAAAAAACTGTTTCAGGACTATACCGACCAGGTGGAGTCCTTCGGCGCGGATGAAGCCTGGCTGGATGTAACCGGATCGCTTCGGTACTTTCGGGCCACGCCGATTTCGCTGGCCAACGTGATTCGCAACCGGGTGCGGCAGGAGATTGGCATTACGGTGTCGGTGGGGGTGAGCTTCAACAAGGTGTTTGCCAAGCTGGGCTCGGATATGAAAAAGCCGGACGCCACCACCCTGATTTCCCGGGAAAGCTTTCCCCGGCAGGTGTGGCCGCTGCCTGCCCGGGAGCTGCTGTTTGTGGGGCGTATGGCTGCAGCGGAGCTGGATCGGCACTACATTTACACCATTGGGGATATTGCCCGCTGCGAGCGGGCCTCTCTGCGGCAAATGCTGGGAAAAGAAGGCGAAACTCTGTGGGCTTATGCGAACGGGTTGGATACCTCGCCGGTTCTTCACGCCGGCGAGCGTGAGCCGCTGAAATCCATCAGCAACGGCAGCACCTTTCGCCGCGATCTGATGGGATGGGATGAGTTGAGAGCCGGCATAACGCTGCTGGCAGACGAGGTGGCCATGCGTCTGCGCCGCGAAGGGGCCAAGTGCTGCACGGTACAAATGATGGTGAAGGACCCGCTGTTTCACACCATTTGCCGTCAAAAACAACTGGTTCGTCCCACTCATTTGCAAAACGAACTGGTGGAGGCAGGCATGAGCCTGCTGAAAGCCCACTGGAAGCCGGACGCGCCGGTGCGGTCGCTGACCATTGCGGCCCAGCAGCTGGTACCCAACTCCGCCGCTCAGGAGCAGCTATCCTTCTGGAGCCTGGACTCCGCCTGCGACGACCGGTACGAGCGGCTGGAAACCGCCATCGACGGTTTGCGGGACCGCTATGGCAGCTGCTGTATTCGCCGTGGCTGCGCGCCCCTGGAAATGGAAAAAGAAAAGCCGCTGCCTCCGAGAGGATAAAAAAAGCGCAAATAACAGACGCCCTGGCGAGGCGTCAGGGTTAATCAAGCCTTGGAACGTTTCTCAACTTGGGGAGGACGAATGGGGAGGGTTATGGTAAAGGAGGCTCCCTTGCCGATCTCGCTTTGCACGGAAACATCGCCGCCGTGCAGATCGATAATCCAGCGCACAATGGAAAGACCCAAGCCCGTTCCTTCCCGGTCACGGGCGCTGTCGGCCCGGAAAAAGCGCTCAAAAATATGGGGCAAATGCTCCGGTGCAATGCCAATGCCGTTGTCGGAAACGATAAGCACGGCTTGGCCGCCCTCCCTGTGGACCCGGCAAACGACTTCGCCGCCCTCACGGCCATATTTAACGGCGTTTTCCGTTAGATTTAGCAGCAGCTGCGTCATCAGGCTTTGATCCGCGGTCAGTTCCACAGCATCATTCATCTCGAAGCGCAGCGTGATGCCGCGTTCGCGGGCGGGTTCCTCCATCGCCGCCTTGACGCCCTCCATTACGTCGTCCAGACGGATGGTTTCCATCGTCACAGGATACCGTCCCTCCTGGCCGCGGGTCAGGGTGAGCATTTGACCAATCATACGCTGCATGCGTCCACATTCCATCAAAATGGTTTCCACTTTTTCCCGACCATTCAGGGAAGGGTCAGCCTTCAGGCTTTCCGCGTAGGCCATTATCACCGCCACCGGAGTGCGCAGCTCGTGGGAAGCGTCGGAGGTAAACCGGCGTTCCCGCCGGAAGGAATCCTCTAAAGAGGCAAGCATGTGGTTCAAGGTACGGGTCAATTCTCCCAGCTCATCCTGGGAGGCGTTTTCGGGAATCCGACCGGATAAATCGCCCGCTGCAATGTTTTGGGCACAGGCGATAACCTGATGAATGGGCTGCAAAGAACGCCGGGTCAGGAAAGAACCCAACAGCACGGCCAGCAGCGTCATGACCGGCACCCCAACGGCAAATACGGCGCGAAACGCGCCTAAAGTGCTTTCCATGGTTTGACAGGAGGCCGCCGTGCGAATCCGCACGCCTTCCTGCTCGATCATGAGCAGGGGAGAATCCAGCAGCAGCCATTCCACACCATCTGTACGCAGCAACGTATACTCGCCCTCCCAAAAGGGCTGATCATCAAACAGCGCGTCTCCGCGGGAGGCCAGTTCGCTTCCGTTGGCTTCCATAATGGCATACAGAATATCCGGGGCGGCGGGGGTTTCATCCTCAAACATCAGCCGGCCGTGTTTCAGCTCCACCTGGGAGGAAAGCTGTTCCATGGCCAGGGCCAGGCTGTCCCGCAGCATGGTGCTTAACCGGGTTTGGGTAATCAGGTACATGGTTCCGCCAAACAGCGCTGTAATTACCACCATTGACAGGCTGAACCACAGGGTCATGCGGGCGTGCAGGCTTGGTTTACGCTTCATCGGTTTCCTCCCGCAGTACGTAACCAACCCCGCGAACGGTTTGAATGTAGCGCGTTTTTTCGCCCCGGTCCAGCTTGGCGCGTAAATAGCCGATATATACCGGCACCAGGTTGGAATCCAGGCTGCCCTGATAATCCCACACATGATCGTAAATTTGCCCGGCGGTAAGCACCTGGCCTGCGTTGCGCATCATGTATTCCAGAAGGGCGTATTCCTTGGCGGTCAGGCTAATGGCCCGGCTGCCCGGTGCACGGTGTGGCTCACAGTGTCCATTTCCAATTGCCCCACCTGCAATACCGGCGAGCGGGAGGGGGTGTGCTTGCGCAGCATGGCGCGCACCCTGGCGGAAAGCTCTTCATAGGCAAAGGGCTTGGTCAGGTAGTCGTCCGCGCCGCTATCCAGGCCGCGCACACGGTCATCCACTGCGTCCCGGGCCGTCAGCAGCAACACGGCGCTGGCGCAGCCCTGGGCCCGCAGATGAGAAAGCAGGGTCAACCCGTCCAACCCCGGCAGCATGATGTCCAGAATGATACCGTCGTAAGGCGCGGCCAGGGCATAGCTAAGGCCGTCCGGACCGTTGGAGCAGCCGTCCACCGCGTAGCCCTCCTGGGTGAGACGCTGAGTGAGAATTTTCCGCAGGGCTTCATCGTCCTCCACAAGCAACAGCCGCATAAGTCCCTTCGCTCCTTTCCAAAAGAAAACAGTGGTTCGCTAAGCTCGCTTTTAGTATAGCATGGGTTTTTAAGAAAACCATAAGAAAAGAAAATGCGGCGCTTCATTCGATTCTTAAAAAGGACTGGTATGATGATCAACGTAAACCAAGAAAGAAGGAGGAGAATCGGAATGAAAAAGATTCTTCTGTTGCTGCTAATCCTGCTGCTCCCCGCCGTTTCTTTTGCGGAGGGCTGGAAAACGCCTGTGCTGAACGCGCCCTATGAGTATTCCTATCAGGATGAACGGCGCAGCATTGTTATCAACCGGGTAGAGAGGGATGGCGCCAGCTGCCTGGTGGCGGATGTGCAAATTGCAGACGCCTCCGGCTTTATGGCCGTTTCCATCGGCGATAGCTGCATCTCCGACGAAGCCGGCAAGGCGGGCGCAGTGCTGGCCTTCAACAGCGATAACTATGGAGTGCATGATTACGGCATCATTATTCGAGATGGGCAGCTGATTCGCGTGAACGATACCACGCGCCATATGCTGGCCCTGCTGCCGGACGGCTCGCTGCACACCATCAGCGACCGCAAGATAGAAAAGCCCAAAACCGTTGCGCAGAAGCTGCTGGACATGGGCGTAATTCACACTTTTGAGTTTGGCCCGGTGCTGGTGCTGGGCGGTCAGGCAGTGGGCTTTCCGCAAAGCTTCGACCTTATTTCCACCCGTTCCTCCCGTCTGGAGCCCCGCACCGCCATTGGCATGATCGAACCCCTGCACTATCTGGTCATCGTGGCGGACGGCCGCCAGCCCGGCTATTCCGACGGCCTTTCGCTGCAATCGCTCCAGCAGATGTTTGTGGACTACGGCGTGCAGACGGCCCTTAACCTGGACGGCGGCGGCTCTGCCGAAATGTGGTTCCAGGGCGAAGTAATCAGCCAGCCCAGCGGCGGTCATGAACGCCGGCTGACCGACATGATTTGTTTTTGAGGAGGGGAAAACATGAAAAAGCTAGTATCCCGCATGGCCTGCGGCTTTGCCTTTGGCGTGACGGCCAACTGCCTCTTTTCCTTTGCCACGTCCTATCTGCTGCAAATGGGCTATTATGCCAGCTGCCTGGTGTCCCTGATGGAGCCCTTGGGCGGCGAACTGAACGCCGCACTGTTTCAAACCTGCGTGTGCGGCGCTGCGGGCGCGGTAATCGCCGCCGCCCCCATTCTTTGGAAAAGATTTGCGCCTGACGTCCGGCTGTGCTATACTGTACGTACATCTCATGTGCGAACAGGAGGCCCGGAAAATGGACACGTTGCTCATGCAGGCCATTGAAGGAATGAAAAAAAACGGCTTTGAAGTGATTGAAGTAGACACCGCCGCGCAGGCCAGAGAATGTTTGCTGGAGCGCATTGGCAAGGAGGAAAGCGTGGGTGTTGGCGGCTCTGTCAGCGTGCGGGATATCGGGATTCTCGCCGCGCTGAAGGAAAAGGGCTGCACGGTATACACCACCGACGGCGCAGACGCTTCTGAGGTAAAGCGCATCCGCAGAGAGGCGCGCCTGGCGGACAACTATCTTTGCTCGGCCAACGCGGTAACCCGCACCGGAAAGCTGGTGCTGGTGGACGGCCGGGGCAACCGGGTAGGCGCGGTGTGCGACGGACCGGAGCATTTATACTTTGTCATCAGCCACTCCAAGGTGGTAGACGGCGGCATCAATACGGCCATTGCCCGCATTAAGCAAACCGCCTGCCCTCAGAATACCCGCCGTCTGAATGTGGACACGCCCTGTGCCCGCACAGGCAAATGCGGCGGAGACGCCTGTGAAAACACCATCTGCTGCCTGACCTTAGTAGTAGATCATGTTCCCCATGAGAGAAAGATTACCGTAATCCTTGTGGAAGAAACCTTGGGCTACTGAAGGAGGCTGCACCAATGAAGAACGTTACGCTTGGCAGAACCGGCATCACCGTACCCCAGAATGCTTTTGGCGCGCTGCCTGTGCAGCGGGTATCCGTACAGGAGGCGGCAGCCCTTTTGCGCCGCGCCTTTGAAGGCGGCATGCGCTTTTTTGATACGGCGCGCGCTTATTCCGACAGCGAGGAGAAACTGGGCGAAGCATTTCAGGGCATGCGGGACAGGCTGTACATTGCTACCAAAACCGCGGCTACGACCCCAGAAGGCTTTTGGCGCGACCTGCAAACCTCATTGACCAACCTGCGCACGGACTATGTGGATTTGTACCAGTTCCACTGTGTAAACAGGTGTTATGCTCCCGGCGATGGCACCGGCATGTATGAGTGCATGCTGGAGGCTCAGGCGCAGGGCAAAATTCGCCATATCGGCATTACCACGCACAAGCTGGGCGTGGCAGAGGAAATTGTAGCCTCCGGCCTGTACGAAACGCTGCAATATCCCTTCAGCTATCTTTCCTCGGAGAGGGAGGAGGCGCTGGTACGAGCCTGCAAGCAGGCAAACATGGGCTTTATTGCCATGAAGGCTCTGGCAGGCGGCTTGATTACCAACGCGAAGGCGGCCATGGCCTATATGCAGCAGTTTGACAATGCGCTGCCCATTTGGGGCGTGCAGCGGCCGCAGGAACTGGACGATTGGCTGGCCATGATGCAGGAAACGCCGGCGATGACTACGGAAATTGAAGCCTTTCTTCAAAAGGAACGCGAGGAACTGGTGGGCGACTTCTGCCGTGGCTGCGGTTACTGCATGCCCTGTCCGGCAGGCATTATGATTAACCAGTGCGCCCGGATGTCGCTGATGCTGCGGCGAGCCCCCTCTCAAAACTGGCTGACCCCCGAAATGCAGGCGGAGATGAAAAAGATTGAAGGCTGCCTGGAGTGCGGCGCTTGCCGCAAAAAGTGCCCGTACTCTTTGGATACGCCGAATTTGCTGAAGCGCAATTATGAGGATTACAAACAGGTGCTGGCCGGAAAAGTAACCGTGTAACGCTTTTTGGCAGCGGGAAGGACTGACAGAGCTTTCCCGCTGCCAAAAAAATGATTTTTTTAGAAAAAACAATTGACAAATAGACGGATGTGTTATACAATATTTCATGTCGCGTGAGTGACCATGACGCGGGGTAGAGCAGTTCGGTAGCTCGTCGGGCTCATAACCCGGAGGTCGAGGGTTCAAGTCCCTCCCCCGCAAC
>CAKTUS010000031.1 GCA_934621485.1 uncultured Clostridia bacterium
TCAGGGGTTTTTCGACACGCTGAGGGGCTCCGCCCCTATCATCCCGGCGGGAGGCGGCGCCTCCTGCACCTCCGCTTTTTCAGCAATCCGGGCGTTGGCGCTTTCTTTTTTATGCTTGGCGGAGAACGCTTGTTCCCCAAAAATCATCGATATCAGCCTGACGGCAAAGAGAAAGCAACACTCAACCTGCCGTCAAGCCCTTTCCCGGAACGCCGGCGCCGCAAGCGCAGAGAAAACAGGCTGCGGCACAAAACTTCGGGACTCCCATGCAATCTTTGGCAGGAGCGTATCCAATGCCTGTTTTGACTGCAAGTTCGGAAGACATGCGAAACGAGAGGGATACAGGCCCTCTCTCTCCGCAAGGATGGAGCAGTCGCCTCTCCGCTTTTTCAGCCTGCTGAGCGAAGCGCGCCTTTTCCGTCCGCTTCACGCCGCATGCGCCATGCCTTTTGGCTGTAGATGATTTCCTGCAACCGCTGCAAAAACCGCCCGGCCTGCGCGCCGTCCATTTGGGTGTGATGAAACTGGAACGACAGCTTCAGCGTGGTCTTGAAAAGCCCTTTGCGATACCTGCCCCAAATGAGAAACGGGTTGTTGAAAATGCCGCTGTTCATGCCAACGGCTCCGTCCAGCTCGGTATCCACAATGGCGGAGGTGCCGACGACCATGCTGTCGGTCAGGTCGTGGTTTTCACAGCTTTCTGCCGCCTGCCGCGTCAGACGCAGGTAGTCGGCGTGGAACTGCGCAAGGCTGTGCGAAAACGGTACGTCGCAGGAGCTGACCTGACCGGTTTTGTTTTTTACAATGGTGCCTACGGCAAGGGAGTCGTATCGCAGCAGCTCGCGCCCTACAGGAAGCGTGTAGAATTCCGGAATTTCGCTGGCGGCCATGCCGATGCAAAAGCAAAGCAGCATATGGAAAGGCAGCCCTTGCCTACGGCTGAGCCGAACAAGCGGCGTTACATCCAGCGTTTTGAAAAAGGTGACCATGGGGTTTGGCGCATCCATCCAGAGGGCGTAAGCGTCTGCGCGGGTAGTGGTTTTGGGATCGACGGCAACGGGCTTCATCGTTCTTTTCAATGCTCCTGCCGGTTCATCCGGAGGCGGCGGAACAAGCCTTTCTTTTATTTTTTTGCGTTTCAGATGCGGCGTTACAGCGCTTTGCGTTTTTCCGTACGGTACCAGCCCAGCACGGCGCTTAGATTTTCAGGTTTCACCCGATCGCCGCCGTGGAGCATCCCATCCAGCAGTTCGTCTTCTTCCGGCGTGCGGTTTTCCTTGGCGGCCAGGCTCTTGCCCGCCGTTTGCACCATGATTTTCATCATGAGGCGATAAACGCCGCGCAGCTTTTTCACATCAAAATTGCCTTGCAGGGTGAACAACGGGATACCGGCGGGAACGGCCGTCTTTTTTCGCACGCTGTCCGTCTGGGTTCCGGTTTGGCCCATGCCGACGCCGCAAACGGCGCGCACCTTGTAGCGCTTCGCTGCGGCGGCATAGCCCTTGACGGAGCCTGCCATGATCCAGCCCAAATAGAGAACCTGCGCGCCGCTGGCCACGGCGTTCCTTGCCTCGGCAAGGGAATAGGCCGGAAGCCCGGTTTCGTGGGCCAACAGCTTTGCGTAGCGCTCCGTGCTGCCGGTGTTGGTGGTGAAAAGGATTGCGTCCATCCAAATCCTTCCTTTCTAAAATGAAGCGCGGCGCTTGACCGGCTGCAATCGGCATTGTGTCTTAACGTCGGGCTTCTTGAGGCTCGATGATAAAATTTTTTGCGTTGATAACGCTTTCCTGTTTACACTTTGGACAGAACAGGGGAAAGGCTTTCAGCTCTGTTTCCCGAAAGAGCTGCAACCGGGTTTTGGCCCCGCAAAGCGGGCATAAAACCCATTGCTTTTTCGCTTCCTTCACGGCGCGCTCCCTTTCTTTCTGTAACGGGATTCCACCTGGTCAATCAAGCGGTTGACGTGGGCGTCCAGCAAGGAAAAAACGGCTTCTTTTTCTTCCGCGCCGTCATAGACACTGTAGAGCAGGTACATCGGCCCATAAAACGCCAGCGCCAGCTGCATGGCGGCCTCGTCCGAATCTGTCAGCTTTCGAAAAATCGCCGCCATATACGCTACCGGCCCGGTTGCCAGATAATCCTGATACAGCTTCGCGAGCTTTGCATCACGATACTGCTCCAGGGTTAGCATCTTGCGAAAATTTGCGGCAAAGGGGTCCTTGGTCCAGTGGCGGAATTGGGCCGCGCTGTAGGCGCGAATTTTTTCGACCGGAACGCTCAGATAAGCTTGCGCAAAAGCGTTCGGCTCCGTTTCCGGCATTTCGTACTCCTTGGCGCGTTCGTAGTCCGTTTGGTTCATTCGCTCCACGATTCGCTCCAGAATGTCCTGCTTGCTGGCATAATGCTTATACAGCGCGGCCTTCGTGATGCCCAGCCGTGCCGCGATATCGCTCATGGAGGTTCCCAAATATCCGCTTTGCGCAAATAAGGCAAGCGCTGTTTCCAAAATCCGTTCTTTTGTATTCCCGGCCATAGTCGCCCTCCTTAGCAATAGTTACCGAACGGTCGCCCTTATTATAGTTACCGAATGGTTACTTGTCAATGGAAATTTGGGAAACCATCGTTTCTTTTTTCTGACGTTTCAGTAGACTGATGGCCGGCGCTCTTTTGGAATGGCGCTGCATGGGGCCGGACGTGGGGCGCGCAAGCCTTTTGAAAACATCCGCGGCATTGGCGGAACCGGTGCGCGACGGCCTAACCTTCCGTTTCATTCGGCAAAAGCGAAACCACCGGTTCCCAGAGGACTGGCTATTCCTTTGAAAAAACGGCTTGATGATTGAAGATGGAGTTTTTGACGAGCCGATTTCGGCAAAGGGGTATTCTGTTCGCTGTTTACGATTTCTCAATAACGCGGTTCTTTGAAAGCGCTTTTTGAGACGCCGCGCTAGAGCCGCCGCCTCTCTCATCCTTATGCCGGATGAGGAGCGTTTTTTGGCCTTGATAACAAAAACCCCGCTGTGCCCAATGGGCCAGGCGGAGTGAGAAGAAGGAACGTTACTTTGAAAATTGATTGGAACGGTAGTTTTTGCGGTTTTCGGTGGTGATTTTTTTGGCGTACTCCCAGTTTTGAGCGGCATAGGCGACGGCCAGAGAGTCGATGATGGCCGAGTGTACAATGCGGGACATAGTGCCCAGGTCGTCGGCGTAATTGCTCCGCCGGTAGGCCACCAGCACACATTCGCAGGCATAGGCAATCGTCGATTTGGGGTTTTGCGTCAGGCAAACGGTGTGGGCTCCGTTTTCCTTTGCAATTTTGATGGCTTGCAGCGGAACGCTGGACTGGCCGGAAATGGAAATGGCGAAGGCCAGGTCGTCTTTTCCCAGAGAGTTGGCAAGGATGATTTGTGAAATGCTGTCTCTTTCCGCGCTCACATTTTTTCCGTAATGAAGGAAGTGCTCCTTTGCGTCCGCCGCCACAATGCCGGAGCTGCCAACGCCGAAAAAGGCGATCTTATTGCACAGGCATAAAAGATTCAGGCAATGCAGCATGGCGTCCATATCCAGCATTTCCAGCGTGAAGCGGATGTCGTCGTACTCTGCTTGCATCACTTTCTGAATCACATCGTAGCTGGAATCCTGCCGCAAAAATCCGCCGGGCACCGGGTCGTGATTATCTGCGCCCAGGTCTTTGGCCAGTTTGATTTTGAAATCGGTAAAGCCCTTAAAACCAAGGGCCTGACAGAAGCGCACGACCGTTGCCTCGCTGACGTCCAACTCATGCGCCAAATCGGAGGTGGTGATGCTGATGATTTTGCCCGGGGAAGACAGGATGAAAAGGGCGATTTTTTGCAGGGAAGACGTTAGCGACTGATAATTCTTTTCAATATATACAAGAATACCTAGCGATTGCTCTTGGAATGAATTTTCCATACATTCTCCCCATTTCTTTGGAACAGAGTTTTTTTGGAAGCTGAAATTTTTTTCCGCTTTCATGCCATTCATCTTATCCGTTTTTGGCTTTTTTGTCAAGAGATGAACGAGAACGCACGCTTTTCTTTCCATGAAAAAACGAACCCGCCTTTGAAAAGAAAAATGGATAAAACCATTATAAACAAACAACTTTTTGCAGCCTGCTTACATCTGGAAAAGCATCCTCAAAAGCTGCCATGGAAATTTTTTCTTTGCTAAGTTTTTCACAAAAACGGCAAAGCTTGATATAGCTTGACTTTCAAGAATTGATAAAATGTAAGAAAATTTCATTCAGAAAAACTATTGACACGAAAGAAAATTCTGTGTATATTACAGGCAGTACTTAACCATGCAGGAAAGGAAGAAATAAGGCTATGAAATATCCTCATTTGTTTAGCCCCATTCAAATTGGCAGCATGGAACTTCCCAACCGTGTTGCGCTGGCTCCCACCGATATTTGCTCCGGTTCTTCCACTGGCGAAGTAACCGAGCGTGTCTGCCGTGCTTATGAAGAAATGGCTCGCGGCGGTACCGGCTTTGTCATCGTTGGCGCTTCTTCTCCCGATATGCAGACCGGCCGCTGCTCCATCACCGCCCTGTCTGTGGACCAGGATTATTTCATTCCCGGCCTGGCCCGCCTGGCGGAGTCCATTCACCGTCACGGAGCCAAGTGCGCTGTGCAGATTCAGCACCCCGGCCGTCAGGCCTGCTTCCCCAAGAAGCAGCAGATTTCCTGCTCCGACATCATCACGAACATTCCCGGCAGCACCGGCCACGAGGTGATTTACGCCGAGGGCGAAGCCCATGGCAAAATTGCCCGCGCCATGGAAATTGAGGAAATTTACGACCTGATTGAGAAGTTTGCCGAAGGCGCCTGGCGCGTGCAGCAGGCCGGCTTCGACGCCGTGGAGCTCCACGCCGCTCATGGTTACATGATCGCCCAATTCATGAGCTCTTATGTCAACACCCGTAACGACCGTTTTGGCGGCACCTTTGAAAACCGGATGCGCTTCATCCTGGAGATCATCGACCGCATTAAGCGCAAGTGCGGCAAGGACTTCCCCATCCTGGTTCGTTTCTCGGCCGAGGAGTGGATGCCCGGCCACCGCACGCTGGAGGAATCCCTGAAGATTGCCAAGACCCTGGAAGAAGCCGGCGTAGCCGCGCTGGACATCAGCGCCGGTACCTTCGAGGCTTCCGAGGCCGTGATGGATACCATGCACTTCAAGGAGGGCTGGAACACCTACGCCGCTACCGCCATCAAAGAAGTGGTCAACATTCCCGTCATCACCAGCCACACCCTGCGCACTCCCGCCTACTGCGAATCCATCATTGCGGAAAACAAGGCGGACTTGGTGGGCCTGTCCCGTCAGCTGATTGCCGATCCCTACTGGGCTGCCAAAGCCAAGGCCGGCTGCGACGAAGACATCCGCAAGTGCATCAGCTGCCTGGTTGGCTGCTGGAAGGAATCCCTGATGATTAAGCGCGAAATGCGCTGCGCCATCAACCCCGCCATGGGCGACGAGCGTTTCCTGG
Organism: uncultured Clostridia bacterium; assembly: GCA_934621485.1. Taxonomy (GTDB): domain Bacteria; phylum Bacillota; class Clostridia; order Christensenellales; family Aristaeellaceae; genus Limiplasma. Next base: position 5,506 of record CAKTUS010000031.1, read on the forward strand.
ATATGAAGAAGGCCAGCAAGAGCATGAAGGTTGCCATCGTGGGCGGCGGTATCGCCGGCATGGAGGCCGCCCGCATTGCCACCATTCGCGGCCACCAGTGCACCATCTTTGAAAAGGATAACGAGCTGGGCGGTATCCTCCGCAGCTGCTGCTGTGTGCCTCCCAAGAGCAAGATGAAGTGGTACATGGATTGGCTGCGCCGCCAGATCAGCCTGCTGGGCGTGGATGTACGCCTGCGCACCGAAGCCACCATCGACATGCTGAAGGAATACGACGTGGTGCTTTGCGGCACCGGCTCCGACACGGTGATCCCCGATGTGCCCGGCAAGGAAAAGGGCATTCGCTTCAACGATGTGCTCATTTGCCAGGCTGTGAAGTGCCCCTACTATCCGGAAGAAGGCAAGAAGAAGCCCGCTCCCGTGGGCGATAACGTGGTCATCTGGGGCGATCACTATGCCCTGACCGATACCGCCGAGGCCCTGGGCATGAAGGGAAAGAAGCTGACCCTGATTACCGAAAACAAGGATTGGGGCGCGGATCTGGAGCCTGTGCACAAGGAAGTGCTGAAGCGCCGCTTCAACCTGCAAAACGGCCGCGCGCTGCCCGGCGTGCCCTACAAGCACAAGGTGGATATTCTGACCAACACCACCATCCTGGAGATTCGCGACGGTGAAGTGGAAGTCATCGATAAGGACCTGAAGCGCCGCACCATTCCCTGCGACACCGTCATTTACGCCAACTGCGTTTCCAACACCCGCCTGTACGACCAGCTGAAGGAAGCGGGCCTGAACGTGGTGAACATGGGCGACAGCAAGCGCATCAGCAATGTGCGCGGCGCCATGACCGACGGCGCCAACGCCGGTCTCATGATTGACGAGGGCATGTTCATGAACCCCAACGGCGTTATGACGGGCCCCCTGCCCCTGGATCGCCGCTAAGCAAGGCCGGAGGAATCACCCATGATGAAACTAGGTATGAACACAGCGATTCTTGGAGACCTTCCGCTCGAAGAAGTAGCCAAATACGCTTCTTCCATCGGCCTGGAAAGCCTGGAAACCGCGTGCTGGCCGGTGGGAAAAGCAGAGCGCCGCTATGCCGGCGTAACCCATATTGATGTAAGCACCCTTACCAAAGAAAAGGCTCAGGAGATGCTGGGGATGTTGGCGGGTTACCGCCTCTCCCTGGATTCCCTGGCATACTCGCCCAATCCGCTGGTGGGCGACGAGCAGCTTCGCACCTTCTACTTCGATCACCTGAAGAAGGTGATTCACGGCGCTTCCATCCTGGGCGTGAAGTATGTGGACACGTTCATCGGCAAGGATCACCGGCTGTCCATCAGCGAAAACATGGAGCTGTTCAAGAAGTACTGGCCCGACATCGTTCGCTATGCGGAGGATGAGGGCGTGGTGGTTACCTTTGAAAACTGCCCCATGTACTTCTCGATGGATGAATGGCCCGGCGGGAAGAACCTGGCGGTTTCGCCGAAGATTTGGCGTGAAATGTTTGCCATCATTGACAGCCCCAACTTCGGCATCACCTACGACCCCTCCCACTTTGCATGGCAGCGGATGGACTACATCAAGCCCATTTACGAGTTCGCATCCAAAATTGTCAACGTACACCTGAAGGATACCAAGTTCTATCAGGACAAGTACGACGATGTGGGCTTCTTCGCCTGCCCGCTGGAATTTCACGCGCCCAAGCTTCCCGGTCTGGGCGACATTGACTGGGGTAAGCTGGTTTCCGCGTTGACGGACGTGCGTTTCCACGGCAGCGCCTTTATTGAGGTGGAAGACCGCTCCTTTGAAGGCAGCCGCGAGGATGTGCTCAAGTCCATTGAGATTTCCAAGAACTTTATGCGCCAGTATATCTGATAGAGGTTGCTATGGAACAAACGCGTTTTGAAGAAATTCTGAATGGCTTTTCCAAGGTGCGCATTGCGGTGGTAGGCGATTTGTTCCTGGACCGGATTTTCTACATCAATCGGGACTGGGACGAGATTTCCGTGGAAACGGGGCTGGTCGCTTATCAGGTATGCCGCCGCAGCTGCGTGCCTGGCGCGGCCGGCGTGATTACCAACAACCTTTATTCCTTGCGCACGGGTCCTCACTGGGGCGTGGGCGTTACCGGAAACGACGGCGAAGCTTTTGATTTGCGCAAGGGCTTGGAAGAAACCGGATGCAGCACCCAGTACATGGTGGCCGAAGAAGGGCGTTTTACCCCCACCTATACCAAGGTGTTTTTCGACCGGCCTGCCGGCATGGAAGAAACCCATCGCATCGACAGCAAAAACCGCACCCGGATGTCGCCTGAAAATGAAGAAAAGGTGATTGCCAACTTGCTGGAGTTGGAAAAGCAGGTAGACGCCTTTGTTTGCCTGGAACAGCTGGCCGACGGCGACTGCGGCGTGTTTACCGACCGCGTCATTGAAACCTTGCGGCAAATCAGCCTGCGCGGCAAGGCGAGGGTGCTGGTGGATTCCCGCTTCCATATTTCCAAGTTCAAGGACATGATTGTGAAATGCAACGACAACGAAGCCCTGCGTGCCGCCGGCATCGAGGCAGAGTTTGACGGCGCGTTTAATCAGGAGCGGGTGGCCAAGGTGGAAAAGGCCATGCGCAAGCTACAGCAGAATCCCAAGATTCCCATGTTCATTTCCTGCGGTACGGATGGTATCCGCGTGCTGGAAAACGATAAGATTCGCACCGTTCCCGCCTACCATGTGGAGGGGCCGGTGGATATCTGCGGCGCGGGCGATTCGGCCCTTACCGGCATTGCCTGCGCGCTGTGCGCGGGCGCAACCCTTTCGGAAGCGGCTTTGTTCGGGAATCTGGTTGCTTCCATCATTGTACAGCAGATTGGCGTAACGGGTACTGCGACTCCCGAACAGTTGCGCGCCCGCTTTGACGAATATCAGCAGCAAAGGAGACGATGAAAATGTATCGCATTGGCATCATCGGCGGCGGACAGATTGTGCAGCGCCGTCATTTGCCCGAAATTCTGGATAACCCGGAAGCGGAAGTAGGGGCCATTTGTGATGTGGTGAAAGAGCGTGTGGAAGCTCTGGCCGACCAGTACAACTGCAAAGCCTACACCGACTGGAAGGAACTGGTCGCCGACCCCACCCTGGATGCGGTGATTGTGGCGGCTACCAACACCACCCATGCCGAAATGAGCATTGCCGCGCTGAAGGCCGGCAAGCATGTCATGTGCGAAAAGCCCATGGCGGTTTCCCTGGAAGAGGCTCAGGCCATGATGCGCACCGCGGAAGAGTGCGGAAAGATGCTGTTTATCGCTCAGAACCAGCGTCTGGCGCCCGCCCACGTAAAGGCGAAGCAGCTTCTGCAATCCGGCGCTCTGGGCAAGGTGATTACCTTTAAGTCCACCTTTGGTCATCCCGGCTGCGAACGTTGGGCCAAGGAAAAGAAAAAGACCTGGTTTTTCCAGAAGAGCCAAAGCTACTTTGGCTGCCTGGCCGACCTGGGCATCCACAAGATTGACGTGGTTCGCTGGATGCTGGATGATGAGTACACCGAGGTTTATGCTCGCGTGGAAACCCTGAACAAGACCTATGAAGACGGCACGCCCATCGATGTGGAAGACAACGCCACCATGGTGTTGAAAACGGCCAAGGGCGCTACCGGCACGATTACCGTAAGCTGGACCTATGAATATGAAGACGGCAGCACGGTTTTCTACTGCACCGACGGCGTGATGACCATCTATGGCGATCCGGTTTACCAGATTGTGATCAAACGCTTTGACGGCACCGAGGATTACCTCAAGGTTGGCGAAATTCCCAACAACAAGGTGCAGGTCAAGTCCGGCATCATCGATGAGTTTGTGGATTCTCTGAACCGCGGCGTGGCTTCCATTTCCGGTAAGGACGGTTACGAGCCGCTGAAGGTGGTATTTGGCGCTTACGAGTCCTCACGCACCAATTCGGTCGTGAAGCTATAAAAAATTGAGAAACGGAGTGTGTATCAAAATGGATCATATTGAAATGAATGAAAAGGACTTTCCCAAGGTATCTCTGGAGGGCTTGAATTCCCACAAGATTGCCAAGATGGTGGACCACTCCCTGCTGCATCCTTCCATGACGGACGCTGAGTTTGAAGCCGAATGTGCCATCGCCAAGCAGTACGACGTGGGCGCCGTATGCGTAAAGCCCTATCACGTAAAGCGCGCCGCCGAGCTGATGGCCGGCACCGATATCCAGATTAGCGCCGTTATCGCCTTCCCCCATGGCAACAGCACCACGGAAATCAAGCTGGCGGAAGCCGAGCAGGTTTGCCGCGACGGCGCTACCGAGGTGGACATGGTGGTTAACATCGGCAAGGTAGTGGGCGGCGACTGGCCCTATGTGGACAACGAAATCCGCCTGATCAACGCCCTGGTGAAGAGCCACAATGCAATTTTGAAGGTGATTTTCGAAAACGATATGCTCACCAGCGACGAGCAGAAGATTAAGCTGTGCCGCATTTGCAGCAAGTACAAGGTGGCCTTTGTGAAAACCTCTACCGGCTACTGCTATAACAAGGACGCTGACGGCAAGTACTCCTACAAGGGCGCTACCCATCACGACCTGATGCTCATGCGCAAGTATTCCGATCCCGAAGTGCAGGTTAAGGCCGCCGGCGCCGTCAGCACGCTGGAGCCCGTCCTGGCCGCTTATGAACTGGGTGCTACCCGCTTTGGCCTCAAGGGTGCGAAGAAGATCGTTGAGGATGCGGTTGCTAAATTCGGCGAATAAGGGTTTCGCCAACGTTTTCTTTGGACAGTTAGCACAAAAGGTGGCGTATGTAAAACAATAAGGAGGATTACCAACCGTGAAAAAACTGGCTTGCTTGGTTCTGGCGCTGGTTATGGTTCTGAGCGTGGCTTCCTTTGCTCAGGCCGAAAGCAAACTGCCTGTGGTAGGCATCTCCACTGGTTCTTCTGGTTCCACCTTCCGTGACACCATGCTGCAGGCTCTGGTCGAAGTTGGCGACGAGTACGTTGCCGCCGGCCGCATTGATTCCTACAAGATCGTCGACAACGTCAACAATGGCGACGCTGCCGAGCAGATCAATATCATTCGCGACTTCATCGACATGGGCGTGGACATCATCCTGCTCAACCCCAACAGCTCCGATGCGCTGAACGGCGCCATCGCTGAGGCGATTGAGGAAGGCATCACCGTGATGGCTTATGACGGAACCTGCACCGCCGAGGGCGTAATCACCGTGCAGGTTAGCCCCTATGCCTGGAACGAGGCTCAGGTGAGCTACATGGCCGAGAAGATGGGCGGCAAGGGTACCATCGTGGATATCTACGGTCTGGACGGCCACCCCGGCAACATCCAGCGCCTGGCTGCCCGCGACGACGTGCTGGCCAAGTATCCGGAAATGAAGATTGAAGCGCAGACCTCCGGCGGCTGGGATCAGACCACCGCGAAGGATGCCATGGCTCAGTACCTGGCCAGCGGCCTGCGTCCCGACGCCGTGTTCACCCAGGACTCCATGGCCTATGGCGTTCTGTCCGCCTGCCTGGACGCCGACTTTGTTCCCAAGTACATGATCGGCGAGCCCGGCACCGCGTTTGTGAAGCTGTGGAAGCAGCTGGTGGACGAGGGCAAGGATTTCAACGCCTGCGCTATGCCCAACCCTCCGGGAATCAGCGGCACCGCTTTCCGCCTGGCTGTGAACATGTTTGAAGGCAAGGAACTGGTGGACGGCGCTGTGGTTGACGCCAACGACGCCGATACCTTCTACTATGAGTGCGCCGGCTTCTTCACCAACGACAACCTGGACGAGCTCTATGAGCAGCTGAAGGACAAGCCCGACGACTATCTGTACAGCGAGTACATCACCGAAGAAGCGCTGCAGGCTTACTTCAAATAATCGTTCTTCCTAAACGAAGCCGATGGTACAAGTCTTCCGGCAAAGAAGGGGGGAAGAAGCCCTCTTCCTTGCCGGCGGCTTTTCCCGAAACAACAAACATGTCTTTTATCCCTATCAGATGAAAACGGCCATCTCTTTTGTCCGAAGAGAATGAATTCCACAAAGCCTGGCGTGGCACGTTTGTGTCACGCCAGGTGACGGATTTTTGGCCTGAGCCGCTTAAGGCGGCACGGATGGCTTCGGCCATCCCCCAACGTTTGGAAACAATAGCGGCTTTGCCGCATTGATACATAGAAAATAAAGCATGGCAGGTGGTCATCATTGGCACTTTTGGAGGCGAAGGGCATCGTAAAGCGTTTCTCGGGCGTGTTGGCCCTGGACAACGTGAATTTTGCCTGTGAGAAGGGAAAAATAACGGGTCTTTTGGGAGCCAACGGCAGCGGCAAAAGCACGCTTTCCAAAATCATCACCGGTGTTTATCACGCCGATAAGGGTGAGATTTTGTATGAAGGAAAGCCGGTGCGCTTTGCCAATCCCAAGGAATCCAAAACCGGCGGCATCTCCATGATTTTTCAAAACCTGAGCCTGGTAGAGGACTTGACCGTCTGGCAAAACATTGTATTGGGCTGCGAGCAGCGCCAGGGCCTTTACCTGGACAACAAGTGGGCGCAAAAGCGCTCCCAGGAAATTATGGATCAGCTTTGGCCCGAACTGGATATTCATCGCCTGGTGTACCAGCTGAGCCCGGGTGAAATGCAGATTGTGGAAATCGCCAAAGCGTTGATTTGCGAACCCAGGCTGCTGATTATGGACGAACCCACCGCCGCGCTGGAACGCGAGCAGGTTCAAAGCCTTTTCGCCTGTATACGCCGCCTGGCTCAGCAGGACGTGGCCATCATCTTTACCTCTCACCGCATGAAGGAAGTCATGGAAATCTGCGACAACGTGATTGTGTTCAAAAACGGCAAAAACGTTGGCGAACTGGATTTTGCAACGGATGAGCGGGACGAGGATGCGGTGGTACGGCTGATTGCCGGGGAAAGCGACCGAAAAAAGCATCAGCGTCCCAACCGGGAAATCAACGAGGAAGTGATGCTGTCCGCTGAGCACCTGAAGCTGGGCCGCAAGCTGAACGATGTTTCCATTACCCTGCATAAGGGCGAGATTTTGGGCATTGGCGGCCTGTCCGGTCAGGGTCAGGAAGAACTGATGCTGGCGTTGGCCGGCAACTATGCCAATTTGGGCGGAGAGCTGCAGCTGATGGGGAAAAAGATTCGCCTGTCCAGCCCCTCCAAAGCCATCAATCAGAACATCTTTTTGGTGCCCGGCGACCGCAACGCCGAAGGGCTGATGCTGGAGCACAGCGTGCAGGAAAACCTGGATTTCCCCCGCCTGACCCGGAAAGGCCACTCTCCTTTGATTTCCCACAGGCGCAACGCGCAGGAGGATCAGGAAATTGTGCGCCGCCTGGCGGTAAAAACCAAGGATTTGCACGCGGCGGTTTCCACGCTGTCCGGCGGCAACGCGCAGAAAGTGGTAATCGGCAAGTGGCTGAATTTCCCCATTAACGTGCTGCTGCTGGCCGACCCTGCCAAGGGGGTGGATGTGGGCGCCAAGCATGACATGTACGCTCTGGTGCGTGAGCTTTCCGAAAAGAACGGCACCAGCGTAGTCCTGTACGCTTCCGATACAGAGGAACTGATCGAGCAGTGCGACCGGGTGCTGGTGATGTTTGAGGGACGCATTGTGGCCGAGCTGGAAGGCGAGCACATCAACGAAAAAGAAATCTACGCGGCCACCATGAATGTGAAGAGTGAAGGGAGCAACCAGGAATGAAAAAGAAAAAAAGTGCTTCCGTTCAGTGGATTCCAAGCCTTGTCATTTTGGTGATGATGTTTGCGCTTACGGCTTATTTGCAGGGAAACCTGCTGACCCGCCGCGGCATGACCAATTTGATCAACTCCTACTTTCCGCTGGTGCTGATGGCCATTGGCCAAATGGCCGTGATGGTATCCGGCTGTATCGACCTTTCCAACGGCGCCGCTCTTTCGCTGATGTCCTGCGTGCTGGCTGCCAGCATGGATAAGAATAATCCCGCCTCCGGCTGGATGGCGTTGGGACTGGCGGCCCTGGTCATGGTGATTACGGCGCTGCTGAACGGCTTTATCGTTGGCTATATGCGCGTGCCTCCCGTCATTGCCACGTTTGCTACCTCCTATATGTATATGGGCGCGGCCCTGTACATCATGCCTCGCCCCGGCGGCGCGTGCGTCAACTGGATGCAGATTTTTTACCGGGCGTCCGCGGTAGAAGGCGTGCCGGAATGGATTGCTTCCTTCAGCAAATGGGTGCCTCCCATTGTGTTCCTGGTTGTGCTGCTGGTTCTGGTTTGGCGTTTCCTGAAGAAAACGTCCTTTGGCCGTTATCTTTATGCCACCGGCAGCAACGAAAGCAGCGCCTACTTTAGCGGTATTCCCACGGCCCGGGTTCGCATGGGCGCATATCTGTTCAATGCCTTTGCCATTTTGCTGGCCGCCCTGTTCTTTGTGGCGCAGAACCAGTCGGCCGACTATTCCTTCGGCGACGCCTACACCCTGAAATCCATTGCGGCTGCGGTCATCGGCGGCGTCGCCATGTCCGGCGGACGGGGCGATGCGGCGGGCGCGCTGATTGGCGCTTTGATTCTCAGCATGGTTAGCAAGCTGATTTTCTTCTCCGGGCTGCCCACCGCGTACCAGACCCTGGTAAACGGCCTGATTGTGATTCTGGCGCTGATGGTATCCTACATTTACACCTTTGTAAACCGTAAGATGAAAGAGAAAGGGGAGTGACGGAGATGAAATGGCAATTGCCCGATACCAAATGGGCCTCAGCCCTTCAAAAAAACCGTAAGCTGATTTCCGTCCTCCTGCTGATTCTGGTTCTTGCCCTGATTGGCGAAATTTTCATCGGCGGCATCTTCACTGTTACTCAGGCTCTTTCCACGCTGAAATACGCTTCCTATACCGCCATGTTCGCCCTGTGCCAAATGGTGGTTATCGCGGGCGGCGGCAATGCGCTGGACTTGTCCGTTGGCTACATTGCCACCATTTCCGCTATCTTTGGCGTGGCAATCATGGATGGGCGCGGCGGCGTCTACCTAGTGCTGGCGATTCTGTCCTCCATTGCCGTGGGCGGCCTGTTTGGTGCCTGCAACGGCGCGCTGATTGCCTACTTTGACCTTTCTCCGCTGGTGGTTACCATGTCCATGTCTTCCATTGTGCAAGGCATCATCAACGTGTATGCGGCGGGCACAAGCATTTCCGGCAAGCCGGCGGCTGTTTTGCGCACCCTTACCGTGGAAAACACGCTGGGAATTCCCAACATTATCCTATTCATGCTAGTGTTGATACTGCTGGTTTCCTGGTGCCTGAAAAAGACCAGCCTGGGTCCCGTTCTTCGCGGCGTGGGCGCCAACCCGCGCACGGCCTATCTGTCTGGTGCAGACGTAAAGGCCCGCCGCTTCACGACCTTTGTTGTCAGCGGCGCAATTGCCGGCCTGATTGGCCTGATGCTGGCCGGCAATATGAACATGGTGTTTAAGGACATGGCTTCTTCCTACGTTATGCCCAGCTACGCCGCCGTGGTGGTAGGCGGCATTGCGCTGGCCGGCGGCGAAACCAGCTATCTGCGCGTTTACCTGGGCGCTGTGTTCCTGCAACTGTTGACCAGCCTGTTCATTCAGCTTGGCGGCGGCGATGCTGTGAAGTGGTTTGGATACGGTTTGATCCTATACATTCTGCTGCTTGTGTACGCCAGCGACAGAAGAAAAAAGTAAAAGGGGAGTAAAAACATTGGCCAGTCAGTATCTTGAGGTAATCAATCCCAACTATGACCGGGGACACTTCAAATTTGCCCTTTTTGACTTTGACGGCACGCTCAGCCTGATTCGCGAAGGCTGGCAGAAGATCATGAAGTCCTATTTCTATGAAGAGATGATGAAGGCTCCCGCCGCTAAGGAGGAAAGCGAAAAATCCATCCGGGACTGCATCGACTACTTTGTGGACATCAACACCGGCAAGCAGACCATCTACCAGTGCTTCGGCCTGGTGGACGAAATCAAAAAGCGGGGCGGCGATCCTCTGGATGCTCAGGAGTATAAGGATGAATACCAGCGCCGCCTGCTGGACGAGGTTCGCTATCGTATTGAAGGGCTGGAAAAGGGCGAAATTCAGCCTGTGGAATACATGGTTCCCGGCGGCGAAGAGATTTTGAAGGCCCTGTTTGACCGGCAGGTGAAAATGTTCATTGCCAGCGGCACCGACGAAGTATACGCCGAGCATGAGGCCGAGCTGCTCAAGGTGACCAAGTACCTGGCCGCCAAGGTGTATGGCGCTCAGAGAGATTACAAGAGCTTTTCCAAGAAGATGATTGTGAACCGGATCATTACCGAGAACAACCTGTCCGGCACCGAACTGGTGGGTTTCGGAGACGGCTTTGTGGAAATTGAAAACGTGAAGGAGCGCGGCGGCTTTGCCGTTGGCGTAGCCACGGACGAGAAAAACCATGACGGCCGCGTTGACGAATGGAAGCGCGAGCGCCTGATTCGCGCCGGAGCGGACATCATTATTCCCGACTTTTCGGACGTTCCCCAACTGATGAACTACCTATTCCCGAAGGAGGCGTAAAACCATGCCCTTTGAACAATTTGACCGCAGCCAGCTGCACCTGAAGCCCCTGGGCGAACGCGCTCATGACTTGACGGAAGACGTAATGCAGGATCCCAACCATGTGAAGTGCACGATGGACCATCCCACTATTGACCTGCTGGCAGACCGTATCATTGCCGCCCGCGAAAAGGGCGCGACGGTGCTGATGGCTATGGGCGCGCACTGCCTTCGCGCCGGAAACGGCCCGCTGCTGGCCGAGCTGGCCCGCCGCGGTTTGATTACTCACTTCGCTTTGAATGGCGCGGGCGCTATTCACGACTTTGAGTTTGCCATGATCGGCGCTACCACCGAAAGCGTGGCCCGCTATATCAGCGAAGGCCAGTTTGGCCTGTGGAAGGAAACCGGCCGCCTGAACGACGTTGCCGTGATGGCCGCCAAGGAAGGCTGGGGCTACGGCGAGATGCTGGGCAAGGTCATTGAGGAAGAAAAGTTCCCCTACCGCCAAAATTCCCTGCTGGCCGCCGGCTACCGCTATCATGTGCCGGTAACCGTGCATGTGGGCCTGGGCTGCGATATCATCCACGAGCATCCCAACTGCGACGGCGCGGCGCTGGGCCAGGCTTCCTACACCGATTTCCTGATTTATGCCAAATCCATCCAGAATCTGGAAAACGGCGTATTCCTGGACTTCGGCTCTGCCGTTATCGGCCCCGAAGTGTACCTGAAGTGCCTGTCCATGGCTCGCAACGTGGCCCATCAGCATGGCGAGAAGATTGCGCATTTCACGACGGCTGTGTTTGATTTGCACGACCTGGAAGGCAAGGACGTGATGGAAACGCCGCCCAAGAACGATCCCCGCTATTATTTCCGTCCCTGGAAAACCATCATGGCCCGTACCGTTTCTGACGGCGGCGAGAGCCACTATGTGTGCGGACGCCATCATGAAACCGTACCGAACCTGTACTTGAAGCTTCTGGAAAAGAGCCAGGGGAAGATGTATCGCTAATGGAATTTGAGATTTACAATGACCGGTTTCGCGCCCGTATCAACAGTACGGGCGCGGAACTGCGCTCTTTTCAGGACCGTTCGTTAGAGTTCATTTGGCAGGCCGACCCGCAGTATTGGGGAGAATCCGCGCCGTGGCTGTTCCCCATTGTTTGCGATTTGCGCAACGGCCAGGTTGAAATAGAGGGGCAAACCTATTCCATGGAGCGGCACGGGTTTGCGCACAAAATGGAGTTTCAGGCTACGCGGCTTTCCAATAGCTGCATTTCCTTTGTGCTGTGCGCCTCGGAGGCTACGCTGCGCCAGTACCCCTATGCGTTTCAACTGGAAATCTGCTACACGCTGACGGACGAGGGGCTTTCCATCCGCGCCGGGGTAAGCAATCGGGATAAGCGTGTAATGTATTACAACATCGGCGCGCATCCCGGTTTTCGCTGCCCCATCTTCCCGGAGACGAGTTTTGAAGATTACCGCATCGTGCTGGACCGGCCGGAACATTTGGATTGCCCCATTCTGGAGCCGGACACCCGTCTGATTAATCCATCGAAGCGCAATTTCCGGCTGGATGGCGACACGATTCCCCTGCGATACGAACTGTTCCAGAGAGACGTGCTGATTCTGGACGGCCTTTCGTCGCGAGGCGTTTGCCTTGTGGATTCGGAGGGAAAAGGAATCCGCGTGGAATTTCCTGATTACGCCATGCTTGGACTGTGGACCATGACGGGCTGCGAGGCGCCCTATGTTTGCATCGAACCCTGGAACGGCGGCTGCACCTATACCCATGAGGACGACCGCATCGAGCATAAGCACCTCATCCAAAGCCTTGAACCGGGCGCTTTCAAAGACTATCATATTCATTTCCATCCCGTGGGATAACAATGGCCCGGACAACGAGAGAAAAGTCGTTTTCCGGGCTCGATTCGTTTGGCGGATTTCGGAAATGTTTTTTGCCCGTTTTGGATGGGATGTTTCCAACAATTGAAAATGATTGCGAAAAGCAGAAGGGGGAAATGCTATGCTGGATCAAATCAAAGCCTACTATGACGCTGAAATGGCCGTAATGAAAGCGATGAATTATGAAGAAATCGAAGCGGCGGTCAAGGCGATTCTGGAAGCCTATGAACGCGGCGCAACGATTTATACCTTTGGCAACGGCGGCAGTGCAGCGACGGCTTCTCATTTTGTTTGCGATTTTAACAAGGGCATTTGCGAAAAACTGGATAAGAAGTTTCAGCTGGTATGCCTGAATGATAATACTCCCATTGTCATGGCCATTGCAAATGATATCAGCTACGATGATGTTTTCCTTTTCCAACTGAGGAATAAGCTTAAGCCGGCGGATCTGGTAATGGCCATTTCCGGCAGCGGGAACTCTACAAATGTCATCAAAGCGGTAGAATATGCAAAGAAGGTTGGATGCAAGGTTGTTGGCATGTCCGGCTACGATGGGGGAAAGCTGAAGGCGCTTTCCGACTATCATCTGCATGCGCCGGTGAATGACATGCAGATTGCAGAGGATATTCACATGACCTTTGACCATATGATGTATCGAATCCTGAAGGATACTTTGACAGAGGGCTGACGATGGCTTCATAAAGAAAACGGAATCCCGCTTCAGGCCGTCTAAAAAGCTCGCCTGACGACGTTTTTTTCTGCCGGGAGACACACTTTGCCTGCTCGCCTCCGGCGGGCCAGGCGGCAAAGCGCGTAAGGAAAGCCTTGCTGCGCAAGGGTCAGACCGTCAAAAAGGGAAACGCGGGAGAGATTGCCGCTTGCCGGGGCTTTAGGGGCGAAGCCCCCAAGCCTTGCACCATCATGTTTTTTTGCGAACCGGCGCAGCGACGTTCGCAGGCGCACGCGCTCTCCCATAGGTTTTTACGACAGTCTGGAGCGGCCGGATGACAGGGCTTGTCATCCGGCCGCTTTTGGGTGAAACAGGCGCTTCCGCCTTCGCCCACTCGTGTTTTCCATGGAAAGGGAAGCGATGTCAAAGGCAGAGGCGGTAAGGCGTCCATTCTTGGATTGGGGAATTGGGATGTCGGGCTTGGAAATGGCGAGAAAAGCCTCGCCTGGGGAACGGCTATTGTTATCAAGCCGCCGGCAGCGACTGCTGCGCGGCCGGGAAATATTGAATCCCCGGGATGGGCTTTTTGAATACGCGGCTCAGCTTTTCACGGCGCCGGAGGTAAGGCCCGCCAGGAAGTACTTTTGCGCAAACATATAAATGATAACAACGGGCAGGGAACCCAGCACGCTCATGGCCATCATCTCGTTCCACTCGTAGGTATGTTCGCCCATGAGCAGCTGAATACCGACGGGCACTGTGCGCATCTCGGTGGATTTGGTCAGGGTTAGAGCGAACAGGTATTCATTCCAGCAGAGCAGAAATGTGTAAATGCCGGTGGCGATGATGCCTGGTATCGATATGGGCACCAAAATGCGCCAGAGGCAGCGTGCGGCGGAGCCGCCGTCAATCTGCACCGCTTCATCCAGTTCGCGCGGCAGGGTGTTGAAATATCCCGTCATCATGGTGATGGCGTAGGGAAGGGTAAATACCAGATAAGTCAGAATCAGGGCCCAATAGCTATCATACAGCTTCATGGCTACCACCAGACCAAAGTAGGGAATCAGCAGCGTCATGGTGGGAACCCCCTGGGAACTGATAATAAAGACGTTCAAAAACTCTTTCAGCCTAAAGTCGTAGCGGCTGAAGCCATAGGCCGCAAAAATGGCGATGATCAGCGTCAGCGCCGTGGCCGAGAAGGAGACGATATAGCTGTTGATAAAGAATTGCAGCTTGGCCGGGGTCTGCAAAATTTCGCGATAGGTGGAAAGCGTCAGCACGCGGGGCAGCAGTTTGGGCGGCTGCTGGAAAATTTCGTTATTTGATTTGACGGAATTGCTGGCCATCCACAGGAAGGGAAAGCAGGCGTAGATCAGGCCGATGGTCAGCAGAAGCACGATGGCAATCAGCGACAGGCGGGCGCGGATTTTTTTGTTTTTCATCATGCGTCACTCCTTGTTTGTTGACGAACGTAAAAGATGCAGGCAGCCATGCAGATAACCAGGATGATTAAGGCGCTGGCGGACGCCATGGAAAACTTCATACGGGTGAAAGCGAGACGATAGGTATATGTGCCCAGCACCTCGGTTGCGCGCAGAGGGCCGCCGCCTGTTGTCATGTAAATGAGCGAGAACTGCTGCATGGTCCAGATGAAGTCCAACATCAGCAGGCTGGAGAGCACGGGCTTGAGCTGCGGAAGGGTGATATGGCGGAAAGCGGCGGGACCGCTGGCGCCGTCGATACGGGCCGCTTCATACAAATCCCTGCCGATGCCTTGCAGGCCGGCCAGCACACTGACCATGTAAAAGGGATAGCCGTTCCAAATATTTACGAAAACGGCGGCGTTCATGGCGGTACCGACGCTGCCAAACCAGTCCTTTGCACCGGCGCCAAGCAAGTAGTTGATAACGCCGTTCGGGTTCAGCATCAGCCGCCATAGAATACACACGATGGTTACGGTAAAGGTCCACGGCAGAATCAGCGCCGCACGGAAAAAACCCTTTACATAGCGATTGAGCCGCTCAGTGTTAAGCAGCATGGCAAATAATACACCCAGCGTCAAGTGGAAAAACACGGAGATCACGGTAAAATAGGCGGTATTGCCAAGGGCGCTCCAAAAGTCGCCGCCGCCTAAAATGGTTTGAAAATTCTTGAGCCCAACAAACTGCGGGTTTTTGTTGGTGATGACATTATCATAAAGAGAATAATCCACCACCGTCAAAATGGGATAAAGCAGCAGCACCGCAAACAGGATAAGCGCGGGGGCCAAGAACAGGTAGGGCCGGCAGCGTTTTATAAAACGTTTCGAGATCATCATGTTTTCACCTCTAATGGCAAGCCGGCGCGGGAAAGCCCCGCGCCGGCTGCGCTGTGTATGGGCGCTTTACGAAAGAGAAATCAATACCCCAGCTCGGCGTTCCACTGAGATTCGATGTTCTTCAGGGTATCTTCCACAGTCTGGCCGCCTTCCAGCGCCATCTGCACCTGCTCCATCAGCACACGGTTCAATTCGGTGGCAGAGGGCAGACCGATGAACTCGTTAATCAGGCTGCTCTGGGTAAACAGGGCGTAACCGTTGAGGAAAGCAGGATCCTGAGAAGAGGGCTGAGCCTGCTTGTTGCCGGGCAGCGAGTTGGCGATCTCGGCGATGCGGCCGCTGACCTCCTTGCTCATCAGGTAGCTGACCAGCTTCCACGCTTCTTCGGGATGGGCGGAGCTGGCGGATACGCCAATGCCCCAAGCGGCATACATCATGCCGTGCGTATCAGTGTAATCGTCCGCAACGGGAATATCAATCACGTCAAATTCCAGATCGGCGTTACGGTCGTGCAGCGAAGCGATGGCGGACAGGCCGTTGATCATGAACGCGCTGCGGCCGCTGGCGAACTCCTCAAACATATCCTGGCTCTGCTTGGAGAACACGCCGGGGGACATGACGCCGGCCTCATAAGCCTGCTTAAAGAAGGACAGGGTCTTGCTCATGGCTTCGTTGTTGACAAAGTTGGGCTTGCCGTTTTCATCCAGCATTTTGCCGCCGGTGGCCCACACCCAGGTCATGAACTGATCCTGGCCGGCGCTGGCATACAGAGAGGAGAAAGGGAAGTCCCAGCCGAAAGCGTCGGGATTCTTGGATTGCAGTTCCTGGCAGACGGCGATGAACTCGCTCCAGGTCTTTGGCATGGCCTCGATGCCGGCGTCTTTGAGCAGCTTGGTGTTGACGAACAGATGATAGGTAAAGTTGGCCACGGCGAACATATAAGTGCCGTCGTTTACCTTAACGGAGGCAGCTACGTTGTCGGCGCTAAAACCTTCATCGGCGGCCATATAGCCGTCCATGGGCAGCAGAGCGTTCTGGTTGACCAGATCGTTGACCCAGGCGCCGTCCAGACCAACCACATCGCTCAGGGTATTGGTGGCCGCTCCGGAGACAACCAGATCACGAGTGCTGGCGAAGGGGTTGGAAATCAGCTTTACCTTGATGCCGGGGTTGCTGGCTTCAAAATCATCCATGATAGCACGAAAGGAACCTTCGGGCAGTTCAGGCTCCCACCACTGCACAAACTCGATGGTGACGTCGTTGCTCTCCGCGAGGGCGGGGGCGCACAGCGTCAGCAGCATGGCAGCGCACAAAAGGATACTTAGCATTTTTTTCATTTGATTTGCCTCCTTGCCTGATTCAGGCTAAATTTTATTCGTTCCCATTCTCAATGGGATAGAATCGTGGGAATGGCCGCGCCGGTGTTTTTTCACATAATCGTTCACAATGGTGTAGCCGCATCGACAACCGCTGCGTTTCAGGCGATGCCACACTTCTGTGGCGGTTAGCGCAGGGTCTGCCAGCCATTGGTCAATTTGCGCCTTAAAGGGATCCAGAATCGAAGGAAACGGGCGGTGATCCAGATAATCAGTGGGCAGGTTCTTCTCGGCGTAGCGCTTGGCTGTGCGGGGATCAATCTGGTATTTTTCGGCCAGCTGAGAATAGGTCATGCCCAGCAGTCGGTCTCTGCGGATCGGGCAGACTCCGTTGAAGTCTTCCCGCTCAAGACGACGGTCATCGTTTTGCAGATCACAGGGTGCGGCAGTCATCATCTATTGCTTGCTCCTTGTTCATCACCAAAAAGGATGGGTACAATATAGCATCTCAAAAGTGGATGCGCAACAGCATCAGCACCGCAGAAAAGGGCGGTTTGGGACAAAAGAATGGAAGAACTGAAATGCGTTTCACACGGGCGGAGAAGGACTGCGGCGGAAAAACAAGATTCCCCGCCATCGTGGAAGCGGCGGGGAACACTGGTCTGAAACGAACGTTATTCAAATTTGGAAACGTGTTTCTTTTTTTGATTCAAGCAGGGCAAGTCCTTGTAAAGGGCTGCGCGGTTCATAGCGCCCAGCGACTCGTACCAGCGAATGAGCTCGTCGCGCCAGCTATCCATAATCACATCCCAGATATCATAGATCTTGCCGCCTTCCAGATCGGCGGTACGCACGGCATGCAGGGCGGCCTTGAACAGGTCTGTGCCGATGTTGACTTTGTTGATACCCATGGAACAGGCCCTGCGCAGGTTTTCAGTGCCCGTGCCGCTGCCGCCATGCAGCACCAGCGGGAAATTACCCGTGGCTTTTTTAATAGCAGCCAGCCGGTCAAAATCCAGATGCGGGGTGCCCTTATACAGACCGTGAGCCGTGCCGACGGATACGGCCAGGCAGTCCACGCCGGTCTGCTGAATGTAAGATACGGCGTCCTCAGGACGGGTCAGCACCATATCGCTCTTGGTGTCATAGCAATCGCCGGAGCCTACATGGCCCAGTTCAGCCTCCACCGTTACGCCGATGGAGTGCGCCAACTGCACCACATACTTCACTTGCGCCACATTGTCCTCATAGGGCAGGCTGGAACGGTCTACCATAACGGAGGTAAAGCCGGAGCGAATACAGGTCATCACGTCGTGCAGGCAGGGGGCAAAGTCGCGGTCGTTGCTGCCGCCGTGATCCAGATTGATGGCAATGGGCAGGGGAGACTGTTCGGCTAACTTGCGGGTTTGTTCTGCAAGGAAGGGAATATCCGGGTGAATGGGAAATGCAATATCCAAGATTAACGGGCCGTTGCAGGCTTCGGCTGCTGCAATGGCCCCGCGAGCGGTCAGCTCATTTTGAATATTCGGAGCAGGCACGGCAAAATTGTATTCATTTGCAACGTCTAATAGCGCTTTCATGGAAACCAGCATGGGACTACCTCCTTATTCTAATGAAGCTTTTTTTCGTTTTTGCATAAAGCCGCTGTAAACCCGCCCACAAAGCTGTCGCCCAGGCCAATGGTGGTGGGCACGTCGGCCGTGACGGTGAAGCCGGGCTGAACCGCCCAGGGGAAACTGCAAAACTGCGTCAGATGGTCGGCCATGGCCACGCCTTGCGGATAGGGCGGTTGGCGACTGGTTTGGGCCAGGTCGTTCAGCGTCCAGTCGTCGCCCAGACGAAAGCGGGTAGCCGCTACGGCGCAAGCCAGTTTCAAGGCGTCGCGGGCCTGCGGAGCCAGCTGGCCATAAGCCAAGGCCCAATACTGGGTATGCAAAATCAGGCAGCGCGCCGGTATTTTTGCGCGCAGTTCTTCAAGCGCACGCAGCACATCCCCCGGATCCTCAAAGCAGACGGCGTGACCGCATCGGGCGCAGAATTCATCCTCATTCAAACTGTAAAAATCAATCAACGGCAACAGGTGCTCACAGATCAGGTTGGGAAAATCCGCGTGGGAAAAATGGGCGTCTTCGTAAAATACCCAGCTGTCCAGGCAGCCGGCCAGTCTGCGCTGCACGTCCGCCAAGCGGCTCTCCAGCAGGGCGCGGTCCTGAATGATATCAAAGCTGGACAGCACCAGCGCCGAGCAGCTCTGCGCTTTTTCAAAGAACGCCGCTGTCAGGGGAAGAGAAGCGTTGTCCACATCGTCAGTGAAAATGGCGCGGTTGCTTCTGGGGGCTGTCCAGACCTTTCCAAGAGCATGCAGCTGCGCGCCTTCAGGAAATTGAATGGACAAATGAGGGTATAGCGTATCGCTTTGAGCGGCGCATACGGCCTGCGCGCCGGGCGGCAAAAGTCTGCGTGTGGGTTCGTTGGTGGAAACCAGATGCACCACGCTGTCAATGCCCAAACGATTCAGCACGAGGGCCGCGCGCACGGCAGTGCCGCCAAGCGTGATTTTGCATGTCAGACAAGAAAGCAGTTCGTCAAAAAGAACGCCGTTTTCCACAAATTGACCGCAACCGCTGCCTTGGGAAAAATGCCATAGCACCGTACCCAGCAATTGCCGCATGGTGTCAATGCGGGGCCATGGCAGCACATCGGACTGCACAAGCCCGTGCTTGCTCATCAGCCGCTCCAAGGCGGCGGCGTCCCATACGGCTTCGTAATCCACAGTATTGGTAAATCCAAGGGCAACTCTTGCCCGGGCCATATTCACCGCTCCCTTCCGCTTTGATGACGAATCCATTATAAACGAATGTCCAAAACCCGCACAACAGCATCATGTCCGCAATTGCATTTCTGCGGCCGGGTGAGTATAATCGTAAAAGACCGCTTTTTCCAAAAAATCCGGAAGCCGCGTCAGAAGCGGTCTTGCGGGAAGGGAGGCAACCTGATGGACGGCTATTCTGCTGAATTAGATGTTCGGATGATTATTCGCACCTGTTATGATAAAATGACGTTTACCGAAAAAAGCATTGCTGATTATTTTTTAAGCGATGTGCCGCTGGAAGACTTGTCGCCCAGCACCCTGACAGCTAAGCTGTATGTGTCCAAGGCGTCGCTGACCCGCTTTGCCAACCGCTGTGGCTTTGCCGGCTACCGCGAATTTGTGTACCGTTATAAGATGGACCGGGCGATGCAGCGGGATAATTCTTCTTTTACCAGCTTAACGCAGAAGGTGATAGAAACCTATCAGACGCTTTTTCGGCGCACCCAGTCGCTCATCAAGGAAAGCCAGCTTCGCCATATTACCCAGATGCTGGTTTGCAGCGACCGGGTGTACCTGTATGGCAGCGGCTCTTCCGGCGTTGCGGCCAGAGAATTCAGCCTGCGCTTTGTGCGCCTGGGCATGCCGGTGGAGGCCATTGACGATTACCTGCTTATGAAAATCAACGCATCGGTCATGCAGCCGGACGCCACGGTGATTGGCATGTCCATCAGCGGCAAAACCCGGGTGCTGCTTTCCAGCCTGCGCATTGCCAAGGAGCGCGGCGCGAAGGTTATCCTGATGACAGCCAACCAGTCCGAGAGGCTCGCGCGCGAGTTTGACGAGGTACTGTACGTGGCCTCAGACGAAATGCTGAATGCGGGTATTTCCATATCGCCCCAATTCCCGTTGCTCATCATGGGCGATATCATTTTCAGCTATTATATGCATACGGATCTGTTCAGCAAGCGAGCCATCCATAACCACACGCTGGAAGTGCTGAATAA
The DNA here is from genome assembly GCA_934621485.1 of uncultured Clostridia bacterium. Classification (GTDB taxonomy): domain Bacteria; phylum Bacillota; class Clostridia; order Christensenellales; family Aristaeellaceae; genus Limiplasma. The sequence continues at coordinate 26,055 of CAKTUS010000031.1, forward strand.
GGAAAAAATGTGACGGAACGGATGGGCGGAAGACCATTCAACCGCCGCGAATATGGCTTCCAATAAGGAATGAACCGCAGGACAACCGCCTGAAGTACGGACGAAAAAGGTGTCAAAGCGGAGACAAAGCGAGCGAAGGACATGCGAACCTGGGCGAATACTATCAAGGGGGAAACTGACCCCCATTTTGCCCCCAATAAACGGGTGAAAAGACGGTTTTTGATGGATAATGCGTATATGTTTTTGTATAAGAAAACCCCGCAAGACGTTGTATCTTGCGGGGTTTCGTGGCTAATCCCACTGAGGTTGATACAATATGGGGAAATAGAAGCAGGTTTCGCGCTAATAATAGGGGGTAAACTGTACCATCGCTCCTTCAGCTTTTATTTTCCCGCCCCAGTAATTCAGGATGGACTAAATCCTTTGCCTTAGGTTCAAAGAGTTTATCAAACAATGCTTTATTGCGTTGCTTGGCATCTTTGAGCAGCTTGTCATATGAAATCACTTCAACATATGCACCATATGTCGGATTATAGCCAAAGTACCCCTCTTTATCCTGTGTTTGAGTTAACCCCCTACTCTCAGCAGACTCTTTAAGTGATGGTGTCAAATCACCAATGACGTAGCAGTAAAAGGCTACTCGACTGACGTCTCCAAAGTCACGACCATTTTTCTTTTTTATTTTCCCGTCTTTAATGTTGCGCACATATTTGAGCACCTGTAACACCGGGTCATTATCTGCATCGTCGCGTTGAGGACGTTTCAACTCCACAATGGTAATGGAGTTAATATTATCTGGGTCGGCAGTGTAGGATAGTGCAGCATCAAAAATTGCAATATCCATACGCTTGTCTGTACTGTTTTCAAGCACCGGAATAGAATTGATTTTCTTGTCCGAGGCAAGAAAATGATGATATGCAAGTCTATCATCAATTAGCCATAGATTCATAGCATCCAATTCTATTTCATCGGATGTCGTCTGCATTGGGCAAATAATGCTGTGAATGCGGGATTCTTTGCTATATTTGCCTTCGTCATCAACAGCTAAAGCGCTATCGAGCAATTCAATAACTGCTTTCCGCCGTGCTACGTACTCTGCCAAACTCGCCCGGCTTAAATCAGTAATGTTTTCGCAGTACTCATCAAAGAGCCTCTGAAAATCCGGATCTGACGTTGCATCATCCTTGACCTTTTTGTCAATGGCATTCTTTTTCTTCGCAGTGTCAAATTCCCATTGCTGTTGATGTTTATAGAGTTCCAAATCCAATTTATCATTGGGCAAACCAGCAGGGATTTTTCCGTATACCTCAGGATGCCTGTTCAAAAGCAGACGATATTGCGGGCATTTTGCTTGTACGAAATTGTCAATCTGGTTCCTTTTTTCGCGTGCAACCTTATCGAGATCATCTTTAAGATATGCACGGATGAACTCTACAGCAGCCTCAACTATATCCGATTCAGCAGCATCTCCGAAGAGAGCATTTTCTGTAAAATCAAAATCTGCTCTTTCTGTATTTACAGCCTCATCCAGATAATCGCCAGTCAAATATCCCACATAGTATGTGTTCGTCAAGTGAAAAGTGACGCAAAAGGTCACCTCAAAAGTTAGCAGCGTCAACGCCGGGTAAGAAGTAGGA
>CAKTUS010000032.1 GCA_934621485.1 uncultured Clostridia bacterium
CTAGTATACATGTCGTATAATGCTATCATAAACCAACGGAGGTGCTTATACAACGATGGAAAAGATCCTTTGTCCGTCCATTTTGAATTTGCCTATCGATCGTCTGAAGGAAGAGATCCTTCAGCTAGATCAGGCAGGCGTTGACATTTTTCATGTAGATATCATGGATGGCTCGTTCGTTCCCAACTTCGGTATGTCCCTGCGGGAAATGGATTTGATCCGGGCCAATACAGACAAGCTCATTGATTGCCACATGATGGTTATGCAGCCACATCGACATGTGGAGGCTGTTGCCGACCACGGAGCAGATATCATTTACATTCACCCTGAATCGGAGATCTGCCCCAGCGAAACGCTGAATATGATCCGCAGTTTGGGCAAGAGAGCAGGTCTGGTTCTGAACCCCTGCACCTCACTGGAAAGCGTACGGGACATGCTGCCCATCACCGATTATCTGATGGTCATGGGTGTAAATCCCGGCTATGCGGGCCGCTCATTCATGGACTATCTGCTGCCCAAGTTTGAGCGCATTGCCCAGCTTCGAAAAGACTACAACTTCCATGTGGTGCTGGATGGCGGCGCTACCCGGGAAGTGATCTCCACGCTGTACCACCGCTATCAGGTAGAGGGCTTTGTACTGGGAAAACAGGAGCTGTTTTTCCAGGATAGGCCCTACGACGAGTGCATCCGCTTCGTGCGTTCCCTGTAATCCGTTCATAAGGCAGCGTCCTGCCTTAAAAATATGAAAGGAGTCCCTCCAAAATGAAAAAACTTGTTGCACTGGTTCTCTCCCTTCTCATGCTTTGCATCGCGTGTTCTGCCCTGGCTGAAACCTACACCTTGAAGCTCGGCACCACCCTGGCCGACTCCGACCCCATCTATGACGGCCTGTTGGAATTTGAAAAGCTCGTGGAAGAAAAAACAAATGGTGATATCGCCGTTGAGGTTTATCCCAGCTCTCAGCTGGGCGCCGATGAGGACTTAATCGAGCAGTGCACCATGGGCATGGGCATTGGCTTGATCACCGACTCCGGACGTCTTGGCACTTACGTAAGCGGCTACGGCATCTTTGGCGGCCCCTACCTGATGGCCGATTATGAGGAAGCCTGCAAGCTGATGGCCACCGACGCTTACTCCGATCTGTGCGCGCAGCTGACCAACGTGGGTCTGCAGGTACTTTCCGGCAACTGGTATGCCGGTGCCCGTCACCTGTTTATGAAGTCCCCCGTCACCACCCCTGCCGACCTGAAGGGCCTGCGTGTGCGCAGTTCCGGCAGTGCCATCGTAAACGCTTCCGTGGCCGCCATGGGCGGCGATCCCACCGTGTGTCCCTGGTCTGAAGCGTATAACGCTCTGCAGACCAAGGTGGTAGACGGCGTGGAGGTCAACTACGCTGCGGCCGTGGGTTCCAGCATTTTCGAAGTGACCAAGTACATCTGCAAGACCGGTCACTTCCAGCACATGCTCACGCTGGTCATTTCCGATCCCTGGTTCCAGACCCTGCCGGAAGAATACAAGACCATCCTGAAGGAAGCGGCTCAGGCGGCGGGCGATGTGGCCTCTCAGGGCACCATTGCCAAGGACTCCACCTATGAGCAGCAGTGTGTGGACGCCGGCATGACCATCGTAGAGGTGGATGTGGATGCTTTCCGCGCCGCGACCGAGCCGGTTTATGCCGAGCTGGGCCTGGCTGAGCTGCGCAGCGAGCTGTACGCCGCCATCGGAAAGTAAAGATCACGGTTTCATCCCTTGGCGACTGGAGCCCTGAACGGGGCTCCGGTCGTTTTGGAAAAGGAGGGCATCGATGTGTGTAAGGCTACCCAAATTCGCCTGAAAATTGAAGAATTCATTTCCTGGACGCTGCTGGCATTTCTGATTCTGTTTGTATTTTCAGCAGCCGTACTTCGCTGGTTTGGCGTAAGCATTGTCTGGATCGTGGACATCGCCCAGTTCATCTTTACCTGGCTGTGCTTCATCGCGGCCGATCTGGCCTATGCCAACGGCAAGCATATGGGCGTGGATATCATCCGAAACAAGCTGCACGGCAAAGGCCGACTAATCTATGATATCGTGCTGGAAATCATTATCATCGTCTTTTTAATCTCGGTTTTCTACTTTGGCATCAAGCTGAGCATCAGCAATTCCGTCCGCCGCTTCAATTCGTTGAACGTGAGCTATTCCTGGACCACCGTCGCTGCTTCCGTTGGCTCCTTTCTGATGATGCTGACGGCGGTGGAAAAGGTGATCAGCAATGGGAAGAAGCTTCGCGCCCGCAGCGCGGAAGCTTCTGAAACAGAGGAGGGGAAAAAGGCATGATTTGGCTGGCTGTTACGTTTATTCTCATGCTGGTCGCGGGCGTTCCCGTGGCCTTTGCGGTGGGCCTGGCATCCACGGTCTTTTTTGCTTCCGAGGGGTTGCCGCTGCAAATTGTGACCCAGAAGATGGTTACGGGCGCGCAGAGCTTTACCCAACTGGCCATTCCCTTTTTCGTACTGGCTGGCAACCTGATGAACGAAACCGGTATTACCAAACGCCTAATCAAATTTGCTGATTCCCTGACCGGGCATATGTGCGGCGGCCTTGCGCAGGTATCCGTGGTCCTGAGTGCGCTCATGGGCGGTATTTCCGGCTCCGCCACCTCCGATGCGGCTATGGAATGTCGCATTCTGGGGCCCGATATGAAAAAGCGCGGCTACAGCGTTGGCTTCATTACGGGCATTTTGGCAATGGGCGGCATGATTACCGCCACCATTCCCCCTTCCATTCCCCTGTGCGTGTATGGTGTAACCGGTGAGGTTTCCATGGGCCGTCTGTTCATCGGCGGTTTTATCCCAGGCATTCTGATGACGGTACTGTTCATGGTAATCACCCACTTCATTTCCAAAAAGCGCGGCTATGTGGCGGAGCGCAAAAAGGCGCTGCCTATGAAGGAGATTGGCAAGCAGGCTAAGGAAAGCTTCTGGGCGCTGCTGTTTCCGGTGATCCTGATTGTCGGCATTCGCTTCGGTCTGTTTACCGCTTCGGAGGCCGGTGCGTTTGCCACGGTGTACGCCATTTTCGTTGGCTTCTTTGTATATAAGGAACTGACTCTTAAAAAGATGGTGGAGGTCCTGAAGGCCACTGCTGTGGACATCAGCATGATTATGCTAATCATTCTGGCCGCCAACGCCTTCGGCTACGCTCTGGTGTACGGCCGCGCCGCCCAAACCCTGTCAGGCTTTATTATGGGCATTGGCATGAGCAAATACATGTTCATGTTTGTGGTCATCATTCTTACGTTGGTCTGCGGCATGTTCATGGAGTGCATCGCCAACATTCTCATTTTGACCCCCATCCTGCTGCCGATCGCCAAGTCCTTTGGTATCGACCCGGTGGTTTTCGGCCTGGTGTTTATCACCATCAATTCCCTGGGTTCCATGACGCCTCCGGTGGGCGTAACCATGTACACAGCCTGTTCGCTGATGAAGTGCGACCTGTGGACCTATACCAAGGAAGCCTGGCCGTATATGGCGGCCGTTGTGGTGGTAGCCATGATATGTCTGTTCTGTCCCCAAATCGTGACCGTACTGGGCAATTTGACCTTCGGCTGATTTTTCCTGTTTTCTTGCAAATCATAACGATGGGAAGTGTTTCAAATGCGTTTGTCCTTTGATGAGATGTATACGCAAATCAAGCGGGTTCTGATGAAATACGGCATGAATGAGCAAAAAGCCTCCATCTGTGCCCGGGTACATACGGAATCCAACAACGATGGTATTTTCTCCCACGGCACCAACCGGGTGGAGCGCTTTGTAGATTACATGCAGAAGGGCTGGGTCCACCCCAACGCGGATCCCACGGTGGAGAAGGATTTGGGCTCCATCATGGTGCTCAACGGCAACCTGGGTCCCGGCATCACCAACGCGCTGACAGCCGTGGATTACGGCATGGCAATGGCCCGGAAAAACGGCGTGGGCATGGTGGGCCTGCACAACACCACTCACTGGATGCGCGGCGGCACCTATGGCCTGTACGCCGCCAATAAGGGTTTTGTTGCCATCCTGTGGACCAATACGGAATCCTGCATGCCTCCCTGGGGCGGCAAGACCTGCAAAATGGGCAACAACCCCTTCATTATGGCCATGCCCGGCGACCCTAACCCCATCATGCTGGATATGGCCATGTCCCAGTACGCCTACGGCAAGCTGGAAGTCACGCGCCAGGCCGGCAAGCGGCTGCCCTTTCCCGGTGGTTTCAGCGTTGACGGCCGCTTGACGGATATTCCCGGCGAGATTGAGGAATCCCGCCGGATTCTCCCCATGGGCTATTGGAAGGGTTCCAGCTTTGCCTTTATGCTGGATATTCTGGGCGCAGTGCTGTCCAACGGCATTGCCGCCGCCGACATTGATAAAACCGGCAAGGGAAGCTGCGGCGGCGCATCCCAGATCTTCATCATCATCGATCCCTCTCAAATCACGGATTATGACCGAATGATCGCGCTGACCCGACAGGAAATTGCTCACATCAAATCTGCGGATCTAGCGGAAAACGCCACTGGCATCATGGCTCCCGGAGAGGATTATGTGATGTACAGGGCAGAGCACGCCAAAAACGGCATCTTTGTAGACGACGCTGTTTGGCAAACCATCTGCGCACTGTAAACAGAAGGAAGCGTATAACAATGAAAGCGATTCAAGTGCTGAAACCGGGCAATACACGGCTGGCCGACGTACCCATGCCTGCCCTGCAAACGGACCGCGACGTGCTTGTACGAGTGACTGCCGCCGGCATCTGCGGATCCGATCTTCACATTGCCCACGGCACCAACCCCTACGCCACCTATCCCCGAATTCTGGGGCATGAGGTGGTGGGCGTGGTGGAGCGGACAGGGTCGGCGGTCACGCGTCTCCGCCCGGGCGACCCCGTGGTGCTCGAACCCATCATCTACTGTGGCAGCTGCTATGCGTGCAGCCATGGCAGGCCCAATGTATGCGAACGCTTGCAGGTAAAGGGCGTGCATGTGGACGGCGGTTTTGCCCAATATATGGTTTCGGACGAAAGATTTCTTCATCTGCTGCCGGAAGGCCTGCCCTTTGAGATTGCCGCGCTGATCGAACCGTTTACCATCGGCGCGCAGGCCAACCTCCGGGCGGACACCCAGTCGGGCGATACCGTGCTGGTGCATGGTGCCGGCCCCATCGGCCTGATCGCCATGCTGATTGCCAAAAATCTGGGCGCCCGCTGTTTCGTTTCCGAAATTAGCGATTTCCGGCGTGAAATGGCCCTTTCGCTTGGCGCCGATGCCGTAATCAATCCGCAAAAGCAGGATCTGAGTGAAGCCGTCATGGCGCTGACGAACGGCAAGGGGGCAAACGTCATCCACGAGGCCACTGGCGTACCGTCTCTGCTGAGCCAGTCCGTTCATCTGGCTTCCACCGCCGGCCGAATCGTAGCGTTTTCCTTTGGCAGCACACCCATCCCCATTGACTTTGCTCAGGTAAACAAAAAGGAGCTTTCTCTGCTGGGCACCCGACACCAGACCTACCGCTTCGAGCCCATGATCCGGTATGTAGACGCGCACCGGGAAACGGTGGCGCGCCTTGTGACCCATGTGCTGCCCATGACAGAATTTCAAAAGGGATTTGACCTTTTTGCCGACAAGAATTCCGGTGCGTGCAAGGTCGTATTGAAAATGGAATGACCATTACGGCGGCGATTTCCGAAACACAGGCGTTTTTTCGCCTTTCGGAGATCGCCCCCAGTATTTGAAGGAGTTTGCCACTATGAAAATGACGTTCCGCTGGTACGGAAGCCAGAACGATTCCATCTCCCTGCAGGATATCAAACAAATCCCGGCTATGAGCGGCCTGATGGGCCAGCTGGACAAACCGGCGGGTGCGCTGTGGCCGCTGGAGGAAATACAGGCCTATATCGACGAGGTTCATTCCGCTGGCCTGGAATGTGAAGTCATCGAAAGCATGAACATTCATGAAGATATCAAGCTCGGCCTGCCAAGCCGGGATGAATTCATTGACAACTACCGGCAGTCCATTCAAAACCTGGCGCAATGCGGCATAAAAGTCATTATTTACAATTTTATGCCCGTGCTGGACTGGCTGCGCACAGACCTGGCCCGGCGAATCCCGGAGGATGGCTCCTATTCCATGTACTACGACGATGAGGAAATCGCCTCCATGAAGCCGGTTGAGATCGTACGGAAGATGGCCGCCGGCTCCAACGGCTTTTCGCTGGCGGGCTGGGAGCCGGAGCGCCTTGCACAGCTGGAAAAGACCCTGGCGCAGTATCAAGATATGACGGAGGATCGTCTGCGCAGCCATTACAAGTATTTCCTGGATGCGGTGATCCCCGTGTGCGAAAGCGTTGGCGTCAGAATGGCCTGCCACCCGGACGACCCCGCCTGGCCCATTTTCAACCTACCGCGCATTGCGCACAGCCAGCAGGATTTTGAGAAAATTCTGGCGCTGCATGATAACCCGTGCAATGCCATCTGCCTGTGCACCGGTTCGCTGGGTTCCAATCCGGAAAACGATATGCCCTCCATCATCCGCCACTTTGGTTCGCAGGACCGCATTGCGGCCATGCACGTCCGCAACGTCAAATTTCTTGGCAACCGCTGCTTCCGCGAATCCTCCCATCTGTCGGCAGATGGCGATCTGGATCTTTATGAGATCATGCGCACCGTTTATGAAGTTTGCCCGGATACCTATATCCGCCCGGATCATGGCCGCATGATCTGGAACGAAAAGGGCCGTCCCGGTTACGGTCTGTATGACAGGGCCCTGGGCGCGGCCTATATCAACGGTCTGTGGGAAGCCATTACCAAACAGGGAAAGGAAGCGTAACGATGGAACTGTCGCTGAACGGCCTGAAGGCCAAACAGGATTGGCAAAATGCCGGCGTGGCCCTGCCCGCCTTCTCCATAGAGGATATGCGCCGGGAAACGGCGCAGAAGCCCGCCTGGGTACATTTTGGCGGAGGCAACATCTTTCGTGGGTTCATTGCAGGGCTTCAGCAGACCTTGCTGGAAAAAGGACTGGAAAAAACGGGCGTTATCGTGGCGGAATCCTACGATGAGGAAATTCTGGAGAAGATTTATCAGCCCTATGACCTGCTTACGCTGATGGTCACGCTGCTGCCGGATGGAACAATGCAAAAGCAAGTCATAGGCTCTGTAGCCGGCGCATACGCGGCTTCGTCGCCGAAGATCCGGGCCTGCTTTCAGCAGTCCTCGTTGCAAATAGCCAGCTTTACCATTACAGAAAAAGGCTATTCCCTTTATGGGATCGATGGCGACTATAGTGCGGTCGCGCTGATGGACATGAACGGCGGCCCCGCCGCACCGCAGCACGCCATGGGCATTGCAGCCTCTCTGCTGTGGAGCCGCTTTCAAAGCGGCGCGTTCCCCATCGCCATGGTCAGCATGGACAATTGCAGCCGAAATGGCGAAAAATTCCGCGGCGCCGTTTTGGAAATGTCCCGGGCCTGGGCTGAGAGGCAATACGTTTCGCAGGCGTTTTTGGCCTATCTAGAGGATGAAAGCAGGGTTTCCTTCCCTTGGAGCATGATTGACAAAATCACTCCTCGACCTGATCAAAAGGTGAAGAAGCAGCTGGACAATTTGTCCGTGGAGCACATGGAACCGGTTCTCACGGCCCGAAAGACTTATATTGCCCCCTTTGTAAATGCGGAAGCACCGCAGTATCTGGTAATCGAAGATTGCTTTCCTGCCGGCAGACCGGCGTTTGAAGCCGCAGGCGTGTATATGACGGATCAGGAAACCGTGGCGCTAACGGAGCGCATGAAGGTGACAACCTGTCTGAATCCGTTGCACACAGCTCTAGCCATTTTTGGTTGTTTGCTGGGTTACCGTTCCATCGCCGCGGAAATGCAGGATGCGGATCTGGTATCGCTGATCCGCCAAATCGGCTATCAGGAAGGGCTACCCGTAGTGGACCAACCCGGAATCATCGACCCGAAAGCTTTTTTGGATGAAGTGGTGGAAAAGCGCTTCCCTAATCCCTTCATGCCGGATACCCCACAGCGCATCGCCACTGATACCAGTCAGAAGATTCCCGTTCGTTTTGGCGAAACAATCAAAAGCTATCTGAAACGCGGGGCCGATGAATGCGCCCGCCTGACAGCCATTCCACTGGTTCTGGCCGGCTGGCTGCGGTACCTGCTTGGCGTCGACGATCAGGGAAAACCCATGGAGATAAGTCCAGATCCTCTCCTCCCCCAACTGAAGGAAAAGCTGGCAGGGTATCAGCTGGGCATGAAAGGGAAAAACTTGCGGGGAATTCAACAAATCCTTTGTAATCAGGAGATATTTGGTGTAAACTTATACGAGGCTGGGCTGGGCGAGAAAGTGGAAGATAACTTCCTCCGGCTGCTGGATGGGCCGGGCGCTGTACGCCGCGCTCTGCTTCAACTGCGCAGGCAAGCCGAGCCGCCACACGACTAAAAAGGATGGAACATGATGCACATCTTGCCTAGAGAGAAGCACGACACCAACCGCGACTATGCCCTCCGGAACATTAAGGCCAATATTATCGACCTGTCCTTGGAGCCGGGCAGCATGGTGAGTGAAAATGAACTGGCGGCAGAGCTCGGGCTTTCCCGCACACCGATCCGCGAAGCGCTGATCGAACTGAGCAAGGTGGGGCTGGTGGAGATCTATCCCCAGCGCGGAAGCGCCATTGCGCTGATCGACTACGATATGGTGGAAGAAGCGCAGTTCATGCGCAATGTGCTGGAAGCGTCCGTCGCGGAGCTGGTCTGTCAGATGATCCAGGAGGAGGACATGAAGGCCCTGTTGGATAACGTGATGCAGCAGGAGCATTACCTGAATACGGGTATGGCGGAAAAGATCATCCTGCTGGACAACGCCTTCCACAAGCTGCTGTTTCAAATTGCACACAAGGAGCAGCTTTGGAGTATTATGAACAGCTTTACGGCCCACTTTGACCGGGTGCGCCGAATGGCCGTAGCCACCGTGAAGGACTCCAAAATCGTTGCCGACCACCGCGCCATCTACGACGCCATCTGCGCCCGTGACACCGAAACGGCCAAAAAAGTAATGAATAAGCACCTGCTCAGGTACCGCATTGAGGAAGAGCTTCTGCGGCAGAATTATCCCAGAGAATACTTCAAATAAGCGGCTTTTCCCATCAAAGCCCAACCTTCTTGCCGGTCCTGCGCCTGCCTTTGACAGACGCAGGGCGGTTCTTTTTCCGGCAGCAAAACAGCCGACTGGTTTGGAAACTTCCATTTTGGAGCTCTCAAATGAGCTTTTTGAAGGGTAAGCCCAAATAAAGCAGCCGGAACGATTCAACAAATGGTCGATGCAACCCCGCGGCAAACCAGTATTGTACTGATGGATATTTCGGGCATTTGGATGTGCTTTTCCCCGGAAAACATGTTTTTAACATTCACAGCAAAAAGGATACTTTTACGGTGGAGGGAGTCAATGCTGATTTACGGCATTATATTCCCACGTTGGCGCATCGCAGCAGATGTTTCCCTCGGAAACCGGAAAATCAGTTCTTGCTGTCTCTGTTCAGGTCTATAATCGCTTCGGCAGGCAGAAATTGCTATACCGCGCCCTGCATCATTCCTTCTCTGTTCCTTTCTCCCGCTTTGATTTCTTTTAATTCTTCTTTTGGACACTCCCCTTTTTGAATTTTCCCTTGACAAACCGCAAAAAGCCGTGTATAGTACATTATCGGAAACCTTTAAGAGCGGTACCGTGATACCGACAAGGTGGAAAAAGAAAAGCCTGCCCCTTTTGGCGCTTGCTTGTGCTGTTTTTTCATGCTCTGTCGGTCACGACAGGGCATTTTATTGGTTTCAAGCAAATGAATGGAGGGGTTTTGAAATGAATCTAATCTTCAACGTGAACGACCGCCCCAAATTTGGACAGGTAATCATGTTTGCTATCCAGCAAATGTTAGCCATCCTGGCCGCCACCATCGCCGTCCCCATGATTATCGGCAACGGTTTGACGCCTGCCGCCGCCATGTTTGGCGCCGGTGTGGGCACCATTATCTACCTGCTGTTCACCAAGTTCAAAAGCCCCGTTTTCCTTGGCTCCTCCTTCGCATTCATCAACTCCATGTTCGCAGCCTTTGCCGGCGGCGTCAGCATGAGCCTGGGCTGGCTGGGCCTGATTCTGGGCGCGTTGTTCGCCGGCCTGGTGTATGTAGTCATCGCCCTGGTAATCAAAAAGGTGGGTGTTGAATGGATTAACAAGCTGATGCCCGCCGTAGTCATCGGGCCCACCGTGGCCATCATCGGTCTGGGCCTGGCAGGCAACGCCATCGGCGATGTGGTCAAGGGCGACGTGCTCAACGCCGCCGGCGCTATGGCTGCCTCTCCATACGTAGCTCTACTCTGCGGCCTGGTTACGCTGGCTGTTACCATGCTCTGCTCCACTTACGGCAAGAAAACGCTGCGGCTGATTCCCTTCATCATCGGCATCCTGTCCGGCTATGCCCTGGCCGCCATCTTCACCCTGATTGGCAACCTGGCCGGCGTAGACGCCTTGAAAGTGATTGACTTTAGCGTGTTTGGCTCCTATATGGTGCACGACGGCGGCGTAAGCCTGCGCACCTTCCTCAGTCTGCCTGAGCTTACCTTCACCAAGGCGTTTCAGGGCGTCAGTGAGCTGAGCTTCCAATATGTGGCTACCATCTTCGTGGCCTACGTACCGGTGGCCTTCGTGGTCTTCGCCGAGCATGTGGCCGATCATAAGAACCTGTCCACCATCATCGGTCACGACCTGCTCAAGGAGCCCGGCCTGGCCAACACCCTGCTGGGCGACGGCGTAGGCTCCATGGTGGGCGCGTTCTTTGGCGGCTGTCCCAACACCACCTACGGCGAATCCGTCGCCTGTGTCGCCATCACCCGCAACGCCTCAGTGGTAAGCATCCTGGCGGCAGCTATCGGCTGCATCCTGTTCAGCTTCGTCACCCCGCTGGTAGCCTTCGTAGACTCCATCCCTGCCTGCGTCATGGGCGGCGTATGTATCGCGCTGTACGGCTTCATCGCAGTCAGCGGCCTGAAGATGCTCCAGCAGGTGGACCTGGGCCAGAACCGCAACCTGTTCGTCGCCTCCACCATTCTGGTGTGCGGCATTGGCGGCCTGACGCTGAACTTCGGCTCCATCACCATTACCTCCATCGCCACCGCCCTTATCCTGGGTATCCTGGCAAACGTCATGCTCAGCAAGGAAAAAACTGAAGAAGTGAAAAAGGATGACGACGCCAACCTCCAGGCGTAACGCTTCCTTCCATCCAAAGCAAGGCCCCGGCAACAACTGCCGGGGCCTTGGCTTTCCATGCCATGACAGCATGGAAGGTTTGCTTCTGCCGGAAGAAACGAAACAGTCTCCACTCCTATCTTTCCCGTGGAAATCGTTTGCTATCTTCCCCAAAAGAGAATTCCCAACGCGGCGGAAAATACGATCATCAGGATAGGCGACGGCGCTTTGCCGCGCCATTTGTGAAACGTTGCATGAAGAACCCACAAAATGACAAAAACCAGCAGGGCTTTTCCGTCCACCCTCACCCGGTCGCCAGCGGCCGCAAGGCCCAAAAAGGTGGAAAGGCCCATGCTAATGGCCGTAGCCAGAATCAGCGCTACCACGCAGGGCCGAACGCCGCTCAAGAAGGCGTTCACACCGGCATACTTCAACAGGTTTTTTAGCACGGACGCTATCACCAGGATGATGATAAACGAAGGCAACACCACGCCCAGCGTGGCCAGCAGCGCGCCCAACACGCCGCCTTGCGAAGAACCCACAAAAGTAGCCATATTCACGGCCAAAGGGCCCGGTGTGGATTCCGAAACGGCGATGAAGTTCAAAAACTCGTTTTCCGTCAGCCAACCGTTGGACAGCACCGCTTCCCGAACCAGGGAAACCATGCCGTAGCCCCCGCCGAAGGAGACTGCCCCAATCATAAGAAAGCTTAAAAACAGCTTAAGGTAGATCACTTTCGTTCCCCCCTGCGCCATTTTTTCACCCAATACAGCCACAATCCCAGCAGGCCGGAAAGCAAGAGATAAAAAACCGAGGAAAAAGACACGGCAAGCAAGGAAAAGGCCGTCATAGCAACCACAACCGTTATCAAGATGAGCAGATTCAAAGCGTTTTTTTCCAGGCTTTTCAGCATTTTCAACCCTGCGGAAAGAATGAGATATACCACGCAAACCTGGATTCCGCGAAAAGCATAGGCCACATAGTCCAGGCTTAAAAAACGGTCCAAAAACAATGAAATCACATAAATGATTACAAAGGAAGGTATACACACCGCCACCGTAGCCGCCAAAGCGCCGCCCATTCCCGCAACGCGGTAGCCAATATAGGTAGCGCTGTTAATGGCTACCGGCCCCGGCGTAGATTCAGCAATGGCGACCATATCCAAAAACGTTTCTTTGTTCAGCCATTTCTTTTTCTCTACAAACTCGTTTTCCAGCAGCGCAATCATGGCGTAACCGCCGCCAAAAGTGAAAAGGCCGATTTTGAAAAAGCATTGAAACAGCACCTGCTTTTTCCCCATAACAAAGAACACCCTCCATCGCAATAAATGAGCAAAGCATCCGCTTTTCGGGAAAAGACGGATGCTTCAAGCCTTTTGACAAAACGCTTTCGTCAGCGTTGCTTCAATGACCGTTTTCCCGCCAGTGCAAGCAGAGCGTTTATGACGCAGCGGCCGTTTTCATCAACGCGTCCACCGCGTCCACAATGGCGGGCAATTCCCGGGAAATGGTGCATACATGTGGCACGCCGTGCAGCCACAGCTTTTCTTTATGATCGCTGCTGACGCCGGCCAAAATTTCGTCGGCGCTGGAGGGGGTGACGGTATCGTCGCCATCGCTTTGCACGCACAAAATGGGGCAGTTGATGTTGAACAGGTTCCGCTTCGCCAGCTTGATCAGCTTAAACAGGTCGCTGCCCTTGGCCGTGGGAAAACCTGTATAACCAAAGTCATACGCCGGATCCAGCTGCCGGGACCTGTCCGGCTGTTCTCCCCAGGGAATCCGCTTCACAAAGGGCGCTGCCAGCCCTGCCAGCGGCAGCATTTTGTTCATCACCCCCATCGGCGCGGAAATGGGCACGCAGCCGTTCACCTTCATCTGCTCAGCTACCAGCAGCGACAGCACGCCGCCCATGGACAGGCCGCCAATAGTGAAGGTTTTCACCTCCCCCATCATTTCCAGCGACGCTTCCTTGCAGGCTTGCAGCCAGGTTTGCCAGGTTTGGCGGCCCATATCCTCCTCGGTGGCGGCATGGCCGGGCAAATTGATGGTGCGTACCGTGTAGCCCCGCTGCGCCAACGCATCCGCCAGTTTGCGCATGTGAGCCGCGCTGCCCGTGAAGCCGTGCACCAGCAGGATGCCGTTGTCGCCGCCACGGTGGTAGAAGGGTTTGCAAACCTCCCGGTCAAAGTAATTCGCTTCTGTCGGCTTCATGAAATCCTTCCTTTCTTTTTCCACCCATGATGATACAAGCTTATGCGTCCAGCCGTTCAATATCCTCGCGCTTACCAAGCACCAGCAGCGTATCGCCCTCTTCAAAGAGCATTTCAGCCGCCGGGGCCACCAAAAAGCGTTCGCCCCGATGCACGGCCAGCACATTGACGCCGTATTTCTGCCGCACGTTCAAATCCAGCAGGGTATGCCCCACCCATTTTCCCGGCAGGCGAATATCCAAAATCTGATAGTCGTTGCTCAGGTTCATCAAATCCAGCACATTAGGCGTGATAATGGCTCGAGCCAGCCGTGCGCCCATATCCCGTTCCGGAAACACCACCCGGTCAACGCCGATTTTGCGCAGCACCTTGGCGTGCAGCTCATCGTTGGCCTTGGCCACCAGATAGGGCACGCCCATTTCCTTCAGCATCAGGCAGACCAAAATGCTGGCCTTGATATCCTGGCCAATGCTGACCACTGCCGCGTCAAAGTGCTTTACATCCAGACCTGCCAGCAGGGCTTCATCGGTCACGTCTATCTGCATCACATGCGTCACATAGGGAGCCATGGCGTCCACATGCTCCTCGTCGGAGTCTACTGCCAGTACCTCCTGATCCAGCTCGGAAAGGGTACGGGCCACGCTGGAGCCAAAGCGGCCCAACCCTACCACCAAAAACTGCCTGCTTTTCACGCCTGGTTTCCTCCCAAAACAGCTTTATCAGCCAATCATGATTTTTTCTTCCGGATAACGGATACGGCCGGACTGGGTTCCTCGTCGGGCCAGGGCGGCGGCCAGGGTCAGCGGCCCCACTCGGCCCAAATACATCAGCGGCAGCAATAGCCACTGGCTCGAGACGCTCAATTGGCCGGTGCCCAGCGCGGAAAGCCCCGTAGTGCTGAAGGCGGACGTGGTTTCAAACAGAATATCCATCATGGAAAAGCGCCCGCCCTCCAACGCGCCAATCAGACATGCGCCGCCCAAGGCGAAGGCCGCGCCCATTACGCACAGGGTAACGGCCCGGCGAACCGTGTCCACGGCAATCTCCCGCCCAAACGCATGAATCTGAGTCCTGCCGCTCACTACGGTGGCTACCAGCAGCGCCAGCATGGCCAGTGTGGTGGTTTTTACGCCGCCGCCTGTGGAGGCGGGCGATGCGCCGGTAAACATGAACAGGCAGCCCAACAGCTTGCTGGAATCCGTCAGCGCGCTCTGATCCAGGCTGGCAAAACCTGCGGTGCGCAGGGTAACCGACTGAAAAAAGGCGTTGACCAGTTTGGCGCCAAGAGGCAGGTTTCCCAGCGTGGCCGGGTTGTTCCATTCCAACGCCAGCGTGCCTGCAAAGCCCAAAAGCAGAAGCAGCCCCGTGGACGCCAGCACCAGTTTGGCATGCAAGGACATTCGCTGCAAATGCAGCCGTTGGTGCACCAGCTCCAGCATCACGGAAAACCCAAGCCCGCCCAGCACAATAAGCGCCGACAGCGCAAGCAGCACCACCGATTCTTCCTGCATCTGCGTCAGGCTTTGGTAACCGCCAAACAAATCAAACCCGGCGTTGCAAAAGGCGCTTATCGACGCAAACAAGCTGTACCAAACGCCTCTCTTTGCCCCATAGAGAGGAATGAGACGGGTCATGAGCACCAGCGCGCCCAGCAGTTCAATCAGGGCGGCGATTCCAAACACAGCCCGGGCCAACCCCACCATGCCGGACAGATTGCTCTGGTTCATGGAGTCCCGCAGCAGCACGCGGCTTCTGAGCGAAATGCGCCTGCCCAGTGCCACCATAATCAGCGTAGCGAACACCATAAAGCCCAGGCCGCCCACCTGAATCAGGCACAGCAGAACCGCCTGGCCAAACAACGACAGTTCCAATCCCACATCCACCACCGACAGCCCGGTTACGCATACGGCGGATGTAGCCGTAAAAAAACCTGCCAAGCAGCCCAGACTGCGGCCTCCGGATGCTGAAACCGGAAGGCTGAGCACTACGCCGCCCACTAAAATCAATGCCAGGAACCCCAGCGCCAGCACCCGCTCCGGCTGAATGGGCCGTTGCTTCAGCCTTGCATTTCCCATCACGGCTTTTCCTCCATATCGCCGGCCAACCACGGCCGGCGCCTTGATTTGCCCCTCTCGGGACTGACGGAATGGGTTCGGCAAAGCCGAAAATCTCCACTGCCTGGATACCGCGCACAGCAAAGGGAACGTTTGCCTTTGCTGGTCACCCAGGCGAAGCGGTTCCAGTCAGCGAGGGTCGCCGCCCTCTGAACGCTTCCCGGAGTGGGTTTTGGATCATTTCCACCGGTTCAGCCTGTCGAAAAGACTCCATAGCAATATCCACGAACGCGGCTACGGTGGTTCTTGGAAAAAGCGTTTCGACACAAGTCTTCGCCTCTAAAACTCCAGACTGTCGAAAAAACCCTGATTGGCCGCCATCGCCCGGAAGCAGCGCTTTGCCGGTTCACGGGGAAAGTGCTGCGGCATAAGGCTTAGGGGCTCCGCCCCTAAAACCCCGGCAGGAGGCAGCGCCTCCTGCACCTCCACTTTTTCAGCAACCTGAGTTTTGCCGTGCAAGGCCGCCGAACCCGGCGGTGTGCGCGCCGGGTTCGCAATGAAAATCGGAGGGCCGCGGCCCTCCGATAACACCCGGTTTTTTCGACAGTTTGAAGATCGCCTGACCGGCAGAGCCAATCGATACGATTACGGCCAGAAGGGCCGCGGCCCTCAGCTTTGCCGGCGATTCCGCAATACCCGTGCGCATCGCGACGGCTTGCAGAAAAAGCGCCGGGCTTTGAGACGCTGATACAATCGGCCTTTTGGACCCTGCCATTCAAAGCCTCGTTTCGTTTGAAAGCCGGCGCTCCTTCTTACCGTTCTCATCCCGCAGGCGGAACGCGGAACAAGCGGCCACTCCGGCCGTCTACCCCCGCAACGCTTGGGCAACCGCACCGCCGTTTTTTCATCAAGCAAAGCGGCCTTTCCTCAAAGCTCCAAAGCAATCGGGAGCCTTAGCAACGCTTCCTGTTCACTCCCGCAGCTCCAGCGGCAGCCCATCCGGGTCAAAAAAGAAGGTCATGGGGGTTTGGGTGTAGGGATCGATGCGGATGGGCTGGGTTTCGATGCCCTGCTGGGCCAGCCGCTCAACGGCCTCCCGGATATTGGGCACCCGGAACGCCAGATGCCGCAGCCCCAATGCCTCGGGATAGCTGGGCCGGGGCGGACAGCCCTGAATGATGAACAGCTCTATTTCCTGCTGGCCGCATTTCAGGTCAATCTTCCAGTCGTTACGCTGGGCGCGATAGTTTTCCCGCACCACCTCAAAGCCCAGCAAATCCACGTAAAAATGCCGGGAACGCTGATAATCGCTGCCGATGACGGCGACGTGATGAATGGTATCCAGCATCATATGCGTTTCTCCTTTCAAGGCTTGCCTTGCGGAGAAACCGGTTCCTCCGGCTCCGCGTAGGTAATAGCGGAAAACATGTCCATTTGCTCATAAGGCTTGGCTTTCGTTTTCCTTTTGGCGGTCTTGGGCTTTCGCTCGGGCGCTTTTGGCTCGGCGGCGGGCAGCTGTTCCATAGCAAAGCTATGCACGCCGCCGCGCATAGCGTAGCCGCTTTCAATGCACTTTTCCCGCAAGGCGTCCTCGCTGAAGAAAAACGGTTCTTCCTCCGGCACGCCCTCCCGGTTTCGCTGCATGCGGCGCAGGTATTCAATGTCGGCGTCATAGCCGCTCAGCTGGCTATGGGCTTCGCCGGCGGCCTTCACCCGGCGCTTCAGGCAAGCCACCCGCCGGTCCAGAAGGTTCAGGGCGCGGCTGTAATCCGGCGTGCCGGGCTGCATCTGGCTCAGCGCGCTTTCCCGGCGGTACATGGCGTCCACCAGAAGGCCCTTCTCCTCCTGCCGCAGGGCCAGAGCGCGCATATGCAGATATTCCTCGGGGGAAATCTGGGCGTTTTCCACCAGCACCTGCACGGTTTCCTCCAGCAGCCGGTCCTGCCGCAAATGCTCCCGGCTATCCGGCAGGTACACCAGCTTATTCAAAAGACCCATGGGCCCCATGCCGCTGCCATAGGCGGGGTTATTCAGCGTATCGGCCACCAGCGGGCGCAGGCTGCGGTCCTTCACGGCAACCACCCGCACCTGGTCGGGGTAGCGACCGCCGCCGGTTTGCGGGTCATAGGCCGGGGGAATCTGGAAGCCCTGGCACAGGGCCCGCACATCCAGGGCCATGCGTTTGCGGTCCATATACTCGCAGGCGTCCTGATAGGGCAGCCAAAAGTCGCTTACAAAGCTGTCGCCCTCAAAGTGCAGCTGCATCAGCCGGGCGGTGGCCCGGGTAACGGGCACGCTTTCAAAGGTATCGCAGGCGGTGCACAGGGGCACGTACTGGGCAATGCCCTCGGCTCGCTTGGCATTTTCGGTAAACTGGGAAGGCTCCTCCTGCACGGCGTCCTTCAGGGAGCGCACAATGCTCAGATCCTGCATCACCCTGCCCAGCTCCTTCTGGCGCACGCACACTGCGTCCAGGCCGGTTTGGCGCAGGTATTCCTCCTCAAACCGGGTAGCGTCGTAGGGTTGACCCCGGGTGAGACGCTCGGTGAGAAACGCCACATAGTGCTGCACTCCGGCCGTAATGCGCAGCTCCCGCTCCGCTGCCGCCAGCACACCGCCGCCCCTTGGAAACAGGCTTTCCGGCACAGCCACAGCCTGATGACCCTCGCCAATCATGTATATCATGAGTTCTTCGCCCATAAAGGGCTGATACTGGGGAAACTGTGTGGCCCAGGCCCGGTCCACCGTTACGGGCCCGCCGCCGCGAAACTGGCCTGCCGTATCAAAATTGCGGGCATAATTATCCCCCGCATAGAGGGAAGGCATTTCGGCGCTGAGCTGCCGGTGATACTCGGCAGGGTCCATGGAAAAGCCCGCGGCGTTAGCCCGCCGCGCTCCCGGTCCCAGATAGCTCATGTTTTCCACCAGCTCCACCGGAAACAGGGGCAGGAAGGCGCGAAAGCGCCGCGGCGGCAGCACGTCCGCCTGAATGAAGGCGCGCTTGGCGCCAGCCCACAGGGCCGTTTCATCCAGCCCTGCATAGCTGATGATACCGCTTTGACGGGTGGTTAGGCGCAAGAACGCCGCCTCCTTTCACACAAATCAAAGGTCGTACACAAATTGCAGCTTGGGCAGCAGCCGGTCTACCGTCAGCTTCAGATACAGCAGCCGGGGTTCCCCTACCGCGTGCTGAATATAGGCCTGGCCATCCTCGGCCCGAAGCATCAAAAGCAGCGGTTCGTCGCCGTCGCAGGTTTGGGCCATGGTGTAGCTCAGCGGAAGGGCCGGGTTTTCCCGCTGGTACAAACGGGCCTCCTCAAAGGCGCGGCCGGGCGGAGAAAGCTCGGTATTGCGGCAGGTTTCAAAAATGCGGCCGTACAGGAAGCTCAGCGGGCTGCCCATATTGGCTACCGGCAGATGAAAGCGGATTTCCATAAACTGGCACATGGATACATATTCCACAATGCTGTGGTGAAAGCTTTCCGCATCCTTGCCAACGGGCGCATCGCCATCCTTCCAGGGCACCGGCTGCCAAAAGGCGTAGCCGGGCCGCTGGCAGCCCGGCAGCACCAGCTTTTCATCCATAGGGGTGCGCAGATGGGTGAGCGGCCGGCGGCCGGTTTCCTTAATGGCGGTTTGTTGAAAACGAATCAAATAGTCCCGCATGATGGGCGCAAGCGCCGTTTGCATATCGCTATTCCTCCGTTCCATACTGAATCAACGCGCCGGACGCGCCGCTATAGGGCTGCGTGAGTACAGACACGCTGCCAAAGGGCGCGCGCATGCATACGCAGGCCATGGTATCCGGGCAGGGGTCCTTCAGCCCCAAAAGCCCAAACAAAAACTCCCGCTGACGGGTGCTGTCTCTGGGGGCGCGGCCCGCTATATCGCTTACGTGCAGCAGCACATAGCGCAGGCGGCCTTTTTCCACCCCCAGCAGCGGCGCTATCCGTCCGCCGGGCACGGCGCGGCTATCAAGCAGCCATTCCCGCTCCCCGGCGGCCGCAACATTTAAGCCGGCCGTTTCCATGCCGCCTTGCAGGCACAGGCCGTCCTCAAAGGAAAGGCTGCCGGTTTTCAAATCCAAAAAGGCCATGCTGGCGCTCCTTTGCAAGTGGGTTATTGGGGCGACGTTTTCGACTGAAAAGCCGATTTTTTCGTCCTTTTCAACAGAATATCATTGTCCCCATTCCCTGTCAAGGCAAATGGCTGCAAGCGGGCGACCTCTGAACGGCGTTTCTCCCCGCGCTGCCCGGAATTGGATGAACCGATTTCCGTGCGGCGGTTTTCACTTTGATTCGCCTAGTTCACGCTTGCCAACCGTCCTGTTTGAAACGACCCTTCAGGCAAAACCTATTCCGAATGTTTGGCAAAAAAAACAATGGCAACATTCGGCAAGGTGTGCTATACTGTACAGGTACTTTCAAAAGAAGTGAGGAATGAGGATGGAAAAGCTTCGTCGCAACGAAAGGCTGGCCGTGCTCACCAAGCAGCTGACCGCCTCCCCCAATCAGATATTGACGCTTTCCCGCTTTTGCGAGCTGTTTGGCGCTGCCAAGTCTACCCTGAGCGAAGACGTGGACATTCTGCGCGAGGTATTCGACGCCTTTGGCCTTGGCCGGGTGGAAACGGTGACCGGTGCGGCGGGCGGCGTGCGCTACCGCCCTGTGATGCCCAGGCAGGAGGCAATCGACTTCCTGACCTCTCTGTGTCAGGAACTGCAAAACCCCGGCCGGCTGCTGCCCGGCGGCTTTTTGTACCTGAGCGATATTTTGAGCATGCCCGATATTGTGCGTAAAATGGGCATTATCATTGCCGGGCAGTATTACGACGCTCAGCCCGACTTTGTGCTGACGATGGAAACCAAGGGGATTCCCGTAGCGCTGATGGCGGCCCAGTCCCTGGGCGTGCCGCTGGTTATCGCCCGGCGCTCCAGCAAGGTGTATGAAGGTTCGGCGGTTAACATCAACTACGTTAGCGGCTCCTCCAACCACATTGAAACCATGAGCCTGAGCCGCCGCGCAGTGCAGGAAGGGCAGCGCGCCCTCATCGTGGACGACTTTTTGAAGGCTGGCGGCACTGCGAAGGGCATGATTGACCTGATGGGCGAGTTTAAGGTAGAAGTGGTGGGCACCGCCTTTGTGATGGCCACGGGCGGCCAGCATAACAGGCTCATTCAGGGGGAAAAGACTCTGATGATTATGGAAACGGATGAAAACGACGGGCTTTTGAGCGTAAAGCCCGCCGAGTGGCTGTAAGAGCCGCCAAATGCAAAAAGCGCCGTGATTCTCTCTTGAAGGAAAATCACGGCGCTTTTTTGGACGAGAAGCGCTCTTTGCCTGATCGCCTGCGGCTCGCCGGGCGGCAAAGAGCAGCCTTGCTGCGCAAGCCAGCCGAAACCGGCGTACACACCGCCAGTTTCGGAATGAAAATCGGAGGGCTGCGGCCCTCCGATGCCTCCCAGGGGTTTTTCGGCAGTCTGCCGCCGGCTTAGCCGGCGGAGGTATCCCGTAAAAAAGCTTTCGCTTCAAGCATCAAGCGAAGCGAGTAACAACCCAACCAATTCGTATGCACTCGTTCAAAACGGCTGATGCCCGTTTACGGGCGGCGGAGCATTTGAGAAAAATCATTCGGTGCA
Organism: uncultured Clostridia bacterium; assembly: GCA_934621485.1. Classification (GTDB taxonomy): domain Bacteria; phylum Bacillota; class Clostridia; order Christensenellales; family Aristaeellaceae; genus Limiplasma. The sequence goes on from CAKTUS010000032.1 coordinate 21,162, forward strand.
GCTTTAGACGCCAGCCGCTAAAAAGCCCTTCCGGGGCTGAATCAGGCCGCCGGCTTAGCCGGCGGTCATGACTTGCCTCAAGGCAACGCAAAACCCCAAGCGCTGCTCGCGGGATCCAAAGGGCCGGAAAAACGTGGGGCGGCAAGCAGCGCCGCAGCCTTTTCTTCAGCAGGTTCCGGCAGCACTGGCAGCGCATAAACGGCTCGTTTAGCCCTTTATCTGTTTGGCAAAGGCGTCCTTCAGCCCCACTACGCGGTTAAACACCGCATGCTCAGGAGTCGAATCCGTGTCCTTGCAGAAATAGCCCAGCCGCAGGAATTGATAGGTGGCGCCGGGCTCGGCGTCGCCCAGATAGGTTTCCATGCAGCCATGGCACACTTCCAGACTGTTGGGGTTCAGCTTCTTGAGGAAGTCCAGCTTCAGGGTGGAGGAGGCTACGGCTTCCTCCTGAACGTCTTCCTGGGCCTCCTCCCGGGCTTCAGCGGCGGCCTCGGCTTCATCCTCGTCCATCATGAGGGGCTCGTACAGGCGCGCCTCAAAGGGAATGTTCTCCGTGGCGCTCACCCAGTGCAGGGTGCCCTTTACCTTGCGGTTGGCCCCCTCGGTGCCGTTGCGGCTGTTCATGTCCACGGTACAGAGCACAGCGGTCACGTTGCCGTTTTCATCCTTCTCGCAGCCATCGCACTTGATGATGTACGCGCCGCGCAGACGCACCTCGTTGCCGGGGAACAGGCGGAAGTACTTCTTGGGGGGCACTTCCATAAAGTCGTCCTGCTCCACATAAATCTCCCGGGTGAGCACGCTCTTGTGGCTGCCCATTTCGGGATGATTGGGATGGTTTTCCATATCCAGCTCATCCCGCTTGTCCTCGGGCCAGTTGGTTAAAATCACTTTCAAAGGCTTAATGACCGCCATGGCGCGAGGCGCCTTTTCGCCCAAATCCTCCCGCACGCAGTGCTCCAACAGTGCCAAATCCACAGTGCTGTCGGCCTTGGCCACGCCGATGCGGTCGATAAAGTCGCGGATGGCCTCGGGGGTGTAGCCCCGGCGGCGCATGGCGCACAGAGTGGGCATACGGGGGTCGTCCCAGCCGGATACGTAGCCCCGCTCCACCAGGGTGCGCAGATAGCGCTTGGACATGATGGTGCGGGTAATGTTCAGGCGGCTGAACTCAATCTGCCGGGGATGGCCGGGCAGCATATTGGCGGCGTGCTCCACCACCCAGTCGTACAGGGGGCGGTGATCTTCATACTCCAGACTGCACAGGCTGTGGGTGATGCCCTCCAGCGCGTCGCCGATGGGGTGGGCAAAGTCGTACATGGGATAGATGCACCACTGCTTGCCGGTGCGGTGATGCTCCTTAAACAGGATGCGGTACATGGCCGGGTCGCGCATGTTGATGTTGGGGGAAGCCATATCGATCTTCATGCGCAGAATCATGCTGCCCTCGGGGTGCTTGCCGGCTTTCATTTCCTCAAACAGGCGCAGGCTTTCCTCTACCGGGCGGTCGCGGTAGGGGCTGTTTTGGCCGGGCTGGGTCAGGGTGCCCCGGTATTGGCGCACCTGTTCGGGGCTTAGCTGGCACACATAGGCCAGGCCGCGCTTAATCCAGTCTACAGCAATGTCGTAGCACTGCTGATAATACTCGCTGGCGAAAAACAGGCCGCCCTTCCAGTCGAAGCCCAGCCAGCGGATGTCGTTCATGATGCCGTCCACATACTCGGTTTCTTCCTTGGCGGGGTTGGTATCGTCAAAGCGCAGATTGGTTACGCCGCCGAAGCGCTCGGCGGTCAGAAAGTCGGCCACCAGCGCCTTGCAGTGGCCAATGTGCAGATAACCGTTGGGCTCCGGCGGGAAACGGGTATGCACGCTTTGGTAGCGGCCGCTCCGTAAATCCTCTTCGACAGCTTCCCAGATAAAGTTGGTTTTGCTCGCGGCTGTTTCCATTTTCTTTACACACCCTTACACATCAAAATATAATCTGAGCCCTGCCGGGCTTATGGGGTATTATAGACCGAAAAGCCAGGTTTTGCAAGGAAAAATCATGATCCTATACCTGCTGAAACTGGCTCTGATACAGTTTGGCATAGAAACCGTTCAGCCGGAGCAGCTCTTCGTGGGTGCCCTGCTCGATCACATTGCCCTGGTTCATCACCAGAATCACGTCGGCGCTTTGAATGGTGGACAGGCGGTGGGCCACGATAAAGCTGGTGCGGCCGCGCATCAGCTGCTCGAAAGCGTTCTGAATGCGCATTTCCGTGCGAGTATCAATGGAGGAGGTGGCTTCGTCCAGAATCAGCATGGGCGGCAGGGCCAGCATGACGCGGGTGATGCACAGCAGCTGCTTCTGGCCCTGACTCAGGCTGCCGCCATCCTCGGTGATAACGGTATCGTAGCCCTCGGGGAGGCGCTTGATGAAGCTGTGGGCGTGGGTGGCCTTGGCCGCGGCGATGATTTCCTCATCGGTAGCGTCCTCCTTGGCCATGCGGATGTTGTCCCGAACGGTGCCCGCTTTCAGCCAGGTGTCCTGAAGCACCATGCCGAACGCGCCCCGCAGGCTGGAGCGGCTCACGTCCATCACGGCCTGGCCGCTTACGGCGATACGGCCCTCGTCCACATCGTAAAAGCGCATCAGCAGGTTAATCAGCGTGGTTTTGCCGCAGCCGGTGGGGCCTACGACGGCCACCCGCTGGCCGGGCGTAACGGCCAGGTTGAAATGCTGAATCAGCTTGCGGTCGGGTACATAGGAAAAACTCACGTCCTCCAGGGTTACACGGCCGTCCGCCTTTTGCAAAGCGGTTTCCGGATCGGGGCTTTCGGCAGGCGCGTCGATCAGCTCCAGCACGCGCCCCGCGCAGGCCAGCGCGCCCTGAAGCTCCGTTACCACGCCGGAGATCTCGTTAAAGGGCTTGGTGTACTGGTTGGCGTAGCTCAGAAATGCGGATAGCTGGCCTACGGTAATGCCGCCGGTGGTAATGGACACCAGCGCGCCCGCCACGCCCACGCAGGCATACACCAACGCGTTGACAAAACGGGTGGCCGGGTTGGTGAGCGAGGAGAAGAAAATGGCCTTCAGGCTCACCTTTTCCAGCTGGTCGTTTACCTGGTCGAACCGGGACTGGATTTCATTTTCCATGCCGAAGGCCCGCACCACCTTTTGGCCCGTAACCATTTCGTCAATCAGGGCTGTTTGCTGGCCGCGAATGGCCGTTTGACGGGAAAACAGCTTGTAGGTACGCCGGGCGATGAAGGACGCCACCACCAGGCTCAAGGGCGTGATGACCACCACCGCCAGCGCAATGACGGCGTTGACCGAAAACATGAAGTACAACGTGCCCAGAATGGTCAGCACACCGGTGAACAGCTGGGTAAAGCCCATCAGCAGACCGTCGGCAAACTGATCCACATCGGCAATGACGCGGCTGACCAAATCGCCGGTGGGGTGCCGGTCCAGATAGCTCAGGGGTAAATGCTGAATGTGGTTGAAGGCTTCGGTACGAATATCCCGCACGGTGCAGTAGGTGAGCCGGTTATTGCACAGGTTCATCAGCCACTGGGCCAGCGCGGTTACCGCCACCAGCAAGCAGATTTGCAAAAGAATGGGCCACAGCGCGTCAAAGCGAACCTGACCCGGACCGATGAGCAGGTCCACGGCGCTGCCGGTAAGAATGGGCACATACAGGGTGCTGGCCACGGTGAGCAGGCACAAAAGCAGGGAAAGAATGAGATACCCCCGGTAACAGTCCACATAGCGCAGCACCCGGCGCAGGGTATCCTGTTTAGCGGCGTTGGTTTTCATGCTTACGCCACCTCCTTGGGATACTGAGAGTAATAGATTTCCTGATACACAGGGCAGCTTTCCAAAAGCTGCTCATGGGTGCCGCTGCCGGCCAGCGCGCCGTCGTCCAGTACCAAAATCAAATCGGCATACCGGATGGAGCTGGTGCGCTGAGACACGATAAATGTGGTGGTTTGTCCCGCAAGGCTCCGCAGCGCCTTGCGCAGGGCCGCGTCCGTGGCGTAATCCAGCGCGCTGGCGCTATCGTCCAGAATGAGAATTTCCGGCTTTTTCACCAACGCCCGGGCAATGGTGAGCCGCTGCCGCTGACCGCCGGACAGGTTGCGGCCGTTTTGTTCAATCATTTCATCCAGGCCGTGCTCCTTGCCGCGTACCACCTCGGCGGCCTGAGCGGTTTCCAGGGCCTGCCACAGCTCGTCGTCGGTGGCACTTTGGTTGCCCCAGCGCAGATTATCCCGAATGGTGCCATGGAACAGGGCTGCCTTTTGGGGCACAACGCCCACCTTATCCCGCAGGGCTTTCAAGCTCTGATTTTTCACGTCCACCCCATCCACCAGCACCGTGCCGGCGGTGGCGTCGTAAAAGCGGGGAATCAGGTTCACCAGGGTGGTTTTGCCGCTGCCGGTGCCGCCGATGACGCCGATGGTTTGCCCGTGCAGCGCGGTAAAGCTGACGTCGGTCAGGGAATCATCCCCCGCGCCGCCATAGCGGGCGGACACATGGTCGAAGCGAACGCACTGGGCGGCGTCCGGCCGGGCGGCTGTGGGAGCCGCACATTCACTCATGCCAGGCTGCAATTGCAGCACGGTTTCCACCCGACCTGCGCAGGCCAGGGCCTTGGTAATGGTGACAATCAGGTTGGCCAGCTTAATCAGCTCCACCAGAATCTGGCTCAGGTAGTTCACCAGCGCCACCACCGCGCCCTGGCTGAGCAGGCCGCCCTGCACCTGGAGGGCGCCGCTCCACAGCAGCGCCGCCAGCGCGCTGTTTACCAGCACATAGGTCAGCGGGTTCATCAGCGCGGACAGGCGGCCCACCCGCTCCTGCATGTGGCACAGCAGGCGGTTATCCCGGTCGTAGGCGTCTACTTCGCTTTGCTGCTTGTTGAAGGCACGCAGCACGCGCACGCCGGTCAGGTTTTCCCGGGTGTGCAGCAGCACCTTATCCAGCTGGCCCTGCACCTTTTGGTGCCGAGGCAGGGTAAGCCGCATAACGCCTACCACCACCAGGGTGAGCAGGGGAATCAGCGCCACAAAAATCAGCGCGGTTTTCGCATCCACGGTAAAGGCCATGACCATGGCGCCGAATACCACGAAGGGGGAGCGCAGCAGCAGGCGAAGCGTCATGTTCACGCCGGTCTGCACCTGGTTCATATCGGTGGTCATGCGGTTGATGAGGGTAGGCGCGCCCACCGTATCCAGCTCTGTATAGGACAGGCTTTGAATATGGGCGAACAGCGCAGACTTTACCCTGGCGGCAAAGCCCACCGCCGCCTTGGCTGCAAAAAACTGGGCTGTCACGGAAAAGGCAAAACCCAGTAGCCCCAGGCCCACCAGCAGGCCGCCCATGCGCAGCACATAGCCGCTGTCACGGCCGCCGATACCCTGATCGATGATGGCGGCCATCACCAGGGGCACCAGCAACTCCAGCAGAGCCTCCAGCAGCTTAAACAGGGGGCTGACAATACATTCCTTTCGATAGGGCTTCAAAAAAGGCAACAGGGTGCGCATCACGCTACCTCCTTTGGCATAGACTGTTATTTTTTTATTGTACCACAGGCCTGACGTTTGGCAACCCGTTATACGGCGGCAAATGTTCCAAAACCTGCAAATCACCCCTTGCACATTTGCGGGTTCCATGATACACTATTTTTTGTTGTGAGCGCATGCGGTATTGAAAGACGCTTGTAACGGGGCGCTGAAAATGCATGCTCAATGGTTCAGAATGCGTTCGCAACAGAAGGTTTTCCGTTGCTCTCCGCGGTTTTCTTCTTTTTTCTGCCTTTCCCTTTGGCCGTAAGCAAAAGAGGAAATCGTTTGAGATTCATGGGAAGGGATATCGAAGCGGTCATAACGGGAATGGCTTGAAATCCTGGCGCTGCTCGGTAGCGCCTTGACCGGAATTTCTTGATTTTATGGGGTTTTTCGGGTATTCCTAACTTAGTATTTTTGCTTGTTCTCCCCATCAGTTCTCCCTGTTTTCTGAGGTGCTGATGTCGAGATAAATACGGAGACGTATCGAAGTGGTCATAACGGGACTGACTCGAAATCGTCCCGGCGATTTGGAACACCCCCTGGCGGAAATC
>CAKTUS010000033.1 GCA_934621485.1 uncultured Clostridia bacterium
CGCGGTGGAAAAACGGCGCTTACTCCTGGGAACGCATGGTGGCAAAGGCAATCACCAGGTTTGCCGCCATATCGGCGGTCAGGCCGTCGGTGCGCAGCATCAGGTCATAGTTATTGCGCATGCCCCAGTTGCCGTTGGCAAAAAAGTTGTAATAGTTTTTACGCTGTTTGTCCGTTTTCTTTATCAGGTCGCGTGCATGGCCTTCATCCACATGTTCCACCCGCATGATGCGTTCCACCCTTTTTTCTTCGGAGGCGTACAGGAACACGTGAACCACATTGTGCCAGTCGCGCAGCACGTAATCGGCGCAGCGGCCCACAATCACGCAGGGGCCGGCGGAAGCCAGACTGCTGATGGCCTCAAACTGCGCCAAAAACACCCTCTGATTCAGCGGCATTTGCAGCCCCATGGCGGAGGAAGCGCCGGGATGCATGCCGCCCATGCCCAGCAGGCCGCTCATACTGGCCTTTTCATCATGCTGCTCGAAAATTTCCCGGCATAAGCCGCTTTCTTCCGCCGCATGGGTCAAAATTTCCTTGTCGTAAAAGGGAATATCCAGCTTTTCGGCAACAAGCTTGCCAATTTCGCGGCCGCCGCTTCCGTATTCGCGCCCGATGGTAATAATGGTATTCATGGAGCACCTCCATTGCTTTTTCCGTTTTTCGTACACCTATTATAACCTGCCTGGTTTCAAATTTCAATCCCTGTGTTGACGCGCTTTTGAAAAGAACAGCCGAAAACCGACGCGCCGTACCGAACGTCATAAAAGGTGCATCGTGGGAGGTGGAGGGCCCTCAGTTCCTTTGACGGGAATCGTATCGCATGGCAGGCCTGCAAATGCAAGCGTTCCCTTCGCTGTGCGCGGTGCCCGGGCGACAGGGCTTATTCGGCGGAGCCGAAACCATTCCGCCGCTTTGGAAAAGATCGCCGGGCGGCCAGCTTTCAGCCTGCCGCCCCCTCTATGAGAGCGCACGGCTGCGCAAAAAAGCGTTACGGAACAAGGCATAGGAACTCCGTCTCTCAAACTCCGGCAGGCGCCAGAGAGAAGCGGGCTTTGAGCAGCCGCCCTTCCTCCTGAACAGGCCCTTTTTTGAAACCTGAAAGCTCGCCGACCTGTGACCTTTGGAGACGGTTTTGGCCCCTTTTCTGCCTGGAGACGCTTGCTGCCTGCCGGACGGCGGTTGGCCGGGCGGCAAGGAGCGCGGTCTTGCCGTCCAAAGCTCAGCGCGTTGCAAAAAGGAAAGTGCAGGAAACCGTAGCCCTCGTCAGGGGAACGGACCGCTCGTTTCACGCTCCACCGGCGGGCCGGTAACCGTCTATGCTGGTTATGCTTGCTTTCAGGGAGGAAAAACAGGAACGCGCATCCGGCAAATGCGGCAGCCGCCAACCGCATCAGGATTGGCCAAACAAAAGACGCGCGGAAATCCCCAAGCTTTATCCCGCAGTGCTTTTCCCCGGCGTCTCATAAAGGAGACTGTCTGCCGCCTGTTTTACAGCCCCATCAAAGAGCAGCGATTCTCGGTTTTAGGGCAAGCTGAAAGGCCGCGATGCAAACCGCCGCGGCCTTGGAAGTGTTTTTAGCTTTTGGGAGAAGGCTGGCGGCTCTGGCAGAGCACATACACGCTCATGGCCAGTGCCTGCACCGCCCACACGACAGCCAGGGACCAGTGAATCCCATTGGCGCCAATGGCCCGGGGAAGCAGCAGGGCAATGGGCACCCGCACCAGGAACATGCCCAGCACGCCTATGAGCATGGGCGGCAAGGACCGCCCCTTACCGCGTACCACCCCGGAAAGAATAACCCAAACGCCCATACAGCCATAGAAGGGAGCCAGAATCCGAATTTTGTCCATTCCGGCCTGCACCACCGCCGCATCCTGGGTGAACAGGCGCAGCATGGCCGGGCCGCAGGTGAGCAGCAGCAGTGAAACCGCCGCCGACATAGCCAGCGACAGAAGCAGCGACAGCTTTATTCCCTGCCTGACCCGCTCCGGCCGCCCCGCGCCCAGATTCTGCCCCACAAACACGGTGGTGGCGGAGGCAAAGGTCATCATGGGCATAGTGCAAAAGGAATCCACCTTGATAACCGCAATATTGGCCGCCATGATCACCGCGCCAAAGCTGTTCAGGATGCCCTGCACCAGCAGGTTGCCAATGGAATCCAGCGCGTTTTGCGCGCCGGCGGGAAAGCCCAGCCGAAGCAGCTCCCTGATTTCGCAGCGCGACCACCGCCACGCCTGCGGACGAAGCGGAAGGCTCAGCCCGGCCCGGCGCATCCACCACAGGCCGAGCAGCACCGACAGCAGTTGGGCGATGACCGTGGCCAAAGCTACGCCGTCCGCCGCCATATGAAACGTCGCAACAAACAGCAAATCCAGCGCCACATTGGTCAGGCTGCAAACCAGCAAAATCATCAGCGGCGTGCGCGTGTTGCCCAGGCCCTGCAAAACGCCGTTGATGATGTTAAACAGCAGCGAGGCAACCACGCCGCCCATGGTAATGCGCATATAGTCGCAGGCCATGGCGTAAACCTCGTCCGGCGTGTTCAAAAGCCGCAGCAGCCAGGGCGAGGCGCAAATGCCCAGGACGCCCAGCGCCAGCCCGGAAAGCAGCCCCAGGCTCAGCCCCGTGCGCAGCAGCCGTTGCAGCCGTTCGGAATCACCGGCGCCTACGGCGTGAGCTACCAGGATGCCCACGCTTGTTGACAAGCCCATGAAAAAGCCCAGCAGCAGCTGTACCAGCGGCCCGCTGGTGCCCACGGCCGCCAGGGCAGCGCTGCCAATCAGGTTCCCCACCACAATGGAATCGGCCATATTGTACAGCTGCTGGAGCACATTGCCCAGCAGCAACGGCACGGCGAAGCGCAGCAATGCTTTGAGGGGCTTTTCATGAACCATATCCGCCTGAAGGGACGGCTGCATTATTTATGGAAGGGTGGGGACGGCGGTGTTGTAGTGCTGCTTGCCGCCAATCTCGTTGTGAGTGTCAAAGTAGCTGTACATAACCCGGTTGTCATGGGGAGCAAACAGGTCGCGGCCCAGGGACACGGCCAGATGGTAGGACATGGTTTGCGTTACGGCGGCAAACACCAGCCAGTTCAAATCGGAAGAACAATCGAAGGAAAGATCGTGCTCATCCAGGGGGTGGGCGCCAATCAGATAGCCGTTGTGCTTTTCATTTTTCATGAAGGCCGCCAGGGAACGGGCTTTTGGGCTGTCCTTGCCGCCGTCGTTGAGCACAATGACGCAGTGGCGCTGGGTATAGCCGTAATTCGCGCCGTGCAGGCCCTCCTCCAGCTCATAGGCCAGGGTGATCAGCTGAGGCGTTTCCCACATTTTAACCGCCGATTCCATGGCGATACCGCACAGCGCGCCGGATCCGGTGAATACCAGGCAATCCGACATGAGCATCTGGCGGCGCTCCTTTTCCAGCCAGGTCAGGGTTTGGTCGATGACCGGGCCGATTTGAGAAGCGGTTTTGCGCATGTCGTCAAAGAAAGCGTTTTTTCGTTCCGGGGTCAGCGAACCGTTTTTTTCGCCTACCCACAGGCCCATCAGCACCAGGCTCAGGGCCGCCGTGCTAAAGCCCAGGGTGTGCATGGGGTATTCCTCCGGGCCGCAGCCCTGGTTCCAGAAGGCGTCCACCTCCTGAGCGATGGGGGTGGTGGCCGCTTCGGACACGGTGGCCGTATCATACCCCAGGCGTTTGGCTTCGTACAGGGCGTTGCGGGTCAGCACGCTGGTACCGGTATGGGAGATGAACACATACAGGGCGTTGGGGTTGCGCACCGCCTGCTGATCGATAAACTCGTCGGGCAAAACCGGGGTTACGCGGATGCCTGCCAACCGCTGAGCGGGATAGCGGGCGGTGAGGGCCGCTGTGTTGGAGCTTCCGCAGCCGATGAATACCATCTCGTTCCACTGGGCGGCGCGGCTGGCAAAAGCCTCCTCCATGGGGCGAGTGATTTCCAAAAGATGATTCAGCATCCATTCCATTCGCTGAGGAACCCGGCGAATACAATCCAGCATTGTAACCATATTGATTTTTCCTTTCTTGACAAATATGGAGTCTAAAATGGGCAGCGCAAAACAGGCCATACGGCCAGAGGCGTAAGGGATGATGCTTTTGAACAGACGAAACCTTACCGGCTCAGAGCGCTTAAAACGCAGCGGCGCAGACGCGGCGATGCCCCCTGGCGCTTGCCGGAGGGAGGGCTCAACCAAGGCGAGGCTTTGACACAGCGGCGCCTGAGACGGCCGCGGAACAAAATTCCTCCGCTTTCCATGAACCCGCGCGGCGACGCTTGCGGGCGCTCACAACCCAAGCGTTTTTTGAGCCTACCGGTTCCTTGTAATAACGGTGCCGTGATCCTGAAAATGCGTTTGCAGCACGATGCGCTCGGTTTCCTTACAGGGGTTCTCCACCCTGCGCAGGCACAGCTGAGCGGCCTGATAGCCCGCTTCCTCCATCGGCTGCTGCATGGAGGTAATGGGCCGCATACCCAACCGTCCCGCCTTGCCCAGTTCGTTATCAAACCCAATGATGGACACGTCCTCGGGCACGCTCAGACCCGCTTCTTCCAACGCGCGCATGGCTCCAAAGCCCAAAAAGTCGGTGGGTACGAACAGCGCTTCCGGAACCAGCCCTTTTTTCAGCATACGCTTCATTTCCACATAGCCCTGCTCCACAAACACATCCTCCCAGCCCAGCGGCTGCCGCTGGTTTTCCGGCAGGAAGGAAAAGTCGGGAAAGGCAATCAGGTTGCGGTCTACCGGCAGGCTGTGGTATTGCAGGGCGTTGATATACCCCTGCATACGGTCCATGGTGATTTTGAGGTTCATATTTCCCGCAATGTGCGCAATTTTCCGATGACCGTGCTGAATCAGGTGCTGGGTTGCCGTAAACGCCCCGCCCACATTGTCGATGACGATACGATCCGTTTGAGCAGCGCTCAGATCGTTTTCAATGAGTACAAAGGGAAAATGGGTCTTGGAAAGGTGGATGATTAAATCATCGTTGCACACCTGAGAGCCAAAGATGATAACGCCGTCCGCCCGGCCCTGGGTCAGATAGGTGAGCTGGCGCTTTTTGCGCTCCACATCGCCAAAAGAGCTGGTGTAGAACAGCGTGTACCTGTCGCCGCCGGGAACCTGCTGTGCGCCCGTTTCCAGGCCGCGCAGCAGGGATACGGCCACGTCGTCCATCAATTCCAAAAGCACGCCGATACTGTAGGTTTTCTGGGTTACCAGCGACCGCGCCAGGGCGTTGGGGGTGTAATTCAGGGCCTGGATGGCTCCGTTGATTTTTTCGCGGGATTTTTCACTCACGCCGGGTTTGCCATTCAGATAACGGGATACCAATGCCTTGGAAACCCCCGCCCGTTCCGCCACGTCCTTGATGGTAGTACTCACACAATCGCTCCGTTCTGATAAACCGTTTTACCGATGATTGGCTTATCATAGCTCAAAACATGACGGTTTGTCAATCGAGGAATGAAAGGACGGTCGGACTCTTAGCGCGTTTCGGGGAAAAAGGCGGGCAGGAAGCGGCGATTGGCGTTCAAAAGCTCCTCCAGCATGGGCTTTGCCAGGTCGTAATCCATCACCAGGGGATGGGCCAGCAAAGCGAACAGGGCTTTGTCCCGGTCTCCCTCCACGGCGGCCTCCACCGTTAGCGATTCATAGCTTTTCACCGCGGCCACCAGGCCCCGAACGCTATCCGGGAAACAGCTGAAGGTGATGGGCGTTGCGCCGGTGGCGTTTACCATACAGGCGGTTTCAACAACCGCCTCGCGGGGCAGGAAGGGAATGGCGTCGCCGTTTGGCACGTTACACACGGCAAAGGTGTCGTCGTTGTAGGCAATGGCGCGAATTACGCCCAGCGCCATTTCGGCATAGTCGCCGCCGCCGCGCCGGCTCAGCAGCTCCGGCTTGGTGCATACAGCCGGGTCGGCGTATTGAGCGAACAGCTCCTTTTCAATTTCCAGCACGGTTTCGCCGCGGGTTTTGGGCTCCTGCTTCAGCGCTTCCACCTTATGGGTGCGGTTGTGGTAATAGGGCAGGTACAGGCTGGGCAGCAGCTTCATTTTTACTGTCAGCTCCGGGTTTACGCCGCAGGTTTGGGCAATGCCGCGCCACTGCTCGTCGGAAATGGGCTGCCCGTCTACGGTGATATTGTAGCTGAAGTTGAAATGATTCAGGCCGAAATACTCATAGCGCACCCGGTCGTGGGTGATGCCGTAGGTTTTATACAGCATGTTGCCCGGGTGACGACCGCCGCCGCACAGGGCAATGAAACGGGCTTTGGTATAGCGGGTAACCGCCTCGGCCACAATGCCGGTGGGGTTGGTATAGTTGATGATCCAGGCGTTTGGGTTCACCCGTTCTACGTCCCGGGCAATGTCCAGCATCACGGGAATGGTGCGCAGGGCTTTGGCAAACCCGCCTGCGCCGGTGGTTTCCTGCCCCAGCAGGCCGTACTTGAGGGGGATTTTTTCATCATTGACCCGGGCCTGGTTGCCGCCTACGCGAATTTGTGTGATCACAAAATCCACGCCGTCAATGGCTTTCAGCCGGTCCAGGGTGGAGGACACCTCTACTTCCAGGCCGATGTTTGCCAGAAAGCGGCGGGTGAAGCCTTCCATGATGCTTAGACGGCGAGGGTCCACATCCTGGAGACGCAGTTGCGCAACCTTCAGTTTGTCGCGCATTTGCCCCATCATGTCCAACAATTCCGGAGTGTAAGAGCTTCCTGCGCCGATAATGGCGATCCGGACGGGTCGTAGCATCCTGAGCATCTCCTTTTGCATTGCTTTGAAAAACGGGGTTCTTCGCCAGACCGCGTCCCGCAGTCTGGCGAGGAACCCCGGGTGATATCGAAGGGCCGCAGCCCTCCGATCAGGCCGTCAAAAAAAGTGGAGGCACTGCTTCCTGCCGGGGTTTTAGGGGCTCCGCCCCTAAGCCTGGCACCACCCTGTTTTTCCCGCGAACCAGCGCAGCGCTGTTCGCAGGCGCGCACTCCCCTATAGGGTTTTGGCGGCCTGTGGGGTGCGGCCGTCAGGCCGCGCCCCGTTTGGCTTTCGACTTATTCGTACAGGGCCTTCTTGGCGGGGATTTCCACGTTCATGTACGCGGTCAGTTCATCCAAACCGGCCTTCTGGGCGTTGTCACGCAGGGCGGTCAGGTTGGCTTCAAAGGCTTCCTCGCTGTCGGACAGGATCAGGGTGGAGGTCCAAGTCTTGAGCATATCCTTCAGCTTGGCGGCGATAACGTACTCGTCGCTGTCGGGATCCTTGGGCTCGGCCAGCGTGTACCAGGGTTCGCACACAATGCGCTCGCGAATCTTGGCGTAGGTGTCCTGATATTCCTGAGGCAGGGTGCAGGTGCGGCTGATAGCCTCAATCAGGCCGGTGGTGCCAAAGTAGAAGTTGGTGTTGTACTTGGTGGCGAAGGTTTCTTCGTCAGCGGTAGCGTCAATCCACTCCTGGCTGAACACGGGCACGCCGTTTTCGTCCAGGGTGTACTCAATGCCCTCGCGGCCGCACATGGTGAGCATGGCGCCCTCGTCGGAGAACAGGTACTGCATCAGCTTGATGGCGGCTTCCGGATCCTTGCAGCTGCGGGAGATGAAGGTGCCGCACCAGCCCAGGTTGGCCAGACGGTAGGAGGCTTCTTCGCCCAGCGGGTTCATTTCCAGCACCAGGAAGTTCTCGTTGCCGGTGGCTTCACGGCCCATGGTGGTGAAGGTGCGGGCGTAGCCCTGGGTGGAGTTCACATAGGAGAAGGTTTTGCCGGAATAGAAGTTGCCGTCGGCAGTGGATTCGTCATAGGCGAAGCTGTCGGGGTTGATGTAGCCTAGGCGGTAATACTCGTTGAGCTTGCGGGTCATGCGCTCAAAGTTGTCGCTGTTAATGATGTGCTGATAGGTGCCGTCGGCCGCCTGAAGCCAGTCGGTGTGCGGGGTGATGGCGTACATGGCCTGGAAGTACTGCAGGCCGGTTACGGGTCCGTAGCACATGATTTCCATATCGGGATACTTTTCATGCACGGCGGCGTACAGCGCGTCCAGCTCTTCGATTTTGGTAAACTGGGTGGGGTCGAAGCCAAGCTCCTGAGCAATGTCCTGACGATAGCACAGGGTGCCGAAGCTGGGCACGCCGGCGGAGGCGTTGCGCCACTGCTCGGTGGTAAAGGCATGACTGAACAGGAAGTAGTAGTTGCCGTCGGTGGAGTAGGCGGAGGCGTTGGCGATGGCCACCGGATCGGGCTGCCAGTCGGGGCAGTACTTTTCAATCAGCTCGTTGTAGGAGTAGCACAGCTCGGGGCTGGACAGGCGGCTGAGCTCCTTGTCGGTAAAGGTCAGGTCCATCAGGTCGCCGGAGGCGATCATCAGGCCCAGCTGGCTGTCGTCCACAGCGCGGGTGGGCAGCAGAGTGGTGCCGGTTTTTTCGCGAATGGTTTCGGGAATGATGCCGATGAACTCATCGGTGGGGTACCAGGTGTGGTTCAGCCATACCGTCAGTTCGGTATCGGCCAGGGCGGGCGCGGCCAGGCCCAGCAATAGGGTCAGAACCAGTGCCAGAGCAATGCGCTTTTTCATGTGTGGGTTCCTCCTTTGACGTTGTGAAGTTTTTTCTATCGATCTGCGCGCAAGCGCAAATATCATCCCTTGACCGACCCGATGGTCAGGCCGGTAACAAAATACTTTTGCAGGAAAGGATATATAGCCAGAATGGGAATCACGGAAATCATCATGGCGGTTACGCGCACGGCCAGGGGGTCTACCTTGGCGCTGGCGGCAGCCTGAGCCGCCGCCACGGCGTTGGAGGGCACGTTGGCCTGATTGATGGTTTCCATCAGCATGTAGCCCAGGGTGCGAAGCTGCTTATTGGTAACGTAGAAGGCGGAGTCAAACCAGGCGTTCCACTGGCCCACGGCGGAAAACAGCAGAATGGTGACCATCAGCGGCAGGGAAATGGGCATGATAATCGAGCGGAAGATGCGCATTTCCGTTGCGCCGTCCAGCTTGGCGCTTTCCTTCAGCGCCTCGGGAATGTCGTTGAAGAAGGTGATGGCAATGAAAATGAAGAAGGTGTTCAGCGCCGGGGGAATGATGTAGACCAGGAAGGAGTTCAGCAGGCCCAGGTTTTTCAGCAGCACATAGAAGGGAATCAAGCCGCCGCTGAAATACATGCTGAAAATGATGATGCTCATGTAAGCCTTGCGGAACACCAGCTTTTCATGGCTCAGGCCGTAGGAAACCAGCATGGTGAACACGGTGGTGATCACGCTGCCGCACAGCGTGCGGGCCACGGAAACCAGGAAGGCCCTCAGCCAGGTATCGTCGCGGAAGAATTTCAGGTAATTATCCAGCGTCCACACCCGGGGCCAAAAGTACATGCCGCCCCGGGCGGTATCCACCGAGTCGTTGAGCGACAGCACCAGCCCGTACCAGAACGGATAGGCGCAAATGAAAAACACGATGGCCAGCAGAATGTAGATAACGGTATCCACAACCCGGTCCTCAGTGGTGCGCCGGATGCGGTTCAGGTTTTTCTTTTTCATGGGCGCGCCTCCTTTTAGAACAGGCCGTTGCCGGTGACGGATTTGGATACGGCGTTTGTGCTGAATACCAGAATGACGGACACCACGGATTGAATCATGCCGATGGCCGTGGCGTAGGCATAGCGCCCCTCGGACAGGCCGATGCGGAAGCTGTAGGTTTGGAAGATGTCCGAGGCAGCGCGGTTGGCGGTGTTGCCCAGCAGGTAGCACTGCTCAAACGTGGAGCCGCCCAGGCCGCCGCCCAGCAGGTTGCCGATGGCCAAAATCAGGACGACGGTAACGGTGGGCGCAATGGAGGGCAACGTGATGTGACAGATACGCTTGATGCGGCCCGCGCCGTCAATCATGGCCGCCTCGTACAGGGTGGGATCCACGCCGGTAATGGCAGCCAGGAAGATGATGGCCCACCAGCCCATTTCCTTCCAGATGCCGGTGCCAACGGCCATGCCCCAGAAGTAATCCGGAGAAGAAAGGAAGTACTTGGGCTCGCCGCCCAAGGCAACGATGGCCTTGTTGATAACGCCGTCCTGCGTGGAGAAAAATTGCAGACAGAAGCCGGCCACCACCACCCAGCTGATGAAGTAAGGCAGATAGCTGGCGGTTTGCACCAGGCGCTTGACGGCGCGGTTGCGGGTTTCACTGAGCAGAATGGCCAAAAACAGCGGAACCGGGAAGGTAAACAGCATTTTGAGGATGCTGATGCCCAGGGTGTTTTTCAGCAGCAGCGGAAAGTTGTAGTCGGTGACAAACTCTTTGAACCACTTCAGCCCCACCCATTCCGCCGTGAAAATACCGGCGTAGCCCGTTTGAATTTTGTACTTTTTGAAGGCCATGAGCAAGCCGGACATGGGCACATAGTAAAAAATGAGAATGAAAACAATACCGGCCAGCGCAAACAACTGCAAATACCGTTGCTCCCAAAACCGTTGCCAGACCGATTTTTTCCGATGAACCATTGCAAAACACCTCCGTATCTCAAAATCGCACCAGCGAAAACGCCTGAGCCGAGCGGGAAAGGACGGGACGCCATTCCTGCTGGCAGCTTGCGTCCAGCGCCAGCTCCAGCGCGCCGACCACCGGCTCGAACACCGCCTCCACAATCCGGGAGCCGGGAGATATCCGGTGCACCTGGGCGCGAATGGCGTCTACCATCACCGGTGAGCGGGCCTTGAAAATACCGCCGCTGAGCACAATATCGGTGGACTGGCTGGTCAGGTCGTATTTCCTCAGGGCGGCCGTGGCGTAGCGGCTGACGGAAACGCCGAAATGGTACTGGGCTTCCAGCGCGACCGTGTCGCCTGACATCGCTTCTTCATCCACGGCGATGGCAAAATCCTTGACCGGCTTTTGGATACATCCCCTGGAAAAATCCAGCATCAGGGGAAGCACCTCATCGTAGCCAAAGAAGTCCAGCGCCCGCTGGGTGAGACTGGTTTGAGGCCCCATGCCGGTTACCGAGCGGAAAACCCCTTCCAGCGCCCGGTCCGCCAAACCCTTACCGCCGTCGTCTGCCCGCTCGATATAGTTATTGTAAATCCATATCAGGCGGCGGTCTTTCAGCACCGCCGCGTTGAAGGAGGTGCCGGCGCAGAGAATGATGGCGTTGTTGCTTTGCGTACCGGCGTACAGAGCCGGCACGCAATCGTTGTATACGGTGGCCCGGGCGGGGAAAAACTCCCGTTCCAGCGCGTCGGTCAGCAACCGGAACTCATCGGGCCAGTTGGCGCCCGCCATGCCCGCGCTGACGCGATTGATGCGGTCCAGCCCTACGCCGGCCTCCTGTAAAGCGTTTTGCACGGAGGAGCGAACGGCGGCCATGGCCTTGTCTATCCCCACCATGAAGTGGCAGGCTCCCTCGGCAAGGCCGGTTCCATAGATACGGCCCGTTTCATCACCAATCAGGGACTGGGTTTTGGAACTGCCCTGGTCAATGGCTAAAATCATGAATATCCCATCCAATCATTTGTTAACCGGTTTACGTTATGCTCTTATTATACGGAATATTCCTTGCGTGTCAAGTCGTATTCGGAATTTTTTGTCACAAATTATACCTGCAAAAACTAAAACGACCAAAAAGCGTGCTTTGCAAAACGGTGAAAGCGCGCTTTTTGGTCGAAAATAGGAAAAACGAGTCGGAAAAACAATAGACCGTTTTACATCACAGATACAATTCAGCCAGAATGGACGCCCAACGCCCGGCCGGGGTGGTCCATACTTCCTTGTAGGTGGCGTTGTTCATCTGAGGCCAGTATGGCGCATCTTCATCCTCCAGGGTTTGCACGCCAACAGGCAATTCGCCCGTAGCCTCTCCGGACATGGCGGCGTACTGCTGGGCGTAGCGCTGTCCTTCGCCATACATGAGCGACTGCCGGAAGGGATTGACGCCAATATTCCAGGCCAGCTGCTTTTCAGCGGCCCAAAGCAGGTCGTTGTCCCCCAGCGTTCGGGCGCAGAGAGCCGCCGCCTTGCTCATGGACAGCATGACCGCGTTGTTGCCCTTGAAGGAAAACCATACGGGGAAATGGCGCAGATAATATCCGTCGCCTACATTCACACCGGCGTTCAGCTGCTTTTCATAGCGCTGGAAGGCCTCCTCGCCGGTTTCCAGGTGCTGCCGGCGGAAGCTTTCCTCATCCTGCGTTTCCTCCAGGCGGTATAACCCCGCCGGAATCATGCCGTAGGGGCTGGCAAAGCTCATCAATCGCCGCAGGTAGTCGGCATGGCGCTTGAGGGCGTCCAGCCAAAGCGGCGCATCGGGATGATGGGGCATGGCCTCCAGCGCCCCGGTCAGGGCCTGAGCATAGATTTGATCCCGCGCCTGATGGCTGAAATGTACAATGGCCCGGCGATCCGGGTTGCGATAGAAGAACCCGCCATTCGGGAAATGAGGGCCTGCGGGCTGGGCGTGCTGGCAGGACAGCACATAGCGAAGCGCCTCCGCCGCGTCCTCCTGATACCGGCTGTCGCCGGTGGCCTGGTACAACAGGGCCGCAGCCTGGGCGATGGTGGCCTTGAAGGCGCTTTCCGACGTCATCCAGCTGTGCTCCCAATAGATGGGCGGGCGCTCGCTGAAGCCGGTTTGGGCAAAGCGCTCCTTGGCGAAACCAAAGTCCGCCCTGGCGCAGTTCAGCGTGACGGCGGCCAGGCCGGGATCGCTTTTTTGCAGCCGCATGGCGCAAAAGCACTCCACGGCGGCGCACAGGAAGTTTTCATAGGCGTTATTGTGCATGCGGGCGGTAATGTCGTCCGCGTCGCCCACCAGGTTCTGGCTCCACATGTTGGTGCCAACGCTGGTGGCGCGGTAGCCGTCGCCAAAGCGGCTGCGCAGCACATAGTCCAGGCCCCACAGCGCCTCTTCCTGCACTCGCAGGCGCAAATCCTGCTGGCTCTCGGGCAGGGCGGCCTCCAGTTCAAACAGAGACCAGGTTACCTCCGCCGTTTGAATCAGCTGCTGGGACAGGTCGCCGGCGTCATGCCAGCCGCCGTTAAAGACAAAGCTTTTGCCATCATGCCTGGCCACCACGTCC
Organism: uncultured Clostridia bacterium; assembly: GCA_934621485.1. Taxonomy (GTDB): domain Bacteria; phylum Bacillota; class Clostridia; order Christensenellales; family Aristaeellaceae; genus Limiplasma. The sequence goes on from CAKTUS010000033.1 coordinate 13,091, forward strand.
CGGTGGCATGTCTGGTGAATTCCCGGCACCGGATAACCGCACCGTTCGCAAAACAGGAAATTCACGATTTTCCAAGCGGAAGGCAGCCAAATGTCCTCATCGATGGCAAAAACGTCGGTTTGCCGGCCGAAGGCTTGCAGACGATAGCGGCCGGGGGTTTGCAGCGGCGAAAAATCCAGCGCGCTCAGGTTGTGAAAGCCGGTTTCGCGAATTTCTCCCCGGAAAACAGGAACGCCGTCAGCGTCGATTACCTGGAACGGTTCGCCGGCATGGCCCAAAACCAGAGCCGTTTTGGGCGCCTTGGGGCGGTAGCCGGAGAAACAGTAAACAACGCTGTCCTCGCTGGGTTGCCAGCCGATGGCCACTTCCGGATTTTCAATCTGTTCCAGGACAAAGTCCTTCACGGTGGCTTTCACCCAGTTGCCGGTGGCGGCGTCCGCCTCGCAGCCGCCGCCATAGAAGGACACGCTCACTTTGGTGATGCAATCGCGGGGCATGGTGGGAATTTCCACGCTAACGCGCATTTCCTGGCCGATAACAGCGTTGATGGCGTGAAAACCGTCGCGGAAATAAGGGTCGGGCAGCTTGACGGCGCCGTCGTTGCAAAAGCACAGCCGAACGCACATTTTGCGCACGCCCAGCGCTTCCACCTTCAGGCTGAAGGAGACCCGATTGTAGTTCTCCCAGCTTTCCCGGTTAACGGCGCAGTCCGCCCCAAAGCCGCCGTAGCCGGCGCAATCGCCCAGCTCCAGGTCGCCCCGGGGCCGGCGGTCATGAAATAAGGGCGCGGTAATCTCCATCTGTCCGTTTTGCACGGCTACCGTACATTCGCCGCTGGCGGTCCAGCGCTCCGCCGGGAGAGAGCGGCTGCGCACAACCGCCTTTTTCTGGCCCTCCGCCTCCAGGGATCGCTCCTCATGAAGGGGCAGCGGCCTGTGAATCCAGCCGGAGGCGCGCAGTTCCTGTTCCAATATCGTCATGTGGTAAATCCTTTCTGCGTATCAGTTGGTGCCAATGCTCATGGTTTCCGGCAGGGTGCTGCCGCCGTCAATGACCACCTGAGAGCCGGTCAGGTAGCTGGATTCATCGCTGCCCAGGAAGGCAAACAACTCGCCAACTTCAATGGGCTTAGCCAGGCGCTTCATGGGCACGCCGCGGGCGATATCGGCAATGGCGCTTTCCGGGTCCTCCGGATTGGATTCCACCGCCATCTTTTCCACCATGGGGGTGCGGGCGTAGCCCAGCTGAGAGCAGTTCACGCGGATGTTGCGGCCCGCATATTCCACCGCCAGGCACTTGGTGAGGCCCACCAAGGCGGCCTTGCTCATGGCATAGGCCGCTTCGCCCGCATCGGCCACGATGTCGCCGGTCACAGAGGAAGCGATAACGATGCTGCCGCCGCCCTGCTTGAGCATATAGGGGATCACGGCCTGGCAGGTATTCCACACGCCTTTGATGTTCACGTCGATGTGGAAATCGCGGATTTCATCGCTCATTTCTTCAAAGGGAGCCAGCCGGCACACGCCGGCGTTGCAGCAGGCCACGTTGATTTCGCCAAAGGTCTGGGCTGCCTTGGCGGCCGCGGCCAGCATGTCGTCCTTTTTGGCTACGTTGGCCACCACGGTTACAATCTGCGCGCCGTATTCCTCTCTTAGCCGCTGCGCGGTTTTTTCCACTTGGGGCGACAGGTCCACCATGCACAGCTTGGCGCCGTATTTGGCATAGGCGGTGGCGATACCCTCGCCCAGGCCCACGGCCGCGCCGGTGATCAAAGCAACTTTTCCCTCCAGCTTTTTCATTTGAAATCCAATCTCCTTTCTTTGTCAGCACGGCGGGCTCAATAGCGCTTAGGGCCCTCCGGCGTGTCAATAACAACATCGTGCTTTTTCCAGTAAACCAAAACCATCCACAGCCAGAGCGCAACGCCGCTTCCCAGGTACACGCCAAAGGAAATCCACGACCCTATGCCCTGACCCAGGGTGCAGAAGTAGGTGATGGCCAGCGCCACCAGCATGGCCAGCAGGCGGAAGGCGTCGCCGCCACGAACGGCATTGTCGCTCTTCCAGGATGGATATTTGTGATGAATCCGCATGGCGGACACCATTGTAAGGGCATAAGCGCAGGCGCAGCCAAAGGACATGAGGTTGAAAAAGTCGTTCATGAAGGTGCCGGCGTTTTGCAAAATGATAAAAAGCAGGGACAGCGCCAGGAGAAAAATGTTGGGCAGCAAGGGCTGCTGATGGCGGTTCAGGCGGGAAAAGGCCGATGGCAGGAAGTTCTTTTTGCTCATGGAGTACAGCATGCGCACCGCGGACATCCAAAAGCCCAGCAGCGCCGCGCTCATCCCCAGCAGGCAGGACACCAGGCCGATCAGAATGGGCCAAACGGTCCATCCAAGCTGCCGCTGCATCAGCGTAATGGTCAAGAACCCATCCTGCGCGCCGTTTTGGAAAACCGCGTCCAGGCCGTTCATGCCTGCAACGCAGAAGTAGTAGAATACGTAAATCGCTCCGCAGGTAACAATGGAACCGCAAATGGCTTTCTTGGTGTTTTTGATGGGAAAGTCGCCTTCCTCCACCATTTGCGGAACGGTTTCAAAGCCGAAATAAGAGCAAATCAACAGCGCCATGCCAATCACCCAGCCGGGAATCCCGTTGATGCTATCCAGGGTTGTGGTAAAAAGGCCGTTCAGGTTGGCGAGCCGCCACTGGCCGGAAAACAGCAGTGCAAAGCCGGTTATCAGCGTGCAGGCAATGTTGCAAAACAGCATAACCGCCTGCGCCCGCACCAAAAACTGCACGTTTTGCAAACTCATGACAAAGCAAAGAACCAGCAGCGCCGCCCCGCCGCATACCAGCCATACCGGGCTGATAGGCAGGCGGAAGGTTTTGCCAAGCCAGGTCATGATGGCCATTACCACCGCCGGAGGCACAGAAATCCAGGCAGCCATAATGAGCCAGGCGGCCAGGAAACCGATATGCTTGTTAAAGGCGACGGTGTTGTAGATGAGTTCTCCCCCGGAAGTGCGGAACAGAGAAGCCAGCTCGCTGTACACCAGCGCCACGGGCAAAATAGCCAGGGTCATCAGCGCATAGGCCAGAAACATGCCCTTGCCGCAGTAACCATAGAAGACGGAATCCCAGTAGTTGACAAAGGTGAAAATGGAGCCGGTGGCAACGGTATAAACAAAAATCAGCTTCAGGCTTTTGTTCAGACCGCCTTTCTCATCGGCGGGCATAGGAAACCCTCTTTTCTTTCTGAATTTTTACGCTTCGTTTAGCCGGGCCATCTGGTCGGACAAACCGGCCAGGGCGTCGGTCCACTGCCGGTAGATGGAAAGCAGCTGCTCATAGCGGGCGGCCTGCGCCTCTCTGGGCCGGCTCAAATCCTCCGGCTGATGGCAGGCGGCAATTGGGTCGTAGCCCTGCCACAGGCCGCAGGCGTTGGCCGCCAGGGCCGCCGCGCCCAGCGAAGCGGCGTTCTGGTCAATATTGGTTTTCAGAACCGGCATGTGGTAAACGTCAGCAAAAATTTGACGCCACACCCGGCTTTTGCTGCCGCCGCCGCAAAGCAGCATGCTGCCATGCAGCGTGGTTTGCTCCTTGAGAATATCCAGCGCGCTGCGCAGCGACAGAGCGATGCCCTCCATCACGGCGCGCACCAGGTCCTCCCGGGTATTGCGCAGGGTAAGCCCCATAAAGCCGCCCATCAGGTTGGGGCTGGGCTCCTGGGCGCTGCCGCCCGCCAGGGTGGGGTTGAACAAAACGCCGTTGCTGCCTGCCGGCACGCCTTCGGCCATTTCATTCATGCGGTCATAGGCGTCCACATCCGCCTTCAGGTCGCGGCACAGGTTATCCCGGGCCCAGCGGAAGGAATTGCCTGCTGAAAAAATGGAAACGGCGGAGGTGTAATAGCCCTTCCTGGCATGCGCAAACACAAACGGGCGGGTTTTCACATCCAAGATGGGCTCGCGGGAGGTTACGGCAATCCAGCTGGAAGAGCCCAGAGAGGTGTATACGCTGCCCTCCGCCAGCCCTGTAGAGCCAAGGGCCATACAGGTGTTATCCACCGCGCCGCAGGCCACCGGCGTGCCGGGAGCCAGGCCGGTTTCCAAAGCCGCCTGAGGCGTTACCCGGCCAACCACTCCGTCCGAGGGAATGATTTCCGGAAAAAGGCTGCGGGATAAACCGGCGGCCTGCATAAAGCGTTCTTCATACCCCCACTTTTTCAAATTGAACACGCCGAAGCCCGAGGCATAGGAAGGATCGGTGCACATGCGGCCGGTGAGGCGGTAGTTGATATAGTCCTTGGAGCCCAGAATCCGGTGAATCCGGGCAAACAGATCCGGCTGATGCTGCCGGTGCCACATCAGCTTAAGCGCGGTGTACGTTTCCGGCGGATCGCCGTTGCCGGTAACGGAATACCAGTCTTGGTAGGACAGGCTGCGGAAGAAGGGGGCAACCTGATCGCCGGCCCGCATGTCGCACCAGATTGGCACGGCGTTCAGCAGCTGGCGGCCGTCCCGGTCAAAGGGCACGGCCACCAGGCTGTGGCCGGACAGGGCCACGGCCTGCACCGACGAGGCGGAAACCCCGGTTTTTTCCAGCAGCTGCCGGGTGGTGATGCACACGCCGCGCCACCAGTCCTCCGGCCGCTGCTCCATGTGTTTTTCCTTGGGAAACAGCGTGTCGTACTGCCAGAAGGCGTCCGCCAGCGAACAGCCTTCCCGGGTGAAAAGCGATGCCTTGATGCCGCCGGTTCCTAAATCGTATGCGATGATATGTTCCATGGAGCGCTCCTTATGCTTCGTCTACGTCTGCCTTGGTGTAAACCCGGATGCCGTGATTGCGGTAATACTCCAAAAAAGGCTCCGGGGTGTTTTCATTGGTGATAACGCTGTGCTGAAAATGAAGATTCTCCAGTTTCATAAAGGCCCGGCGGCCATACTTGGTGCTGTCGATGGCCATAAACATTTCGCTGCAATTGGTCCCGATGGTTTTGAAAAGGTCGGGCACGTTGGGGTCCGACAGGGTGTAGCCGGATACCACATCCACTCCGTCCACGGAAAAGAAAGCCTTGCTCAGATAAATGCCTTTCAGCTCGGCGTGAAGGTCCGCTGGCTGGGTATACAGCCCTTCGGAATGAATGGTGCCGCCCAGCAGGCGAATTTCGCAGGAGGGGCTGCTTCCCATGGCGTTGGCTACCAGCAGGTTGTTGGTGAGCACGTGGATGCTGTTGCGGTGGGCCAGCGCCTTGGCGATGTAGTAAGTCGTTGTGCCGGGCCCCAGGAAAACCCACTCTTTTTCATGAATCAGGTGGGAAGCGGCCGCCCCTACCTCCATCTTTTTGGCGTCGTGCTCCACGGCGTTTACACCCAGCGCGTTGTTGATTTCGTCTTCTTTGTAGTCGATTACATTCAGCGTGGCGCCGCCGTGAAAGCGCACCAGATAGCCCTCCTGCTCCAGCTCGCTGAAATCCGTGCGCACCGTGGCGGGGGTTACCTTGAGCAGGCGGCTGATGCCATCCACTGTGACGCGCTTATGCGTGAGCATGTATTCCTTGATCTTCTGCTGGCGTTCAACCTTCAGCATGGACGTCCCTCCGAATGTGAATTTTTCGTTGTTTCTTTTCTTTCACGGGTTATGATAACGGACGCAAACCAAAAAGTCAAGTCAAAACGAAAAAATATCAAAAAATAAAAAGAAACGAAATGAAAAACAAACGTTTTATACCGTTTTACACGAATAAATGATGTAAAACGAAAAATATTGAAAATAAACGAAAAGCAATATTGACACAAACAAAAACGCGTGCTAGGCTTTAGAAAAACAGACGGATGTCTGAATCGACAAGGAGGAACCCAAAATGATCAAAAAAATCGTTTCTCTGCTTCTGGTACTGGGATTGGTATGCGGATTGGCCGTGTGCGCGCAGGCTGAAGGCTACAAAATCGGCTTCGCCAACGCTTCTGTGTCCAACAGCTGGCGGGTAAAGATGCGCGAAATGCTGATGGATGCGGCCAAGGAACTGGGCGTAGAAATCATTGAAACCGATGCACACGACGACGCCAGCACCATGATTGGCAATATCGAAACCCTGCTTCAGCAGGACCTGGACGCCATCCTGATTACCCCCTGCACCGAGGACGGCGTGAACGCCGGCATCGAAATGGCGTATGAAGCGGGCATCCCCGTTATCATTTTCGACCGTGTGTGCTCCACCGAGGAATACACCCACTTCATCGGCTATTCCGACGAGAAGAACGGCGCCGCCTGCGCTCAGCTGATTGTGGACGCGCTGACCGAAAAGTACGGCGAACCCAAGGGCAAGGTAGTGGCTCTGGACTCCATGGCGGGCAGCGGCACCGATAACGGCCAGCGCGCCGGTCAGGACTCCGTGTTCTCTCAGTATCCCAACATCGAAATCGTGGCCCGCAACTACACCGACTTTGAAGTCAGCGTGGGCAAGAGCGTCATGGAAGACTGGCTGACCAAGTTCGCCCCCGGCGAAATCGACGCCATCATCTCTCAGGACGGCGGCGTGACCCTGGGTGCTTACGACGCCATCGTGGAAGCCGGCCGTGAAGGCGACAACTTCATCATCGTTAACGCCGACGGCATCAACGGCATTGCCAAGCTGGTGAAGGAAGGCAAGTGCTACGGCTATACCCAGTTCCCCTGCGCCGCCAGCGTGGATGCGCTGAAGCTGGCCATCCAGTGCATTGAAGGCACCGACCCCGCCGAGCAGGTCATTTTGCAGGACGCTATCATCGTAACGGCTGAAAACAACGACGAATACGTGATTGCAGACGGCGACGACTACGACTGGACCTATTGATTCTTTCGCAATAGCACAAGCCCTAAACAGGCTTTAGAAGGGAGTACCCCCATGAAGGTAGGATTTTGCGTTGTCAACTATTCCGAGAAGCCGGTAGAAGAGGTTATCAAAATTGCTGCGGATAACGGCTACGAATGTGTCGAGCTGCCCAGCTATGTGGATAACGGCCAGGTGGATGCGGAAGAGCTGCTCAAGGGCGGCAAAGCCAAGGAACTGAAAAAGCTGGTGGAAAGCTATGGCATGACCATTTCCTCCCTCAGCAACCACGCCGATTCCTGGCCCATCATGGGGCCCTATGGCGGCACCACGGATTCCATTTGCAACGGCACCAAGGAAGAGCGTATCAAGTTTGGCCAGGAGAGCATGGTTCGTTCCGCGCAGCTGGCCGCCGAGCTGGGCGCTACCGCGGTGGTGGCTTTCTCCGGTATGGAAAACTATGGCCACATCAATGACTGGCCGGAACCCAATGGTTGGAAATACGAGGAAGAACGCTTCGCCGAAAAATGGGTGCCCGTGTTTGACAAGTACCAGGAATACGGCGTGAAAGTAGCCTTTGAGCCCCATCCCAACAACATCGTGTACGATACGCAGTCTACCCTGCGCCTGCTGGATGTTGTGGATCACCACCCCAGCTTCGCCATCAACCTGGACCCCGCCAATGTGCTGTTCAGCGGCATCAACGTGCAGACCTTTGTGGATGAGCTTCGGGGCCGCATTGCCCTGGTGCATGCCAAGGACTGCGAAATTGTGTACCACAACCTGGCCAAGGGCGGTTTGAACATGTACATGCAGGACGGCTGGGGCCGCCTGGACCGCTCCTTCCGCTTCCGGATTCCCGGCTGGGGCGATGTAGACTGGAAGCGTCTGATCAGCGAACTGTACCTGACCGGCTATGACGGCGCGTTCAATTACGAACACGAGGACGTCATCATGAGCCGGGCCGACGGCGACAAAAAGACCATCGAGTTCTTAAAACCGCTGATGATTCACGCCCCCTACGAGGGCCGTCACGACAAGCTTTTTACCAAATAATTCCTTTCTCCGCCGGCTGTGCGCCAAAGGGGCGCACAGCCGGCGGGCAAGCCGTTTTTTCTTTTTTTACCATAGCGTCAAGGAGTGTATGAAGATGAAAACAATGCGCGCGCAGGTTCTCACGGAAGTTCGCCATTTTGAGCTCAAGGAAGTGCCTGTCCCTCAGATTAACGATGATGAGGTGCTTATCAAGATAAAGTATTGCGGCATTTGCGGCTCCGATTGGGGCTCCTACAACGGCAAGTATGCCGACGAGGTGGCCTGTATTCCCCTGACCACCGGCCACGAGTTTTTCGGTACCATTGAGGAATTGGGCAAAAACGCCCAGGGCCTGAAGATTGGCGACCGTGTAACCGCCGACATCTGCGTAACCTGCGGCACCTGCTACCATTGCCGCATCGGCGAGCCCCTGCTGTGCTCTTCCTTCAAGCAAATCGGAATTCACACGGACGGCGGCTTTGCCGAGTATGTCAAGGTGCCCTGGAAAAACATCTACAAGGTTCCCGATGAAGTAAGCGATGAAAAGGCCGCCTTTGTGGAGCCCCTGACGGCCTGCCTGAACGCTTCCCACAAGATGGACTGCATGATCAGCCGCAGCGTGGTGGTCATCGGCTGCGGTTTGGGCATTATGCACGCCGCGCTGGCCAAGGCCCGCGGAGCGGCTCCCGTCATCGTGGTGGGCGATAACCCCGAGCGCCTGGAAATGGCCAAGGAAATGTGCGCCGACTACGTCATTGACATTTCCACCGGCGTGGATCCTGTGGAAGAAGTGATGAAGCTGACCGGCGGCATCGGCGCGGACTATGTGCTGGAGGCGGTGGGCCACCACAGCACCTATGAGCAGGCGTTCAAGATGCTGCGCCGCGGCGGAAAGCTGGAGTCCTTCGGCATTTGCGCCGACGACGACTACGCCAGCCTGCCTCCCGCCCAGTTTGTGCTGGGAGAAAAGAAAATCAGCGGCAGCTGCGCCGGCATTGGCTACGACTGGGGCGACGTGCTGAACCTGCTGAAGTACAACCGCATCGACCCCACCCCCATGATCTCCATGATCGTGCCGCTGGAAGAACTGGAAACCGCGCTTCACGAGCTGCGCCAGAACCAGAAGCTTATCAAGGTGCTGGTAAGCCCGCTGGTGAAGGAACGCAAGATTCTGTACAAATAATGGGGGCCTGACCATGACAAAGCAGCCTGTAACCAAAGACCTCCAGCGGGAGAACAGGGCGCTGGAAGTACTTAAAAAGCCCGGCATAGCGCCTTTTATCGCGCTGACTCTCCTGTTTATTGTATCCGCCATCCTGTCCCCCGCCATCTTCCCCACGGCCAAAAACATCACCAACATCTTCAAGCAGGCGTCCATCGTGGGCGTGGTGAGCATTGGCATGACGGTGGTCCTGCTGGTGGGCGGCATCGATTTGTCCGTATCCTACGTAATGGCGTTGAGCGCCTGTATCTTTGCCCGCGTATCCCAGTCCATGCTGAAGGCTGGTAACGACGGCATGGCCCTGGGCCTGGTGCTGGCCGTGCTGCTGATGGGCGCGCTGGTAGGCTTTATCAACGGCAGTCTGATTGTTTTGCGCAATGTGGAGCCCTTTATTATTACCCTGGGCGTAGGCCAGGTGCTCAAAGGCATTACCTACCTGTACACCAATGGCGCGCCCGGCGGTAAGGTAACAACCTTCTGGAAGGGCTTTGGTTCCGAGCTGTTTTTGGGCTTCATCCCCTATACCGTGATTCTGTATGCGGTGCTGATGGCGATTTTCATCTTCCTTCTGCACCGCACGGTGCTGGGCCGTCGCATCTACGCCGTTGGCAGCAACAACGAGGCGGCCCGGCTGTCCGGCATCAATGTCAAGCGGGTGAAGATTACCGCCTACGTGCTGTGCGGCCTGACGGCGGCCATTGCCGGTATCATGCTGGCCTCCCGCGTGCGCGTGGGCGAGCCCAACGGCTCCAGCGGCTATGACATGGACGCCATCGCGGCGGTTGTCATTGGCGGCACGGCCATGTCCGGCGGCAAGGGCCACCTGGCCTGCACCCTGGCCGGCGTGCTGATTATGACCATCATGAACAATATTCTCAACCTCATTGGCGCTGATCCCAACCTGCAAATGCTGATTAAGGGCGTGGTTATTCTGGTGGCCGTGCTGATTCAGCGTCAGGACGATTGACGGGCAGGCGGTGACGGAATATGAGCGAATACGCACTCGAAATGCTGGGAATCAGCAAAAGCTTCAGCAAAGTGAAAGCGCTGAGCAATGTGGATCTGCGCATCCAAAAGGGAGAAATTCACGCGCTGATTGGCGAAAACGGCGCGGGAAAATCCACCCTGATGAAAATTTTGACCGGTATCTACAAGGCGGATGCAGGCGTCATTCGCCTGGACGGCCGGGAGATGCACTTCAAGAAACCCCAGGACGCCATCGACGCAGGCATATCCATCATTCATCAGGAACTGAGCATGATTCCGGACCTGAACGCCGTGGAAAACCTGATGCTGGGTCATGAAATTCAGCGGGGCGGCGTTCTGAAAATGAAGGAGCAAAACGCCTTTGCCAAAAAGTATCTGGACTATGTGAGCGGCGGCGCCATTTCCGATTATCGGGTACCGGTGCGCAAGCTGAGCGTAGCCCAGCAGCAGATGATTGACATTGCCAAGGCCCTTTCCTACCAATCCAAAATCATCGTCATGGACGAACCCACCGCCAGCTTAACCCAGTCCGAAATTGAAATTTTGTTCCGCATTGTGCGTCAGCTGAAGGCGGACGGTATCACCGTCATCTACATTTCTCACCGGCTGGAGGAGCTGTTTGAGCTGTGCGACCGGGTTACGGTGCTGCGGGACGGGTGCTACGTGGCCGATGAGAACATTGCGGATGTAAACAAGGACTGGCTGATCAGCAGCATGATTGGCCGCGACCTGTCCCAAACCTATCCGCCCCGCCACCGCCAGCACAGCGACGAGGTGGTGTTGGATGTGGAGCACCTGTCCGGCGAGCGGTATCACGACGTGTCGTTCCAGCTGCACAAGGGCGAGGTGCTGGCCATTACCGGGCTGGTGGGAGCCGGCCGTACCGAGGTGCTGCGCGGCATCTTCGGCGCGGACAAAACCCTGGGCGGCACGGTGAAGGTGTTTGGGCAAGGCGTCTCCATCAAGCACCCCAAAAAGGCGCTGAAGCACGGCTTCGGCTTTGCCACCGAGGACCGGAAAAGCCAGGGCCTGTTCCTCAACCAGGACATTCGCCGCAACGTGGCCATTTCAGCTCTGGACAAAATTTCCACCCGCGGCGTGGTCAACAGCCGCAAGGAAAAGCAGCTGGCGCAGAAGTACTTTGACGACCTGGGCGTGGTAGCGCCGGATGTTTACAAGATTTGCCGTTACCTGTCCGGCGGAAACCAGCAGAAGGTGGTTTTGTCCAAGTGGCTGGCCTCCGGCTGCCGCATCCTGTTTTTGGATGAGCCTACCCGCGGTATTGACGTGGGCGCCAAGTACGAAATTTTCTCCCTGATGGACCGTCTGGTGCAGGAGGGCGTGAGCATTGTGATGGTGTCCTCCGAAATGGCGGAGGTGATTGGCGTAGCCGACCGTGCCATCGTTATGCACGAGGGCCGGATCACCGGCGAGCTGCCGGCCCACATGCTGACGGAAGAAAACATTATGACCCTTGCCAGCGGCGAAACGCTGCGGGCCGCAAACTGAAAGGAGCGCTAACCTATGGGATACAAAGAAACCTTGCTACAGCCAATTATGATTGGCCCCCGTAAATGCAGCAACCGCTTTTTTGCACAGCCGATGGAGTGCGTGGACTCCGACCTGGAAGGCAACCCGACGGACCTGACCTATCAGCGCTATGAAAAGCTGTACGACGGCGGCTTCGGCCTGGTGGATCTGGAAGCCATTACCGTAACCAACGAAAGCCGCGCCCGCAAGACCCAGCTGGAAATTATGCCCCGCAATGAAAAGGCCCTGGCCCGTTTCTTCAAGCGGCTGAAGGAAGTAAACCCCGAAACCCTCATCGTGTTCCAGCTGACCCATTCCGGCGAAATCAGCGAGCCGGAGTTTTCCCGCCGGGTAACCATCAAGCAAATGCCCGGCCTGGAGGGCGACCTGATTGGCGAGGAAGAAATTGAAAAGATTATGCAGCAGTTTGAGCAGCCGCCAAGATTACGCAGGCGGTAGGAGCGGACGGCATCGATCTGAAATTCTGCCACGGCTATCTGGGTTCCCAGATTTTGCGGCCCTATAACGACCGCGACTGGAAATACGGCGGCCCCTGGGAAAAACGCCGCCAGTTTGCCTTTGACCTGATGGAGCGCATCCAGAAGGCCACCGGCTACGACAAAAACTTCCTGCTGGGCTCCAAACTGTCCTGCTGGGAAGGCTTCCCCGGCGGCTGCGGATCTGCGGGGCCCGACTCGCCCCTGATGGATATGACGGAAACCATCGACCTGTGCAAGGGCCTGGAGGAGCGCGGCGCAACCTACTTTGTGGAGTCGCTGGGCAATGTGCACGCCAGCATGGCCTATATGGAGGCCATTGGCGACGAACCCTATCTGTCCTATCTGCACATGTACTTCTCCAACCTGCTCAAGAAGAACTTGAAGCCCGAAACCGTGGTCATCGGCTCCCACTTTTCCTCCTTCCGCGGTAAGAAGAACAAGCTGCTGTGTGTGGAGCCGGAAAAATCCTCCATGTTCGCCATGGGCAGCCGCTGCATTGAGGACGGCATGATGGATATGATCGGTCTGGGCCGTCAGTCCTTTGCCGATCCCTTCACGCCCAAAAAGCTGGCCGAGGGCCGCGAGGACGAAATTCACTATTGCACCCAGTGCATGAACTGCGAAGAGCTGATGATTCGGCAGCAGCCCGTGGGATGCGTGGCGTTCAACAGAATTTATACCAATAAATTTGTGGAATGTCGTAAGAAGTATGGCAAGCTTGCGGAACTGCATACCTGATTTCCGCCAGGCTCGACATAAATAAAACAAAAAGAGGGAAAATACCATGAAAGAGTACAGAAAAGACCTGCTTACCATTGAGGACATCGCTTACATGATGGACCCCAGCGTATTGAAAATCGACAGCACTCCCGAGGACGTGGAAGAGCTGATTGACATCTGCAAAAAGTACAACTTTGGCACCGCTTTCTGCTGGCCCTGCAACTACCCGCGGCTGTCCGAAGGTCTCAAGGGCACCAAGACCGTGTTCGGCACATCTTTGGCCTTCCCCTCCGGCCAGGAATCCACCGAAACCAAGGTATACCTTGCCAAATACTTTGACACCATGAATCCCGGCGAGCATGACATGGTCATGAACGTTGGCTGGCTGCGTTCCGGCCGCTACGACGATGTGCTGGCGGATATCAAGGCTGTGCGCGCCGCCGTGCCTGACAAGTCCATGAAGGTTATCATCGAGGCCATGTGCCTGACCGACGACGAGATTCGCAAAGCCTGCGACCTGTGCATGGAGGGCGGCGCGGATTATGTAAAGACCGGCACCGGTTTCCAGTCCAAGCCCACCACGCTGCATCATGTGCAGGTGATCAAGGAGCATGTGGGCGACCGCATCAAGGTGAAGGTTGCCGGCGGCGTGCGCGACCTGGACACCATGCTGAAGATGTACAAGGCGGGCGCCAACCGCTTTGGTATCGGCTGGAAATCTGCCGAGAAGATTTATTTTGAGGCTGTGGAGCGCTGCAAGAACGGCCCCATCGATATCAATACCATCTCTTTGGACGACTAAGCGCTTCTCCTTTCCAGGCCCGCGAAAGAAACCTTTCGCGGGCCTCAAGCCGTCAAAAAAGCTCGCCAGGCGGCGAGCTTTTCTGCCGAGAATTGCTCTTTGCCTGCTCGCCTGCGGCTCGCCGGGCGGCAAAGAGCGTAAGGAAAGCCTTGCTGCGCAAGGCAGCCGAAACC
>CAKTUS010000034.1 GCA_934621485.1 uncultured Clostridia bacterium
CTGTCCATCTTCGGCGATCATGCCGACGTGATGGCCTGCCGCCAGACCGGTTTTGCCATGCTTTCCTCCAACAGCGTTCAGGAAGCGATGGACCTGGCCCTGGTTGCTCATCTGAGCACCCTGGAATCCAGCGTGCCCTTCCTGCACTTCTTTGATGGTTTCCGCACCAGCCATGAGGTGCAGAAGATCGACGCCATCGACTACAAGGACATCGAGCCCCTGGTTCCCTGGGACAAGGTGAAGGCGTTCCGCGAGCGCGGCCTCAACCCCGAGCATCCGCATCAGGCCGGCACCGCCCAGAACCCCGACATCTATTTCCAGAACCGCGAAGCCGCCAACAAGTTCTATAACGCCACTCCCGCCATTGTGGAAGAGATCATGAAGAAGGTCTCCAAGCTGGTTGGCCGCGAGTACAAGCTGTTCCAGTACGTGGGCGCTCCCGACGCGGAAAAGGTCATTATCGCCATGGGCTCCGGCTGCGAGACCATCGAAGAGACCATCAACTACCTGAACAAGAAGGGCGAAAAGCTGGGCCTGATCAAGGTTCGCCTGTACCGTCCCTTCTCCGTGGAGCATTTCCTGAGCGCCATCCCCGCCAGCTGCAAGAAGATCGCCGTGCTGGACCGCACCAAGGAGCCCGGCTCCCTGGGCGAGCCTCTGTACGAGGATATCTGCTCCGCGCTGCGTGAAGCCGGCCGGAACGACATTCAGGTCGTGGGCGGCCGCTATGGTCTGGGCAGCAAGGAATTCAACCCCACCATGGTCAAGGCTGTGTATGACAACCTGGACGGCGAGATGAAGAACCACTTCACCGTGGGCATCGACGACGACGTGACCCACACCAACCTGAAGCTGGGCGAGCAGGTCATCGCCGCTCCCGAAGGCACCGTGTGCTGCAAGTTCTATGGTCTGGGCTCCGACGGTACCGTTGGCGCCAACAAGAACTCCATCAAGATCATCGGCGACCATACCGATATGTACGCCCAGGGCTACTTCAGCTACGACTCCAAGAAGTCCGGCGGCATCACCGTAAGCCATCTGCGCTTCGGCAAGACCCCCATCCAGTCCACCTACCTGATCGATGCGGCTGACTTTGTGGCCTGCCACAACCCCAGCTACGTCACCAAGTACGACATGGTGTCCAGCCTGAAGGACGGCGGCGTGTTCCTGCTGAACAGCCAGTGGACCGCCGAGGAAATGGAAACCAAGCTGCCCGCCAAGATGAAGCAGCTGCTGGCCAAGAAGCATGCCCGTTTCTACAACATCGACGCCATCGACCTGGCGCTGAAGGTTGGCATGGGCAACCGCATCAACACCATCATGCAGGCCGCCTTCTTCAAGCTGGCCGAGGTAATCCCCTATGACAAGGCCGACGAATACATGAAGGCCTATGCCAAGAAGACCTACGGCAAGAAGGGCGACGCTATCGTTAAGAAGAATTGGGACGCCATCGACATCGCCATCTCCGGCCTGGTGAAGATCGACGTGCCCGAAAGCTGGGCCACCGCCACCACCGGCGCCGAGCCTGTGAAGGTGAAGTCCACCGAATACTTCCAGACCTTTGTTGAGCCCATCCTGGCTCAGGAAGGCGACAGCCTGCCCGTAAGCGCCTTCGATCCCGCCGGCGTTGTGCCCACCGGCACCACCAAGTTTGAAAAGCGCGGCATCGCCGTCACCGTGCCCGAGTGGCTGGTGGACAAGTGCATCCAGTGCGGCAACTGCTCTCTGGTTTGCCCGCATGCCTGCATCCGTCCCATCTATGCTTCCGAGGAAGTCATGAAGAACGCTCCCGAAAGCTACAAGACCAAGCCCGCCACCGGCAAGGAGTTCACCGGCATGCAGTACCGTATGCAGGTGAGCCCGCTGGATTGCACCGGCTGCGGCAACTGCGTACAGGTTTGCCCCGCCAAGGAGAAGGCGCTGGAAATGAAGCCCCTGGCTTCCCAGATGACGGAAGAGAAGAATTGGGAGTTCGCCATGACCGTGCCCGAAGTGAAGGGCATCGAGAATGTGGCCACCGTGAAGAACAGCCAGGCTCTCAAGCCCCTGTTCGAGTTCAGCGGCGCCTGCGCCGGCTGCGGCGAGACCCCCTATGTGAAGCTGGTTACCCAGCTGTTTGGCGACCGCATGATCGTTGCCAACGCCACCGGCTGCTCCTCCATCTACGGCGGCTCCGCCCCCACCTGCCCTTACACCACCAACGACGAGGGCCATGGTCCCGCCTGGGCCAACAGCCTGTTTGAGGACAACGCCGAGTTCGGCTTCGGCATGCAGCTGGCCATCACCCAGCGCCGCGCCAAGCTGGCCGACAACGTGCGCGCCCTGATCGCCGTGGATTGGTGCCAGCCCGCCATCAAGGAAGCCGGTCAGGAATGGCTGGACAACATGGAAGACGGCAAGAAGTCCAAGGAAGCCGGCCGGAGGCTGCTGGCGGCCTGCAAGGACGGCATCGATCTTACCGGCACCGAGTATGAAGCCAAGTGGATTGAGAACGGCAAGGTTTGCGACTGCGAAGCCTGCACCCTGGCCCGCAAGGTCATTGAGGACGCCGATCTGCTGACCAAGAAGAGCTTCTGGATCTTTGGCGGCGACGGCTGGGCCTACGACATCGGCTACGGCGGCGTGGATCACGTGCTGGCTCAGAACCAGGATGTCAACATCCTTGTGCTGGATACCGAGGTGTACTCCAACACCGGCGGACAGTCCTCCAAGTCCACCCCCACCGGCTCTGTGGCCAAGTTCGCCGCGGCCGGCAAGCGTACCAAGAAGAAGGATCTGGGCATGATGGCCATGAGCTATGGCTATGTGTATGTGGCCACCGTGGCTATGGGCGCCAACCCCGCTCAGCTCATCAAGGCCATGACCGAAGCTGAAGCCTATCACGGTCCGTCTCTGGTTATCGCTTACGCACCCTGCATCAACCACGGCATCAACATGGGTCTGGCTCAGGCCGAGATCAAGAAGGCTGTGGACTGCGGCTACTGGACGCTGTACCGCTTCAACCCCGACCTGGCCGAGCAGGGCAAGAACCCCCTGACCCTGGACAGCAAGGAGCCCAAGGAAGGCGAGTATCAGAGCTTCATCAAGGGCGAGACTCGTTATGCGTCTCTGGCCAAGATGTTCCCCGATGTGGCGCAGGATTTGTTCGACAAGAACGAAGCCGACGCCATGGCCAAGTATCTCAAGTACAAGAACCTGTCTGCTCAGGAGTAATCGTGAGCTGCGGCGGCGGCCCCCTGCGGGCCGCCGGGTTCTGGCAGGAGCCTGGCTTTCCATTATGGAAAGCCGGGCTCCTTTTTGATTTTGAAAAGAGCGCGGCAAAACGGCCCGCATTGACAGATAAAGCAAAAAACGCTATGATAGCATTGGTTTGTTATGCTATTTCATAAGAGCACTAAAGGGGCGTTGCCAATGAAGCTGATTATCCAGATTCCCTGCTATAACGAGGCGGAAACCCTCACCGTGGCGCTGGATCATCTGCCCAAGCACATCGACGGAATCGATACCATTGAAACCCTGATTATCAACGACGGCTCCCGGGATGAAACCGTGCAGGTAGCCCGCGACTGGGGTGTGAACCATATTGTATCCTTCAAGCAGAACAAGGGCCTGGCCCGCGGATTTATGGCGGGCATCGACGCCTGCCTGCACCTGGGGGCGGACATAATTGTCAATACGGACGCCGACGACCAGTATTGCGGCGCGGATATTGAAAAGCTGGTTCGGCCCATTTTGGAGGAAAAGGCGGATATTGTGATTGGCGAAAGGCCCATTGACCAGACGGAACACTTTTCCAAAAAGAAAAAGCTGTTTCAACACCTGGGCAGCTGGGTGGTGCGGGTAGCCAGCAATTCGGATATTCCGGACGCGCCCAGCGGCTTCCGCGCCTATAGCCGGGAGGCGGCTCTGCGGCTGAATGTCATCAACGAATACACCTACACGCTGGAAACCATCATTCAGGCCGGCTGGAACAAAACCGCCATGACCAGCGTACCCATCCGCACCAACGAGGAGCTGCGCCCATCCCGCCTGTTCAAAAGCATGTGGCGCTATATGAAGCGTTCTTCGTCGGTGATTCTGCGTTCCTTCGCCATGTACAAGCCCATGCGTTTTTTTGGCATCATCGGCGGTATTTTCTTTGCGCTGGGTTTGATTCTGGGCATCCGCTTCCTGTGGATTTTCATTGCCACGGGCAGCGGCAGCGGCCATGTGCAGTCGCTGATTTTGTGCTCGGCCCTGCTGATGATTGGCGTAATGCTGTTTGCCATCGGCGTATTGGCCGACCTGATTAGCGATAATCGCCGGTTGTTGGAGGATGTGCAGTACCGCGTGCGCAAAATGGAGTGCGAAAGAAAGGAAGCCGAGCAGTGAAAGCCATGATTTGCTTTACCCACCCGGCGTGGGTACACCAGTTTCACCATATTCTTTGGCGCATGCAGGAGCGGGGAGACCAGGTGAGGGCCTTTGTGGCCGAAAAGGACGGAAATTCGCTGCTGTGCCAGCGCTATGGGATTCCCTATATTCGCTGCGCCAAATCCACTGGCAAAAACCCGGTGGAAAAAGCCTTTCTGTTTTTGAAGCTGTCGGTACAGTTCAGCGTGGCGGCGCTGCGTTTCAAGCCGGACATTTTGATTGGTCGTGCGGCCCCCATGCTGGCGGTGGCCAGTTGGATATCTGGCAAGCCTCATTTGGTGTATGAAGATACCGAAGTGAGCAAGTTTGCGCTGCGCATCTGCAAGCATTTGTCCACCAAGATTTTAACGCCGCGCACCTTTCTGACCGATTTGGGCCCCCGGCAGGAGCGGCTGGACACCTATAAGGAGCTGTTTTACCTGCATCCCAGCGTGTTTACACCGGATAAGCAGGTGCTGCGGGACGCAGGCTTCCAGCCGGACGAGGACTATATTCTGGTGCGGTTTGTAGCTTGGAACGCCAGTCACGACATTGGCAGGCACGGGCTGGATGAGGAAGGCAAAATCGCGCTGGTGCGCAAGCTGGAACAATACGGCCGGGTGTATGTAAGCGCCGAGGGGGACGTGCCGGAAGCGCTGAAGCCCAATCTGCTGCAAACGCCCTATGAACTGGTACACCATGTGCTGGCCTTTGCCAAGCTGGTATACAGCGAGGGCGCTACCATGGCCAGCGAGGCGGCGGTGCTGGGCACGCATGCGCTGTATGTGAACACCATCGTTTCCGGCAGTACCCGGGAACAGCAGGACCGCTTCCATCTGCTGTGCTGCTGCAACGACGAAGGCCCGGCCCGCTATGAAAAAGCCACGGCTCAGGCCATTGAGTGGCTGGAAACCCCCAACCTGCGGGAATTGGGAAAGGAAAAACAGCAAAAGCTGCTGGCGGAAAAGGTGGATATCAACGGCTATTATATGGCGGAGATGGATCGTTTGGCCAAAGCGGGGAGGAAGGGCTGATGACGTGGCTGGATGTGGGCAACGGCTGGCGAAATCTGTTTTTGCTGAGCTGCGCCGTGCAGGCACTGGCTCTGGGCTGTCTGTTTTGCGCCCATGGCTGGTTTGTGAAGGGCAGCCGTTTCGCCTGCTTTTGGACGGGAGCGGCGGTTACGCCCCTGTGCCAGTATTTGTGGATGCTGGGGATGGGGTTTGTGTGGCCCCATGCGCCCCAGTTTTTGCTGATTGCCGCGCCGCCCGCGCTGGCGGCGTTGGCGCTGCTTGGAATGGCCATGCGCCGTCTGCGCAGCTTCAGGGCGCTTTGGCAAAGGGGCGTTTCCTTTGCGCGCCGGGTTCTTCGCTTTGACAAGCCTGCGCTGGTATCTCTGTGCTTTGCCCTATGCCTGGTCATTCTGCTGGCGCCGCCTCTGATTCGCTTCATGTCCAGCATGGATATGGTGAATAACGGCGACGCGGGAGAATACCTGGCTCTGGCCCAGCGCTACTGCGAGGACCGGGACATGAGCAAGCTGCTGGAAAAAAATGAAACTGACGGCCATTTCCGCGGTCACAGCCACTTTCCCTCGCTGGAGCTGTACATGAGCTACGGCCTGATGCACACCGGCGGTCAGGTGGGCTATCCGAACGACAAGGCCTGCTTTACCGGCCTGGGCATGCTCGTTTTCTACGCCGCGGCGGCCTATGGAGCGCTGCTGTGCATCTTTTGCCGCCAACGCAAGCGGTGGATGCTGCTGGGCGTGCTGCTGTTCAACCTGACGCCGGATTTGTATCATTCCGTTGCCGGCGCGCCCCGGGATGTGTGGCGAATCCTGGCGCTGCTGTGGGCGGTATGCCTGTTTGCGGGACTGAAGCCGGACGGCGGCTGGAAACGCTACCTGGGCAAGCTGGCGCTGTGCTTTGTCAGCTGCTTTACCGTGATGAGCACCCATGTGGTGTGCTTTGTGGTGCTGCCCTTTATTGTGGCCGCCTGGGTGGTGTGGCGCTGGCTGGAAAACCGGATGACGCAAAGCGGCGGGGCCTGGCGCACGCTGCTGCGCAGCCTGGGACTGGCTTTGGGGGGCGCAGCAGGAACAGTGACGGCATTTTTGGGCAACCTCTGGTGCTTCCGCACCTGGGGGCAAATGTCGCCCTGGCGATTGATGAGCACCTTTACCGAAGCGCCCTGGTACGATTTGTACCTGCAAATGGAGTATAAGGCCGAGGAAACCAGCACGCATCTGCATTTCTTCCAATCCATCGACGCTATTTTACGCACCTACATCACCTCGCTGGGCGCCTGGGCCCTGGGCCTGTCGGCGGTTGCGTTCACGGCGGGCGTGATATGGACGATCTTCATCCGGGCGCGCAAGCGCCGGGAAACCCTGCGCCTGGCGGCGGACATTTCCCACGGCGAAGGCCCGGTGGCCCTGCTGTGGCGGAACAGCACGGCGCAAACCGTATCGCTGCTGACGGGCTGCGCGCTGATGGTGCTGTTCACCCTGGCCCCCATGACCGGGCTGCTGGATACCAGGCTTTACAGCTTTTCCGGTTCCTTTTTGAAAATGTCCCGCTATACCCTGCAATGGTTCCTGCTGGGCAATGTGCTCATTTGCGCGGCCCTGGCCGCCGCAGGCGATTGGCTGGAAAAAATCCGCCTGAAGCCCGGTTGGCAAAGCCTGTGCAGGCGGCTGCCTGCCTGGGTGTGCGCGGCGTTGTGCGTGCTGGCCTTTGTGCAGGGCGTGCGGCAAACCGGCTACAGCAACAGTCTGTACCGCTACAGCCGCAACGTGATGGAGGATGAGGGGATCCTGCTGGACAACCCCTTTCAAAACCGTTTCGGCCTGCTGATGGATGTGGCGGCTCAGGTGCCTGAAGGGGAAACCGTGCTGGTACCCAGCCCGGCTTACCAATATGCCCTGCGGGGCGAAGCCTATCTGATTCCGTCCAATTCCGTAGCCTCCATTCTGAACCTGCCCCTGGATCAGGTGGCTCAGGAACTGGCCAACCGAAAGGTGGCGCTGGTGGCCACGGACCCGGATTTCTGGGACAAGCGGTACTTTGCCCTGTCTACCCTGAACGACTATCTGGAAACCCTGCCTCCGGAACAAATTGTGGAGACTGAAGCCATGCGCCTGTACCTGCTGGATGAAAGCCTGGCGCCTGTGGCCCGAGAGGCGCTGGAAAAGCGGCGGCAGGCCCAGCCGTAAGGGACGGGTATGCGCCGCTGCAAGGATGCAAACACTGTCTACAGACAGGAGGGAACGAAATGAACTGTGCTAAATGTGGAAGTCCCCTGGCGCCGGGAGCCGTGCAGTGCCCCATGTGCGGGGAGCCGGCAGGCGGCTATCAGCAGCCGGCCCAGCCGGGCGTTTACGGCCAACAGCCGGTATATCCCAACTATTCTGCGCCGGTTGCGGGGGGCTATCAGCCGCAACAGCCCCAGGGCTTTGGCGGCTATTCGGCGGGGGTTTATCAAACCTATACGCCCTATCAGCAGGGACAAACCATGCCCGGCTATCAGCAGCCGTATATTTATGGGCAAACCCCACCCCGGGAAAAAAGCTCTTTTCTGACCACGCTGAGCGGCCTGCCTCATGCCTTTTTGGAAAGCTTTTCCCGGCCAGGCGATCTGCTCCGGGGCATGATGGAAAAGCATGATTTGCTCAGCGCGCCCATGGTGGCGGCGCTGGTGCTGTTGCTGGCCTTTTTGGGCGGCATGGTGATTATTCGCAGCTTTGTTGGGCTGCTGTTTACCGTGCTCACCAGCCTGGGGGCCAATCTGGCGGGAGACAGCGCTTCCATGAACCAGGGCATCACCTATATCACAGGCCGCATCGCGCCCTCGGTGGGCGGCATTGCGGCCCTGTGCCAGCTGATGGGCATGCTGATTCCTACCATGGTGTTTCTGGTGTATTTGTGCGTGATTCGCAAGGTGGTGTTCTCCTGGGATCTGGCGTTTGGGATGCTGACGGTATCCACCCTGCCGACGGCTGCCTTCGCCCTGCTGGCTATGGCGCTGTCGCTGCTGTCGCCCTGGCTGGCGGGGTTGGCCATTTTGTGCGGCATGGCGGTTAGCTATATTCAGCTGTGCGGCATGCTGAGCCCCATTACCAGTCGGCCGGACGGCCAGCTGTTGCCGGCCAAAATGGCGCTGGTAAGCTTTTCGCTGGGGCTGAACCTGCTGGCGGACGTGGTGGTGGGCGGCCTGCTGATGGGCCGGGTTGTGCAAACGGTGATTACGCTGCTATACAGCGTTGGGAGCCTGCTTTGAGAAAAAACATGGACCGGAGAAAACAAAAGCGCCTGTGGGCTTTTGGCGCTGCCGGGGTGGCGTTGCTGGCGGCTGCAACGCTGTGGCTGGCCCTGCGGCCGTCTGTAGCGCTGCCTGAAGCGGGAGAAAAGCTGCTGGACGCCAGCCGGGGGCTGGATGAAATCGTCGTGGAGGCGTCGCTGGATCCCGATACGCGGATGTTGACCGTCAGTCAAACGCTGACGCTGCAAAACCGTACGGGGCAGCCACAGGAAACGGTGGCGCTGCGGGCCTGGGCCAACGCGTTTCGCAGCCTGGATACCTCGCCCATCGCTTCGGAGGAACTGTTTGACCGCTGCTATCCAGACGGCTTTTCCAGCGGTTCGGTAACGGTTGCCAGGGCGGCGGCCAACGGACAGAACGTGGCTTTTCGCTATCTGGATACGGCCAAAACCGTGCTGTCGCTGCCGCTGGCAGATAGCTGGCAGCCGGGGGAAAGCATAAGCGTAGCGCTGCACTATCAGGTGGAAATTCCGCGCGCCGCCTATCGCTTTGGCGTAAACGACGGCGTTTGGGCTCTGGGCAATGCCTTTGTGGTGCCGGCCCTGTGGCAGGACGGCCGCTGGCGCACGGATGAATACCTGCCGGTGGGAGATCCCTTTGTGAGTCAGTGCCAGAACTGGCAGGTAACGCTGTCCGTGCCGGAGGGCTATCAGTGCGCCGCAAGCGCCTATCCCACGGTGGAAACGGCGGACGGCCGAAGGCTGTACAGCTTTGAGGCGCTGGCCGTGCGCGACTTTGCCCTGATAGCCGCTCAGGGGCTGCAACAGGCCCAGGCCATGGAGGAGGGCGTGCTGGTGACCGCCTACGCCAGGGACGCGGCGCAGGCCCGGCAGATGCTGACCTACGCCTGCCAGGCCCTGAAATGCTACTGTGCGCGTTATGGCGCTTATCCTTATCCAAGCTACACTCTGTGCCAGGCAAGCTTTTCTATGAGCGGCATGGAGTACCCGGCCCTTGCCATGATTGGCGCAAGCACGCTGGCTGCGGAGGATGCGCTGGAGCAGGCGGTAGCCCATGAAACCGCTCACCAGTGGTGGTATGCGGCGGTGGGCAGCGACCAGTGGAACCAGCCCTGGCAGGATGAGGCGCTGGCCGCCTTCAGCGTGTTGGAATACATGCAGCAGTATCATGGCGCGGCGGCACGGCAGGAAATGGAGCAGCAGGCGGAGTATGCGCTGCGTACCACGGTGCCCCGAGGCGTTACCCCCGGCTGTCCGCTGGACCGTTTTTCCACCATGGGCGAATACAAGCTGGTGGTGTACGACCGGGGCCTGGCCCTCTTTTGCGCCCTGGACCGCATGACCGGCGGGCTGGACACGGCCCTGGCGGCCTATTATGACGCCTATGCGTTTGGCCTGGCCGGCCGGAAGGATTTGGAACAGACCCTTTGCACCGTTACCGGCCAGGATGTAACGCCTCTGTGCCGCGATTATTTAGACACGTACATTTTGCATTAACGGCAGCGCTTACCATACGAAAGGAAGAATGAGACTGATGAATTACGCCAGTAAAACCGTGGTAATCATCCCTGCCTACAAGCCTGATGATCGCCTGCCGCCCTATGTGCAGGCTTTGCGGGAAGCCGGCATTGGCAAAGTTGTGATTGTGGATGACGGCAGCGGCGCGGGATTTCGCCCGTTGTTTGACCAGATTCCCGAAGACGGTTGCGTACACACGATTCATTACGAGCCCAACGGCGGCAAGGGCGTAGCCCTGCGCCGGGGCATGGCCTGGGCGCAGGAAAACTGCCCGGATCAGGACATTGTAATTACCGCCGACAGCGACGGCCAGCACACCGTCAAGGACGTGCTTCGCATGGCGGAAAGCCTGTGGGGAAACAGCGACGGCCTGCTGCTGGGCAGCCGCGATTTCAGCCAGTCGGACGTGCCCTTCAAAAGCCGCAACGGCAACCGCATCACCTCCGTGGTGTTTAAGCTGCTGTACGGCGTGTGGGTGGGGGACACCCAGACCGGCCTGCGGGGCTTTCATCGGAATTTGCTGCCCATGATGGGCCAGGTGAAGGGCGACCGCTACGAATATGAAATGAACGTGCTCATCGAGTGTGCCCACCGCCGCATTGTCATGCGGCCCCTGTCCATTCAAACGGTGTATGAGAACAATAACGAAGGCAGCCATTTCCGCGCCTTCCGCGACAGCGCCCGCATATACGGCGTCATTTTCGGCGGCTTTTTCAAGTTCATCAGCTCGTCGGTGATCTGCTTTTTGGTGGACTATCTGCTGTATTTGCTGCTGAACAACCTGTTTAAGGCCCATGTGCCGGCCTTGGAGCACGAGTTTCGTTTCCTGTTTATTCACTTCTTGTCCCGCATCGGCCTGGCCACGGTGCTGTCCCGAGTGGTCAGCGGCCTGACCAACTTTGCGCTGAACCGCAAGTTTGTGTTCACGGACAAAGCCTCTGTAGGCAAAACCTTTCCCCGGTATCTGGCGGTGTTTTTCCTGATTATGCTTCTTTCTGCCGGGCTTACCAGCTCGCTGCACCTGTGGCTGGGGCTGAGCGAGAACCTGATTAAGATTCCGGTGGATCTGCTGCTGTTCTTCCTGAGCTATTATTTGCAGCGCCGCTGGGTTTTTGTGACAAGGGAATAACAAAAAAGCGCGCCGAAGCGCGCCCCAGGTTGCTGAAAAAGTGGAGGTGCAGGAGGCACTGTCTCCTGCCGGGGTTTTAGGGGGGAGCCCCTAAGCCTTATGGCACAGCATTTTTCCCTGCGAACCAGCGAAGCGCCGCTTCCGGGCGATGGCGGCCAATCAGGGATTTTTCGATAGTCTGAGGCGCGCCGAAGCGCGCCCGGACTGTCGAAAAACCAGGATTTCGGAGGGAAGCGGCATCCGATGACCGTTCCGAAAACGGAGGCGTGTCCATCCGTTTCGAAGTCCTGCCGTACAAGACTTTCCCTACGCACTTTGCCGCCCGGCGAACCGCAGGCGAGGATGGCCGTCCTGCGAGCTCGTTTGACCGCCTGATCAGCGATCGGAGCGCAAGGGGCAAAAGGCGCGCAATCGTTGAGAGTGTGGATGGCGCAGGCTTCGCTCGTTTCGCGCTTTGCCTGCGGGCGGCGGCGTGAAGCGGTCAGGCCTGGCAGCCGTCACAGCGCCCGCCGCAGTGACTTAGGCAGATTTCATCCGCTCGGAGGTGCATTGGCGTGCATTCGCCCTGCCGGGCCTCGGCATGGAAGCCGTAGGGCAGGAAGAAGGCTGTCGCCTCTGCCGGGGCGGTGAGACGGATTTCTGTGGCGCTGTGGGTGAGCGCCTTAAACAGCAGCAGCCGCACCAGCAGGTCGCCAAAGCCGCGGCCGCGCATGGGCTGCAGCACACCCACATCACCCAGCACAAACGCGCCGTCCTGCCACCACAGGCGGGCGGAGCCTACAGGCGTATCGCCGTCCAGAACCACCACCTGCTGGGCCTGATCGTCCAGCTCGTCGCGCCCCCGGCCGAAAACCGCCTCGCGAATGGCAAGCGGCGTGCGGATGTCCGTACCCATGGGGTACCATTTACCCTGAATCATATGGACAACCTCCTTAGGAAAGGAATGAAAACAAATGGAGCATGAAAAAATTGAACGCATTAGTGAATTGACGCGCATCAGCCGTCAGCGCCAGCTGACCCATGAGGAGCTGAAAGAGCGCGAGGCGCTGCGGCAGGAATACCTGGAAGGCTTTCGGGAAAACACCCGCGCCGTGCTGGAAAGCGTGCGCATTAAGCGCCCGGACGGCAGCATTACACCCCTTCAAAAGAAACAGGACAAGCCGTAAACCTGCTTGCCCCCAACAGACCCATCATACCATAGAAGTAAAAAAAACTCAAGACTTGTTTCTTGGAGAGGCTTCGGGTATAATAAAGCCGTGCCAGAGGAAGAGGATGAACACTCACCGCTCCCCATCGTGCTGGGATAACCGCAGGATGTGATGACACGGCGGCGAAGAGCCCATTGCGATGCTGGCAATCAGGCGAAGAATGGGAGGCTGATTCCATTGAACAACGACGAACAGTTGAACGGCGGCATGGCCGCCGAAGAAGAACGGGACCTGGTAGAATTTGTAGATGAAGAGGGGAACACCCTGCCGCTGGAAGTAATCCGCTACGTCTTTTACAACGGCGAAGAATATGCCGTCCTGGGCGAAGTGCACGATGACGAAGAATGCGGTTGCTGCTGCGAAGAGTGTGACCACGACCACGCGGATGAGGATGAGGAAGAAGAGTGCCCTCTCTACATTATGAAGGTAGCGGAAAAGGTAGAGGACGGCGAGGAGCTGGAAGAGTTCATCCCCGTGGAAGACGAAGACCTGTTCGAGCAACTCATTAAAGTGGTAGAGGCCGATTTTGCGGCCGACGAATCCTTTGACGACGAGTAACACCCCGCATGTGCGGACGGACTGTTGGCAAAACCCCTAGGATCGCTTTTTTTCCTACGCAGCCGTTGTGGCTGTTCAGATAAAGCCCCTGGTTTTGGAATCTCCTACAGTCGAACAGGCAGGAACTGAATAGATGAAAACGGCTGAACGGTATTGTCCGTTCAGCCGTTTCTTTGTATGCCGGTATGAGAAAAGCGCTCAGAAGCTGCGGCTCCACAGGCTGCCGAAAAAGTGGGGGAGCAGGAGGCAGAGCGGTCGCTCAAACGCGGGGAGGGCAACGATTGAAGTCTTCCATGGTTTTGCACCCCCCGCCTGCGGATCGCTATGCGCCTATGGCGGCGGTGCCCACCGGATGCCAGCTTTTCTCCGCCCCCCGCCGGGGTTTTAGGGCGGAGCCCCTAAGCCTTGCGCCATCACTCTTTTCCCGCGAACCGGCGCAGCCGTGTTCGCGGGCGCGCACTCTCCTGTAGGGTTTTCGACGGTCTGTAAGAGCCTGCGGCTCCAAGGCGCTTCGGGCTTGCCGCTACAGCCGCAAGCAATAGGGCCCAACGGGGCGAATGTCCAGTATATCACAGCTGTGAGCGCCAAACACGGCCTCCATTTCGTGCACAAAGCCGTCCATACGTTTTAACGGAACGAAGTTCAGGGTGGTGCCGGCGAAGCCGCCGCCATGCACGCGCCATGCGCCGTCGCGGCACAGCAGGTTTTCGCCAAGCATCAGGGCCAGGGCCAGCTCCTGGCGATTGGCAGAAGAAAACACATTTTGCAAATAGCAATAGCTGGAGCGGCCGCTTTCAATAATCAAGCGCAGGAAAGACGGCAGATCGTCGCTTTGCAGCGCATCCACTTCTTCGGCTACGCGGCGGTTTTCCGCAAAATAGTGAGCGGCGCGCAAAATGGCCCGGTCCGCATTTTGTCCCTTGAGGGCCTCCCGCAATTGAGGAATGGCCTGTAAAAAGCGTTCAGGCTGCACGTCCCGCAGGTTTTCTTGCTCAAAAAAAGCGGCCACAGCGTGCATTTCCTGAGGAATGGCGGCGTAGTCGGGCGTCAGGTCGTCATGGCTGCCGCCGGAATTCACCACCACCAGCCCGTAGCCCTTTTGCGCAAAATCATATTGCAGGGCGCGTACCTCAGGGTCGTCCTTTTGAAAGTCGATGTAGGAAAGGCCGCCCATGCTGCTGGCCATTTGATCCAGCAGGCCGCTGGGCTTGCCGAAATACACGTTTTCCGCATATTGGGAAAAAATGGCCCGCTGCTTGGCGTCCAGCTTGCCTCCGTTGTACAGCTCATCCAAAATGGCGCACAGCAGCACCTCTACCGCCGCCGAGCTGCTCAGCCCGCTGCCGCCCCGCACGGTGGAGGTCATCGCCGCGTCGAAACCGCCGATGACAAAGCCTGCCTCCTGCATTTTGAAAGCCACGCCGCGCACCAGCGCCGCAGTGGTCCCTCTTTCTTCCGGGTGAACCGTTACATCGTCCAGATGAACGCAGATGGGCGCATAACCCTCGCTGTGCAGGTTCACCACGTTGTCGGCGCGGGGCGACACGGCGGCTACGGTATCCAAATTCACAGCCGCCGCCAGCACCTTGCCCCGGTTGTGATCGGTATGATTGCCGCCGATTTCCGCCCGGCCCGGCGCGCTAATGAAGGTAACGTTTCCATCGTGCTGAAAAAGCTCCTCGTGTTTTTTCAGCAGGCGGCTGTAACGGGTGCTTTGATGAACCAACATGCCGTCGCGCTGCCCATAGAGGTAGGTAAGTTGTTTCATCACTTCCGGGGTTTTCAGCTGACCCAGCATTTGAGCGTACAGATTCATGCGCTAGTTCCATCCTTTCATCCGTGATGGGCTTACTTCAGGCTATCGGCGATTTCCTGCCAGAAGGCGGTCATCTGGGACGCACCCAGGCTTTCCAGTTCCGCTCGGAAGGCGGCCGCGCCCTCCTTGGTCAAAGGCAGCTCGCCCAGCACAAATTGAGCCAGAGAACGGTCCACATACGCGCCCAGCCGCTCCTGCAGGGGCACAACCCGGTCGCGCTGCTCCGTCGTTAGCAAAACGGCTGGAAAAGCCTTTTTGACATAAACGGAAAAGCGGGTCAACTCGCCGTTGAGGCGCACCACCTCCGTATCGGTGTACCGCTCGTAGAAGGCTTGAGGAAACAGCCAGGGCATGCTGCCGGTGTCGTATAGGCTTAAATCATTGTAGCTGCTCATGCTCAGGCTTTCCACGCCGCCCTTCCAGTTCCACCTGCCTGCGTCGGTCATCACATAGTCCTCGCCCTGAACGCCCAGCATGGCCTCCACAGCGCCCTCCTCCGTATACAGCACATCCACCCAGCGCAGCAGGGCGGCCGGATCCTGACAGGCGGAGGTGATGGCGAAGGCGCCGCCGGTTACCTGGCCTACCAAGTCGCGGTACACCCGCCCTCCTTCATAAACAAGAGGATCCATGACGACATAGCTTTTGGCCATTTCCGAGGTAAGCAGGTTCAGCGGCGTGGGGGCGAAGAACGCGCCGTAGGTAACGGCGGCCTTGTCGTCCGATACCCGGCGCAGGGTATCCATGGTTTGGAAGCCGTTGGGGTCGATGAGCCCCTCCTCGTAGAAGGAGCGCAGGGTTTGGGCCAGCTGGAGGAAACTGTCTTCCAGGGGCCAGTAATGCACCCGGCCTTCGTCGTCCAGATAGATGTTGTAGTCGTTAACCGCCACGCCATAGGCATGGGATAAGAATTTCAGTTCCCACGGGCCCAGGAAAGCCAGGGGAATTTCATCCTTCCTGCCATTGCCGTTGGGGTCCCGGTCCCGAAAGGCCGTCAGCACCTCTCGCAGGCTGTCCAGATCGGTGGGCATGCTCAGCCCCAGCTTTTTCAGCCAGTCCTGATTGATCCAGATGGGGTTTTGGGGCGCAAGCTGCTGCAAACTGGGCAAGGCGCCGATTTTGCCATTGGGCAGGGTAATGGCCGCCAGCCAGTCCGGGTGCTGCTGAAGCAGGGCCCACAGGTTGGGGGAGTTTTCCTCCAGCAGAGGCTTCAGGTCGATCAGCTGACCGCTATCGGTGCAGCGAATCAGCTCCTGAGTAGTAAGCGCCGCCTTAAACAGCACGTCGGGCAGCTGGCCGTCCGGGGCAAACATGGCGTCCTTGGCGGCCTGCCATTTTTCCGCGTCGGTGTATTGCTGAAAGGTAAAGGAAAGACCCGTGCGGCTTTCCATACGGGTAAAAAAACGGTTGGTGGACCAGTTATGGTCGCTGTCCTGACCGTCAAAGCCCGCCATCACAAAGCTGCTCTCCGCCAGGGCACAGGCAGAAAGCGACAGCAGCGCCAGGCACAGCATGATAGCTGTAAAGTGTTTGAACATGTTTTTTTCCTCCATCCATGAAGTAGCGCTCAAGAAAATGCGGCGCTCCGAATATTTCAGGCCAAGAGAAAAGCTCGGCCAGAGGCAAGCTTTTCGGAGCGCTCTTTGCCTGCGGATCACTGGCGGCAAATAGCGTAAGGAAAGCCTTGCGGAGCAAGGCGCAGACTGTCGAAAACCCTCTACGAGAGAGCGCGTCCGTGCACACGGCTACGTTGGTTCGCGGGGAAAGTGCTGCGGCAAAGGCTTAGGGGCTCCGCCCCTAAACCCCCGGCAGGAGGCACTGCCTCCTGCACCTCCACTTTTTCGGCAACCTGAGCCTTGCGGAGCAAGGCGGCCGAAACCCCAACGTACAGGCCGCCGGTTTCAGAACGGGAATCGAGGGGGATGCAGCCCTCCGATAGCACCCATGGGTTTTCGATAAGCTGCGTTCGTCCTTTGTATTATACCTGATGAGAAACGCTTTGTAAACCAAAACCGTTTTAAGGCGCAACCTTCACCGGGTCGCTGTACTGACTGTAAACCCGCTTACCGTTTGCGTTTTTATAGGCGCGCACCTGGTAGTAGTAGGTGCGGGACGCTTCTTCCAGTGAAAAGGTGCAGCTTTTGGTGGTGGCCTTTTCATCCACCTTTGTATAAGAGCCGCCCTTGGTGGCGCAGCGGTACAGCACATAGCCGGACGCGCCCTTCAGGCTTACGCTCAGGCTTTTGCCGCGGGTGTTTTCCTTTAGCTTCAGGGTGGGCTTGACGGTTTTGATGGTGGCGGCGGTTACGCTGGCGGAGGCGCTGCCAACCGTAACGGTGCAGACCGCGTCGTTCAGGCCGGGATACTTCACCGTGAGGGTGGCGCTGCCAGCTCCTTTGCGGCGAATGGCGCCGCTTTTTTGCACGGTGAACACGCCGGTATTGCCGCTTTTGAAGGTGAGGCTTTCCAAAGCGCATTTGCCGATTTTCACGTCGTAGCGGTCGTAGAGGTATACGGTGGGCTGGGCTGTGGTTTTGGTTTTCATGGCGACGTCGCTCACGCGCAGTTCAAACCGCTTATGGCTGCTGTCCGCCCGGCTGAACATGCCGCCGGCAATGTCCACCTTCATGGTTTTGGATACGCCTGCCTTGGCGGCAGCGTCGGCTTGGCGAGCCTTGACGCCCTCGGGCTGACCCTGCAAATAGCAAACCCAGTAATACTCATTGGCGCTGCCCTTAACGTAGAGGCAGGCGACGCCCACATGGGTGAAGTCTGCATCCAGCAGAGCGTCGCCGTCTTTCCATTCCGCCACCACATCGTCCGCCTTGGAATAGCCCGCGGCGATGCACTCCATCTGAGCGGTGGCCTTGCTCAGGCTGGCGTACTCCTTGCAGACGGTATCGAAATCCGTCAGGTTGGGGCGGCTGTGGTCAAAGAACACAAAGAGCTCCGCCGCGCGCTGGAGGGCGGCCTTTTCCAGGTCGGCCAGCATGGTCAGAGGCTTCAGGCCGTTCTTTTGGCGATATTGATTGATAAGCTTCAGGGCCGAACGGGCCCGGTTTTGGTAGGCGTCCGCCTGAAAGGAAACGGTGAGCGGCTTGGCGGCTGCCCGGGCCATGGGCGCGGGCAAAAGAGCGCAAAACAGCAGGGCGGCGCAAACCAGCGCGGCAAAACGACGTAGCATAGGGGCGTACCTCCTTGACAGCAATCAAAAGTACTTTGTATCATAGCACATTTTGCGGGTTTGCGCAGCTTTTTTGCCGTACCGGCCGGCAGGATAATAGCGGACGGAAAAATACGGCGGAGTGCGATTTCAGGATGCGTTATTCCGGCGACACGACAGCCTGTCCATCATGCGCCGGCGTACAAACGGGCCGGGGCTGACGCCAAAAGTATAGTGCGAAACAGTCTGCGGCGGGGCAGCTTTTAGGGCTTGCCGAAACAAAGGGCAGAACCCTGCCTGGCAAAGCGCTGGACCGGGTGGTTTTCCAAAACCGCCAGGCCGGTACCAACGGCGGCGGAAGGCAACGGAAAAGTGCAGGGAAGGCTAACGTTGCCCATGGACTTTTTCCGGCGGGCCGCTGGAGAGACGGCCCGCCGGAAGGCGGTTTGGAAGCGTTGACGGGACGTGCCCCCCCGAAAACGAAGGGCAGTTCACCGGCTTTGGCTTAAATGGTGCCCGTTACGGTAAGGGTGGTAACGCCGGGAGTTACGCTCCATACGCCGGTAGCGGCGTCCTGGGTGTAGGTGGCGGCAGGCACGGTAATGACGCCGGCGGCGGTGGCAAACTGACCCGTGGCAGCGTCGTAGGTGTAGCCCGTGCCTTCGGCCAGGGCCGTGCCGTTCAGCGTTACGGTCAGGTTGCTGAGGATGGGGTTAAACAAGTCGGTAAGCACAGCGCCCGTGGTTGCGTCTGCGGCGGCGTTGCCCGTGTTTTGAATCAGGAACGTGTAGGTGATTTGTCCGCTGGGCGAAACGGTGGTAGGCGACAGGCTCTTACTGATGGTGAGCGAAGGCTCGGCGGCCGCGGTGACCGTTTCGTCGGCCGTGACGGGCGTGGTCAGTCCTGCGCCGGTCAGGGTGGCGGTATTGGTGATCGTGCCTGCGGTTTGGGGCGGCGCAAACCGGTTTACCCGGGCGTCGTATACCAGGGTTACGTTGCCGCCGGCAGGCACGGTGATGCCGCTCAGGATCATGGGAGGCCCTGCCGTTACGGTGGGCGCGGTTTGCAGCGCGCCGTTTTGATAGTAGCGCAGGCTATCCGCCACGTATTCCAGGGGATAAACCGTGCCGGCGGTTCCGGCGGCGTACGCGCCCAGGTTGTCGGTCAGGGTCAGGCCGGTCAGCGGAGCGGAGCCGCTGTTGACCAGGCTCACCACATAGGTGACGGCGGTATCGGGGCGGTACCGGGTGTTGATGGCGGTCTTGGTGGCGGTGAGCACCTCCACAAGCTCGCCCACGGCAATGTTGGAAGCGGTTTGGAGACCGTTATAGTTGAGCAATGCCTGATTGGTAAAGGTAGGCATAAAGCAGATTCCTCCATTTCTCAAAGGGGATGAAAAGGGAAAGCGGGCGCCTGGCATGCCGCCCATATCATCCTATGCCAAACGGCCCGGAGCGTGACGGGCCGTTGGTAACGCCGGCGCAAACCGCCCATCGATAGCCAAAGAAAAAGCAGACGGCGATTGACGAAGCGGCGGCCCTGGCTTATAATGAGGCGCGTGTTGACAAAGCACGAAAGCGAAGGAGGAAAGAACCATGCCGGAGGAAGGGCGTAACCCCCGTCCAGCGGTGGGCGGGCGGAGCATGACCGAAGGTTCTTTGTGGAAAAACATTTTCCTGTTCAGCGTGCCGCTGATGCTGTCCCAGGTGTTGCAGGTTCTGTTCAACATGGCCGATGTGGCGGTGGTGGGACGCTTCGCCAGCGCCCAGGCCCTTGGATCGGTGGGCAGCACCACCACGCTGGTTACGCTGTTTACAGGCTTTTTAATCGGCATGGGCAGCGGCGTTAACGTGGTAACGGCACGGCACCTGGGGGCAAAGGACCGGCGCGGCGTGATGGAAAGCGTACACACCGCTTTGCTGGTATGCCTGCTGGCCGGTTTGGCCATTGGCGGGTTGTGCCTGCTGCTGGCGAAAAACATGCTGGAGCTGCTGAATACAAAGGCGGATTTGCTGGACGGAGCGGTGCTGTATTTCCGCATTTATGCGCTGGGCATGCCGGCGCTGGGCCTTTTTAACTTTGGCAACGCGGTGCTCAGCGCCAGCGGCGATACCCGTCGGCCCCTGCTGTATCTGACCCTGGCAGGGGTACTGAACGTGATTTTGAACCTGTTTTTCGTTATTGTGTGCGGAATGGCCGCCGACGGCGTGGCTCTGGCCAGCGTCATCAGCCAATACGTGTCGGCTGTGCTGGTGGTGCTGCACATGGCCCGGCAAAAGGACGACTGCGCTCTGCGTTTCAGAGAAATCCGCTTCTACCGGGGGCGGGCCAAGTCGCTGCTCAGCCTGGGCGTGCCTGCCGGGGTGCAAAACGGCATTTTTGCGGTGGCCAACCTGTTTATCCAGGCGGGCGTTAACTCCTTTGATTCGCTGATGGTGGCGGGCAACGCCGCCGCCGCCAATGCGGACGGCCTTATCTACAACGTGATGGCCGCCTTCTATACCGCCTGTTCCACCTTTATGGGGCAGAACTGGGGCGCGGGAAAGCAGGACCGCATGCTGAAAAGCTATCTCATCAGCACGGCGTATTCCTTTTTGGCGGGCGTACTGCTGGGCGTAACGCTCATGGTATTTGGCGAAACCTTTCTCAGCTTTTTCACCAATGAGCCCGCCGTGGCCGACGCGGGCATGCAGCGTATCCGCATTATGGGATTTTCCTATGCCTTCAGCGCGTTTATGGACTGCACCATCGCCGCCTCCCGCGGCATAGGCAAAAGCTTCGGCCCCACGGTGATTGTCATTTTGGGCTCCTGCGTATTCCGGGTGATTTGGGTGTATACCATTTTTGCTCATTTTCATACCATTGCGTCGCTGTACCTGCTGTATATTTTCTCCTGGGTGCTGACCGCCGTTGCGGAAATTGCCTTTTTCATTATCAGCTACAAAAAGACGGTGCTGGCGGTGGGCTAAGGCCGCTTCTGCGCGCTGAAAACCATCCCTTGCAAAATGGCCGACGCCATGCTATAATGCCCATGCGATGACGAAGAACAACGTCCGCGAAACAGGCATCCGAATAGAGAGGGCGGCCCCGTGCTGAAAGCCGCCTGCGGAGGGCTGCGGGCCATTCGCTTCCGAGCTTTTTCCCCGAACGCGCAGTAAGGGAAAACGGTTCGCCCCGTTACCGGCGGCCAGAGCGCACGCGGCGCTTTGCCGGTGCGGAATTTGGGTGGTACAACGGAGAGCTGATCCCTTCGTCCCATAGGGGCGAAGGGTTTTCTTTATCCATCCGAAAGTGAGCAGACCTGAACCAAGGCAAAGGAGGAACCAAAAATGGCTGTTGTGGATACCCTGAGGGACATTCGTGAGCGTGTGGAAAAGGAACTGGACATGCTGGACGGCTCCGCGTCGCTGGATGCGCTGCGGGTAAAGGTACTGGGCAAAAAGGGCGAACTGACCGCGTTGCTTAAGGGCATGGGCCAACTGTCTCCCGAGGAGCGGCCCCAGGTGGGCGCGCAGATTAACGAGGTGCGCCAGCGCCTGACCCAAAAGATGGACGAGGCCCAGGCCCGGCTTCAGGCCGCCGAGCGGGAGGCCGCCATCAAGGCGGAAACCATCGATGTAACCGAGCCCCGTGTTTTGCCCAAGGTGGGCAGCGCCCATCCCATTACTCTGGTGATGGACGAACTGATCGAGTGCTTCACCGGCATGGGCTTCGACGTGATGGAAGGCCCTGAGGTGGAGCTGGATCATTATAATTTTGAACTGATGAACCTGCCCAAGAACCACCCGGCCCGGGATGCGCAGGATACCTTCTATATGGATGACAACATCGTGCTGCGCACCCACACCAGCCCCATGCAGGCCCGCGCCATGCTCACCCGGCCCCTGCCCATCCGCATTATCTGCCCCGGCCGCGTGTACCGTGCCGACGAGGTGGACGCTACCCATAGCCCCGTATTCCACCAGATGGAGGGCCTGGTAGTGGACGAGCATGTGAAAATGAGCGACCTGCGCGGCACCCTGGAAGCCTTTGCCCGCAAGCTGTATGGCGAGGGCACCACCACCCGGTTCCGCCCCAGCTTTTTCCCTTTCACCGAGCCAAGCGCCGAGGTGGATATGACCTGCGTGGCCTGCCACGGCAAGGGCTGCCCCATCTGCAAGGGCACCGGCTGGATTGAGGTGCTGGGCTCCGGCATGGTGAACCCCAAGGTGCTGGAAATGTGCGGCATCGACAGCAGCAAATATTCCGGCTTTGCCTTTGGCATTGGACTGGAGCGCATCGCCATGCAGCGCTACGGCATCCGCGACATGCGCCTGCTTTATGAGGGCGACGCGCGTCTGTTCAGCCAACTGCGGTAAGGAGGGTATTGACCGATGAAACTGGGTATGGATATGATCCGGCAATATGTGGATATTCCCGTAACGCCGGCGGAATACAGCGAACGCATGATTATGACCGGCACCGCCGTGGAGGGCGTGGAAGATGTTAGCGGCGGCATGGACAAAGTGGTGGTGGGCCGTGTGCTCACCTGTGAGGATGTAGAGGGAACGCACCTGCACCAGTGCACCGTGGATGTGGGCGGCGGCGAGCCTTTGCACATTGTGTGCGGCGCGCCCAACGTGGCGGCAGGCGTGCTGGCGCCGGTGGCTTTGGACGGCTCTCACCTGCCCGGCGGCGTGAAGATCAAAAAGGGCAAACTGCGCGGCATGGTGTCCGAGGGGATGCTGTGCTCTGCTACCGAGCTGAAGGTGCCTCAGGAGCTGTACCCCAGCGTGGGCGACGCGGGCCTGCTGATTTTTCACGAGGATTATCCCGTAGGAACGGATGTGAAGGGGATTCTGGGCATCGACGATACCGCGGTGGATTTTGAAATTCTGGCCAACCGGCCGGACTGCCTGTGCGCCATCGGCATTGCCCGGGAGACCGCCGCGGCTTTGGACACCGAATATCGCGCCCCCAAACTCACGGTCACCGAAGCCGGCGGGGATATTCACAATGAAGTAAAGGTACGGGTGGAAGCCCCGGATCTGTGCCCCCGGTATGCTTCCCGTGTCATCAAGAATGTGCGCATTGCGCCCTCGCCCCTGTGGCTGCGCAAGCACCTGCACGCGGCGGGCCTGCGCGCCATCAACAACATTGTGGACATTACCAACTATGTGATGCTGGAGTACGGCCATCCCATGCACGCCTTTGACCTGAGCAAGGTGCGTGGCAAGCAGATTGTGGTGCGCCGCGCCCATGCCGGCGAAACGCTCACTACCCTGGACGGCGAGGAGCGGGCCCTGCGTACCGACGACCTGGTCATTTGCGACGAGGAGCGGGCCACCGGCCTGGCGGGCATCATGGGCGGAGAGGAGAGCGAGATTACCGAAGGAACCACCGATGTAATGTTCGAGTGCGCCAGCTTCGACCGCACTGCCATTCGCCTCACCAGCCGGGCGCTGGGCATGCGCACCGAGTCCAGCGGCCGCTTTGAACGCGGCGTGGCCCCGGAAACCGTGATGGAGGCCCTGGACCGGGCCTGCATGCTGGTGAACATGCTGGACGCGGGCGATGTGGTAACCGGCTGTATCGATCTGTACCCCGATCCCAAGCCCCGGCAAACGGTCACTGCCAGCGTGGCCCGGATTCAGGAACGGGCGGGCGTGGACATTCCCGCCGACGACATGGTAAGAATCCTGCGCAAGCTGCAATTCGGCTGCGAGCGTGACGGCGACGTCCTGACCGTAACCGTACCTTCCTTCCGGGAGGATATCGACGGAGAGGCCGACATCTGCGAGGAATGTCTGCGCATTTACGGCTACGAGCACATCGGCGCCACCAACCTGCGGGGCGAAACCACCCAGGGCGGCGTGAGCCCCATGAAGGCGCTAAAGAACCGCATTATACGGCTGCTGACCGGTATGGGCTACCTGGAAATCATGAATTACAGCTTCACCGGCGTGAAGGAAATTCAGAAGCTGGGCCTGCCGGAAGGCGACCTGCGCAACGACCCCATGCCCATTCGCAACCCGCTGGGCGAGGACACTGCCGTGATGCGCCCCACACTGGTGTGCGACATGTGCAAGACCCTGGCCTTCAACATGAACCACTCCACTGAAAGCGCCAGCCTGTACGAGATGGCTGCGGTATTCGACCATCATCATCCCACGGAGGAGGGCCTGCCTACTGAAACCCAGACCCTGTGCCTGGGCGCTTACGGTGCGGAAGTGGACTTCTTCACCGTGCGAACGGCCGTAGAGGCCATTTTGCGCATGGGCGGCATCAGCTGCGAGGTGGAAGCCGGCGGCGACTGCTACTACCATCCCGGTCGGGCGGCCCGCCTTGTACGGGGCGGAACGGTGTTCGCCCAGGTGGGTGAAATTCATCCCGCAGTAAGGGAACGTTACGGCATGCCCAAACGGGCCGTTGTAGCGGAAGTGAACCTGCAAACCCTGCTCACCTATTTCAAACCCATGGGCGAAATGAAGCCCCTGCCCCGCTTCCCCGCCATGCAGCGCGACCTGGCGCTGGTGATGGACGAGCACGTTTCCGTGGGCCCGCTGATGGCCGCCATGAAGAAGGCCGCCGGCAATCTGCTGGAAAGCATCCAGATGTTCGATGTGTATCGCGGTATTCAGGTAGGCTTGGGCAAGAAGAGCATCGCGTTCTCCCTTACCTTCCGCGCTGCCGACCGCACCCTGACCAATGATGAGGTGCAGAAGGCCATGGACAAGGTGCAGACCGTCTGCGCCGATAAATTCCACGCGGTTATTCGTGGGTAGAGGCTCCAACACCCCCTGAATTCTGAGCAAATGGCAAAAAGCAGTTCGCTTTTCCGAAAAAAGAAAAGCGAACTGCTTTTTTGAAGAATGACGAAGCACAACAGGCAACGGCTTTAACACTGGGAAGCTCTTTACAAAATGTTTTGCAACCTACTTTGGATTGCTTTTGGGCTGCATCTCCTCCAGCGTCCGGTTATCCAAAAGAATGAGCTTTTCAGCCAGCAGCTTGCTGAAGCCGCTGACGATAACCGATGTGGCAATCAGCTCGGAGGCGTCGTTGGCGGCCAGCTCGCCGGCGCCCTCATGATCCAGAATGTTGCCGGAAAGCAGCCGAACCTGTTCCAAAAAGTATTGGGACGCCATCTGGTGCCGGTTGACGTAGGATTCGTACACGTGGCGCACTTCTTCCTCGGAAAGCCCCATGGGAATCAATCGCTGCACCATGGCGATGCTCAGCGTCTGTTTCAGGGTGCAAATCATAATCAGGTATGCCAGATGAATTCGATAATAGCGCTTTTTCTGCGGTTCTGGCATAATATGAGTGCGCACATAGTTGTTGATGGTGGAAGAGGTAATGATTTGCTCTTCTTTCAGCTCCGGCGGCAGGTAGTCCAGATAGTCTTTCAAAACGGATACCACCTGCTCCATGTATAGGCCGATATCGGGAATCTCTTCCCAGGAGGGCAAACGGAATTTTTGCAAGTATTTCTCCCAGCGCCGCAGCTTTGCAGCAATCAACGCCTTGTCATAAGCCATGGGGAACACCTCCGATTGGCTAAGTATAGCATACTTGCTGCAAGAAAGCAAAGAGTTGTTACATGATTTTCTTGACATGTGCAGCACGTCGTGATAATCTAATGCTGCAAATCAGATGCAACGGAGGAGCAGATTATGTTTGCGATCGTTACCGATACGGCTGCTAACCTGGAAAGCTCGTGGCTGCAAAGTCATCAGGTGAAAACAATTCCGTTTGTGTATAGCGTAGACGGTGTGGAAAAGTCCTGCGCCAACCTGGCCGATTTTGACCCTCGCACCTATTATGAAGCCATTCGCAACGGGAGCCGTGTGAAAACCTCTCAAATTACGCCCCAACAGTATTTGGACTGTATGGAGCCCTTGCTGGACGCGGGACAGGACGTTCTGTTTGTGGGCATGTCATCGGGCATTAGCGGCTCCTTTGCCTCGGCCCAGATGGCAGTGAAAATGATGCGCTGCCCGGAGCGGCAGATTCGGCTGGTGGATACCCTGGGC
Organism: uncultured Clostridia bacterium; assembly: GCA_934621485.1. GTDB lineage: Bacteria > Bacillota > Clostridia > Christensenellales > Aristaeellaceae > Limiplasma. The sequence goes on from CAKTUS010000034.1 coordinate 26,083, forward strand.
GCATCCCTGGGCGAGGGACTGCTGGTGATGGAAGCGGCCCGGCTGAGGGAAGAAGGCCGTTCGCTGGATGAAACTGCCTGCGCACTGGAAGGGATGCGTCAATCCATGTGCCAGGTGTTTACGGTGGAGGACCTGATGCACCTGCGGCTGACGGGCCGGCTGTCCAGCGTAAAGGCGCTGGTGGGCACCGTGCTGAAAATCAAGCCCTTGCTCAAGGGCGACGCAACGGGGCGCATTGTGAATTTTGCTAATGTGCGCGGTCGCAAGCAGGCCATTATGGCCATGGCCAAGCGCTATGACGAGCTGGTGGCTCGCCCGGAGGAACAAACCGTGGGCATTGCCCATGCGGACTGCCCGGAAGATGCTCAGATGTTGGAAACGCTGCTGCGCGCCAATCATCCGCCCCGGGAGATTTTGACGGTTCCCTATGAACCGATGACCGGCTCTCACGTAGGCCCCGGCGCGCTGGCGCTGTTTTTCCTGGGTGAAGAAAACGCCCGCAGCAAGCTGGTTTAAGCGAGAATCAAAAACGGCTTCGGCAGACGAAAAACTGCCGAAGCCGTTTTCACTATCTATGGGGGGCCGGGCGGCGAACCGCCGCAGCCTGCCGGGCAAAACGACGAAACCGACGCTCCAAAAGAAACGCCGGTTTTGAAACTGGCCTGCGAAGGCTGTAGCCTCGCAGGCTCAGGTTGCTGAAAAAGTGGAGGTGCAGGAGGC
>CAKTUS010000035.1 GCA_934621485.1 uncultured Clostridia bacterium
AACGCAGCGCGAACCGATCATCTCGGATTGCACTGCGTCTAAGCGTCTGGCATTTTGATTTCTTCAATTTTTCCGTTTCTAAAACGAATCACGCAGGTATATTTGCACTTTGGGCAGAATAGGGGAAAATCCTCCAGTACCGTGTGTGGACGTATCTGCGTTCTTGTTTTACCGCCGCATTTTGGACAGCAAAGCCAATCTATTGGGACGCGTTCCTTTTCCGGCATTTCCATTCACCTCGGTTCCTTTACTGAATCAATGCCCGGAATGTGACGTCACGGTCAAAGGCGCCTGCCGCAAAACCGGGAATCTCCTTGATGGATTTGAAAATGCTGATGCTGAAGCCCGTCAGTATCTGTGCAATCTCCCGGTCGGAATAGGGGCAATCGCCGGTCACGATCAGCGTGGACAGGCTATGCACGACGAACCATAAATCACGGAAATAAAGGTCTGCTTCTTCAGCGGTAATGTGGTAAATGCTCACCAGCGTTGGCCGAACCAGCTCCTGCAAATGCCGCATGGACTTCATGGCGCTGTATTCCTGATCCTGCGTCCGCGTCAAAAACAGGAAACGATAAAGCTCCGGTTCTTCCCGAGCAAACCGGATATACTGCATCCCGACACCAAAGAAGGGAATGTTTTCTTTCAGCCCAGCATCCGCATAGCCGTCATACACACGCACCGCAGCGGCGTAGACTTCCTGCCTGACGGTGTCCATAGAGCCAAAAGCGGTAAAAACCGGCTGGGTGGAGGTGCCGAGCTCGTCTGCCATTGTCTTTGCGGTCAGACCGGCGATCCCCTTAGCTCGCACAACTCGCATCGCCGCTTCTACCATTTCTTCCTTCGAGAATTTATTCTTCGGGGCCATAGCGTGCATCCTTTCACTCTTCAAAGCAGATTGTTCGATACATATTGCCTAATGCACATCGAGCATTGTACTCATGAAAAATGGAACTGTCAAGAGTTGAGAAGGAGTTTTCTTCAACAGGGGGGGCTGTGTGCTACAATAGCAGCATGAGCTACTTGATGAAAAGAAAAGCTGATTTACTGTGAAATGCTGAAAGAGCGCTATCAAAAGCCACTTGAAAAAGAGCTTGAACGGAATGGCGCGACGGCCTTGCAGCGGGGAAACAATGCAGAGCAAAGAGCTGTTTTGTTTTTCCGCCAGATGCCCGGCGTGGAGCTTGCCTATAACTTTTTCCAGGGGCACGCCAGAGTGCGGAAGCTGAACCGCCACCGGAAACAAAGAATATGATTGAGCTCAATCGCTGTCGGCAGGGACGATTTGGCCGGACTCACCCCGGAGATCAGCAGGTCTACCTCGGTACAGGGGAAATCGGCGCAAATCTTTTAGGAATTAGCCGAGCGAACGCGGAATTTCCTTTATGAAAGCCTCGTCATTTAGCTGGATGTTCCAACGGCAACGCAGAGCTTACATCCGATATTCCCGGTACTTGCAGACCAGATAGGGGCTTTGTCGATATGGGTGCAGACGATTGATTGCCCTTGGTAAAACGCTGGGCCAGCCCAAACGGCTTGCTTCCTTCAGTGTGATCTCGCCGGGGACAAAGGAATGCCGCGGAGGATAGGCAATCGCATCGTCCTCGCCGCGCACTCTGCCGGTTCTTTTGATGTACTGATTTTTGGTGAAAAGAAACGCGTCGTCGGCGATTTTGCCGCCGCATTGCCAGCTTGTAATCAGCCTGACGCCGTTCGCCTTTTGCGGATTTTCGGTGTGGTTGATGATGACGCGGCTTCCCTGTTCCACCGTGCGGCCTTTGCCGGTGTACAGGAACATCAGGCGTATGGTTGCCATGTCGGCCCTGAAAAGCAAAACGGCCTGCCGAAGCAGACCGTTTGAAACGTGTTGATTTGTAAAGCGAGAAAAGAGTTTGGCAGACCGCCAAATTGATTTGTCAGATTGCATTTTTCTCCAAGAACTTTTCCATCAAATCAATATAGGACGCTGACTGAACGATGAATCCTACATGCCCGCCTGGAACATTGAGAATTTCTGCATCCAGTTTTCGAAACAGATTCGCAAGACGATCCTGATCCTCTTTTTTGAAAATGTCTTTCACCGGAAGGAGAACTTGTATCTTTCCTCTCAGATACTCGAAATCACTTTCCTTGAAAATTGGATAGTCTTTCAGCATATATACGCACTGAAAACTATGAATAAACCGCTGCTTATAGTTCAAGTCAGAAGCCACTGTTTCATAGAATCCTCTGCCGTATTTCTGATCTTCTTCTGATTCACATTCCAAAAATCCTTTGCTCTTTTTTAACAACAGCTTCATTTCTGCTTTTGCAGGAACCAGTTTTAGCAAAAGAAGGAACATCGGAGTTGAAAATCGCTCTTTTTGGATGTCTCGGACATAATCTGAATCCACCGTCAAGGTGGTCGTCAGAATCATGGTTAAAACCGATTCCGGATGTCTTTTCGCAAAAATCTGGGCATATACACCGCCATCACTTGCACCAATCAAAATCACTTTTTCAATAGACAATACTTTCAATAGTTTTGCAGCAAAGTCAATCTGTTCGTCTGCGTTGGCGGTATGGAATGGATATTCATAAATCAGAAAGCTGTATTTCTTTCCAAGCTTTTCGGCATACGGCATCCACATTTCCTGCATCTCTAGTCCATTAAAAAAGAGAATGACCGGGGCGCCATCCTTGCCGCCATATTGGTATCTTACCTTTACATCGTCAACAACTGCTGTTTGATACGGAACTTTCATCAAAAAGGCATCATACTCTTTTTTGAAGTCTCGGCTATCATTCATGATTGTTATCCTCCCCAATTCCGGTTTGTTAATTTGTATTACCCCTGTGCCAATCCATAAGGGCTGCGGATGGATTTCATGACCGTATGCCACGACAGATCGGCGGCAAAGGAGAACTTCTTTTGATAAGCCCGCCACAGCTTTTCCATGTTCGGGTCGGTCTCGACTTCATCCAAGGCCGCAGGCACGTCAGCAAGGTGTTTCTCTGTGCCGCGTTTCTTGGCCGTTGCAATGAGCGCTGCACGGAAACCAGCAGGGACGAGGCGCTGGCCGTGGAGCCGGCTGAGAATGTGCAGATCGTAGAAATCCCTCATGCGGGTGTTGGCGGCGGTGCGGGACGCGACGGTTTCCGGATTGTATGCCAAATCTCGATGGAGCGATCCTCCAGCATCAGTTTGAAGCTGTAACGCATTTCGCAGGGCGTGATGGCGTCGCCGGAGGAAATGTCGGTCTTGAGCGGCGTTATCACACCGTCAAACGCTGTTTCCCTGCTGACGCGGCTACCCGGATACTCAGCCTCGTTCATGATCTCGAAAATGCGCTTTACCCGGAACTCCACGCCGTCGTCCATCGGCACGGAAATGATGGAGACGATCATGTTCTTTCTTCCTCATGCCAACCGTCGCACCCTTTACGGTTGCGTCAATGTCCATCGTGGAGCGGACGTCAGGCCGACCATTGCGGCCGCCGGCATCCCGCCTTTGAACCCGGTATTCCGAACGAGAAGTGCGCTCCAGAAAGCGCTCTATTATGTAATTGCGCATCAGGATTTGTCCTTGGAGAGTACGGGTCAGGTTTTTGAACTACCGTGCAGTCTTTAGCATAAAAGCACTGTCAAATACTGCCGAAGCAGTTTTTCAACACGAAACATCTGCGCATAGCGCATCAGCTTCCGCAAGTCCTTGCCTTTTCGTTTTGCGTACTGCTTGAGCGCGTCCTGAAAGGTCTGCATCTCGATCCCGCTGCGGCTGCGGACAGCATCGCAGATGGTGGCTCCATATCATAGACGGGAACCGGATTGCCGAACGGCGTGTTCATTATGACGATTCCCACATCATGCAATTCCTTCTTGATGGTATAGACCTTGATGCCGTCCGCTTGCAGTCCGGCAGGATTGTAGCCGGTCTTGACTGTGATGGAATACGGGCTTGGCTCCCGGTCAGTCAGGTCATGGAAAAACAATGCGCTTTTATGGGAAAATACAGCCTGCGCACAGCGAAGGTGCAGCAGGTACATGACATCCGTGCGTCGGGCGAAACATAAACGCCGTGCGCCGCCTGTTCCACGCCGCGCTGCTTGGCGCAGGCATAGAACGCAGACTTGGTAATGCCGTTTTCCAAAACCTGCGCGGTTTTGACGATCCCGTTGTTTTGCCCCAAAAGCAGATCGAGCCGTTCGTAGGCTGTCACGCGCCCCTCCCTTCTTGCTAATATTATATCCAAGATTAGCAAGAAAGGAAACAACGATTTTAGAAAAGCAAGCCGAGGCGTTCGCCCCGGCTTCAGGCCGTCAGAAAAGCGCACTTTGCCTGCTCGCCTGGCGGCAAAGTGCGCAAGGCACAGACTGTTGAAAAAACCCTGATTGGCCGCCAGCGCCTGGAAGCAGCGCTTCGCTGTTTCGCGGGGAAAGTGTTGTGACATAAGGCTTAGGGGCGGAGCCCCTAAAACCCCGGCAGGAGGCACTGCCTCCTGCACCTCCACTTTTTCAGCAACCTGAGCCTTGCTGCGCAAGGCAGCTGAAACCGACGTACACGCCTCCGGTTTCGGAATGAAAATCGGAGGGCTGCGGCCCTCCGATACCTCTCAGGGGGGCGATACTCTGAAGCCGAGGCGTTCGCCTCGGCTTGTGCTTTAACTATGGATGAAGTTTTTCATGGCTGCGTTTGTGCCTTGCGGCTTGCCCAGCCCCCACACGGCCAGCATCGAAAGTCTATCGGGCTGATTGGAAACGCCAGCACAAGGATGCTGCTGCCGTTCTTTACGGAGCAGGTAATCAGCACCATGAAAGCCAGCAGGGAGAGCAGGCCGCTTGCCAGCTTGAACGCGAAGCCGGAGCAGGACAGCAGTCCCGCGCAAAGCCAGACGAACAGGGACAGGATAAGCGACAACGGCGCAAAGAGGATTTTCAGGATGAACATTTTGCGGCCTCCTTTTCACAAAGTGCGGTCAGCGTGTCACGCACTTTGGCGAGCTTTGCTTCTTCCTTTTCGGTCAAAACGCGATCTGCGCCCGTAATCTCCATCATGCGAAAGCTCTCATGGGCGTCCGGCAGAGAAGCCCGCAGCGCTTCGGGCGCAGGGCAAAAGCCCACGGCGTTCCGGTCCTGCCGGTAGCAGTCAAAGCCCATAACGGTGTAGCCCCCGCTGGTGAGGACAACTTCAAAATTCCCTGCAGCAGCGCTCCTGATATGTACCCTGTTTGGGCTACAGCCTCAGCCAGCGTATCGCATTTTGGCAGCCGATGCGGCGGGCGGCTTCCTTGTCCTCGATCCCGTCCAGCTGACCGTAATCCGCCATATCGTAGGGAGCGTCTGTTCCATACAGAATACGGTCGTCCCCCAGAAGCTGACGCAGCAGATATAGCGGTTCCGGCGAGAAAAGCAGCGCATCGGACAAAAAGTTGCGCTTCAGATAGGCGGACGGTTTTTCCCTGCACAAAAACTCGCCCTTGGGGCGTACTTCCCATGCGTGATCCATCCTGAAAATCTGATAGGGCAGCGCGCCGCCCCCATGCACGAGCATCACCTGCAAGGACGGCGCCTGATCCAGCACGCCGCCCGCAATCAGGTTGCCGGAGGCCGCCATGGTCTGGTACGGATTGCCCGCAACGTTGCTCAGGTGATGGGTGCGCGTCTGCTCGTCTTGATTTTCGATCAGCGGATGCAGCATCACCACCATTCCACTTTCCGCAGCCGCCTGAAAAACCGGCGTAAAGGCCGGGTCGTCCAGCCTGCGTCCGGCGATGGTGGTGCCAATCTGGATCATAGGCACGTTTTGGCTGGCCAGCCATTGCAGTTCCCTGAGAGCAAGCGCGGCGTCCTGCATTGGAAGCCCGCCCACCGGGATCAGTCTGCTTGGAAACAGGCGGCAGCGTTCCAGAATTTCCGCATTGCACCGGTGGCAAAACGCCGCTGCCCACTGGCTGTCCCGGTCGTAGAAGAACAGTCTTGGACCGATGCTGACGGCCTGCCTGTCAATGCCATGAGCATCCATATTGGCCAGCTGTGCTCGAACTTCATAAAAAGCGGGCATGCAGGGATGGGGGGTCTGGTCGAAAAGCAGTCTTCTACCGCCATTGGGCAAAGCTTGCAGGGAAACGGACGGAATACCGCCCATACTGACAAGATTCAGAAAAAACTGTGGCAGGATATGCGCATGCACATCGATAATCATCGGTTTTCCTCCTTTGTTTCCGGCCGTTCAGAAAGGCTGCAAAATGGCCGTGGCAAGCTCGCCACGGCCATCGGTATCAGCGTTGTTCCTTTTCCCCGGTGAAGGGCAGCGAGCCTTCATCGTCCAGAATGGCCACTGCGCGGCACCAGCCGGCAGTAGCGCCCTTGAATTTGACGGGCAGTGCAGATACCCAGAAGCCGTAGGGCTTGGGAATATCCTCCAGATGACACAGCTTTTCGATCTGCAAATACTCCCGCTCACGGCCATGCAGGTGAGTAGCCCAAAGCACGCTCTTGTCACCGGTTTCCCGGTAAGCCTTTGCCATAGCGGCAACGGGACGATCCAGCGTCCATGCGTCGATGCCGATGCACCGGATGCCCTGATCCAGCAGCCAGTCCAGACCGCGGATGCCCAGACCGGACTGCATGGCCAGATAGGTCTTGGTATCCGTGCCCCAGTAGCGGTCACAGCCCGTGTGCAGCAGGACGATATCGCCCTTGCGCAGCGTATAGCCGATTTTGTCCAGCTGCTGCTGCATATCCTCCACGGTAATCTCATCGCCGGGGGCTTTGTGGCGCATATCCAGCACCACGCCAGGCCCAAAGCACCATTCCAGAGGCACCTGATCCACCGTTTTGGACGGCTTTCCCTCACAGAGAGGCGCGTAGTGCCAGGGCGCATCGATATGCGTGCCGGAGTGGCTGCTACCGCTGATGCGGTCCGTAGCCAGCGCCATGGCGTTGGGAAAAGCATCCGGCTCTACACCCGCCAGCTTGCTCAATCGAGCCGCCCCCGCCTCGTGGCTGGAAAACTCCAGCGTAGGCGGATAGGGCTCTGTGGCGTTGTTTTCATGCGGAATACTGATGTCGATTATGCGCAATATTCTGCAACCTCCTTATAGCACCTGATGCACAATGGACTGAAATTCCTCCTGAGTGAGCAGCCCCTTTTTTTCGATCCCCTTTTCCTTAACCAGCGTCAGCATTTCCGCCACTTGTTCATCCGTGGCTTCCAGCCGCATCTGCTCCAAATAATACAGGATGGACGCCTTGCCGCTCTTTTTGCCAAGAGCCACGTGCGCGCTGCGGTTAAAGAAATGCGGATCGGTGGCAAACATGGCCAGCGGCTCCTTCATGACCAAATCCACGCCGATGCCGGATTCGCGCATGTAGTTGCGCACACCCACAAAGGGCTTATTCGGCGCGCAGGAAACACCGGAAATCTCCTCCACCATCTGGCACAGTCCCAGAAGAGGGGCCATCTGGTATGGCGTATCCTGCCCCAGCAGGATGTTCAGGCTTAAAATCAACTCCTCCAGCGCGGCGTTGCCGGTGCGTTCGCCCAGACCGTTCACGCAGGAGTGAATCACCTGCGCGCCCGCCGCCACACCGGCCAGCTCCGAAGCCACCGCCATACCGAAATCGTTATGGGTGTGGACTTCTACGGGAATACCGTTCAGCAGCCGCTTATACCAGCGCACCATGTACTGAATGGTTTGAGGCAGGGCACAGCCCATGGTATCCACCACGCCTACAGAATCAGGGCAGGCATCGTTTTCCATCAAGCCGTGAAACAGGTTTTCAATATCCTCCTCGCGGGCACGGGTGGCGTCATAGGGAAAATACACTGCATACAGGCCCTTGCTTTTGGCATAGCGGATGCTGTCAGCGCTTTTTTCCAGCACCTTTTCCCAGGTCCAGTGAAACTGGTGCTTCAGCTTTGGATAGCCTATGGGCGTCTCGATCACCACGCCCGTTGCGCCGCAATCCGCCGCCATGTCAATATCGCCGTGGGTGGCTCTGGCAAAGGAAAAGATTTTAGCCTGCGGAAAACGCTTGGCAATTTCGCAAATTGCTTCATAATCCTGTCCGGATACGGCAGGCATGCCCGCTTCAATGCGCGTCACGCCGCACTCCAACAGCTTTTCCGCAATGCGCACCTTGTCGTCCTTGCTGAAGACAACCCCTGGAGTCTGCTCGCCGTCGCGCAGAGTTGCGTCGTGAATCTCCACAGGATGCGCAGGTTCGCTGGCGGCTTTTACCTCAGGCTTTTCGTTGTACGGGCTGGCCCACCATGCCCCTTCCCGGTAATACTTTTCAGCCATTTGATTCTCACTCACTTTATCTCAAAGTTTTTCGACCAGCCAGTCGGCGATCACAGGACGATACATGTATACATAGTTGTTGCACACATGATTACCGTCCTCGATGATGATTAGGTGCTTTTCTACAGAAGAACTTTTGTCCACGATCTCCCGGGACTGGTGGTAATCGCAAATGCGGTCCTTGTCGCCATGAATAATCATCAGCGGGCAGGTCAGGTCGCCAATCACATCCTCCAGGGAGCACTCCTGCGCCACAAGCTCTTTGAGTTCGTCCAGGTCGTCCGTACCCATTACATGGCCAAAGTCACCCAGGAACAGGCTATCCATCTTTGTGGTCAGATCGCGCATGTCAAAGGGGCCACCCACGCCGAAAGCCGCTTTGAACTGGTGGTTCACGCTGGCTGCTCTGGGGCAGAAATGGCCACCCATGCTGATGCCGCCTACTGCCAAGCGCGTATAGCCCAGGCTGTTCATGTACGCCACGGTGGTATCCACAAAGGCCTTATGGGTGGCCTTGCGGTAAGGCGCAGTGTAGGCGGCTTCGCCCTGACCGGGACCGTCCATAATCAGCACAGACAGGCCGCGATCCAGAAACACTTCAGCAAAGCTGACCATTTCTTCCTTATTGGCGTCGGCCCCGCCGGTCAGTAGTACCATGCGGTCATTGGCGGCGGGGTTCTCAAAAACCAGGCAGGGCACCTGCCATTGCTGGCAGGGCAGATAGACTCGCTTGCCCGGATACCGCAGGTAGGGCAGCGCCTGATCCAGCGCCTTCATGCTTTTCTCCAGCAGCTGCTTTTTCAGCTCGGGACGGTCAAACAGCATGAAATGGCCGTAATGGTAGGAAAGACTGGCCATACGATAGGCGGCGGCAGCGGTGACGGTGTGTCCCTTTGACATTTCCGCGTCGCCGCGGGCCAGGTGCTTGTCGCCAAGTTCACTCCACAGCGCAGGCCATTCCTCCCAGCTGGGCTTTTGGGCCCGAATACGCAGCACATCATTCATGTCTACGCCGCCCACCACCATGCGGGGCATCCAGTGGCCAAAAACAGTATCTCCCATATTCGCAATATCTTTGTTGAGGGCTTCCAGAATCTTCATGCCCATTAGAATCATCCTTTCTTCGTTTTCAGGCTGCGATGGTTTTAGCGTTTTTGCGGCTGATATACAAAACAACGCCTACCACTGCCAGCAGAACCAGGCCGATTAGGTCGCTGACCAGGCCGGGAGCAATCATGGCGCAGCCTGCAAGAATCAGCAGAATGCGCAGCAACCAGTTGTCCACCCGGCCAAACAGATAGCCGTGCATGCCGCTTACAAACGCATAGGTGCCTACCAGCGCGGCGGGCAGCACGCTCAGTACGCCCATCCAACCCTGCTGCGCGATCAGCGCGGGAGAGAAAATGAAGAAGTAGGGAACGATAAATGCTACCAGCGCCAGCTGGAACGCCTTATAGCCCGTTTTCATGGGGTTGGTCTGCGCCAGACCGGCGGCGGAATAGCTGGCCAGAGCAACAGGCGGCGTTACCGAGGAGAAACAGGAGAAGAAGAAAATGAACATGTGCACGGCAATGGGCATAAAGCCCAGTTCGATCAGCGTGCCGGAGGCAATGGTGGCCGTGATCATGTAGGACGCCACGGCCGGCATGCCCATTCCCATGATGATGCACACCAGCATGGTAATCAGCAGCGCCAAAATGGGCACATCCTTGAATAGACGCAGCAGCTCCGCAAAGGAGAAGCCAAAGCCGGTCAGGGAGATGATGCCCACGATGATGCCCGCACAGGCACAAGCTGCGCCCAGGCTCACGGTGCTCTCCATGCCCTTTGCCACGCCATCCAGCACGTCCTTCACGGACATGCGGGTCTCCTTGCGCAGGGCGGCTATGATAGGCGTGGCCACAATGCAGATGATGGCGCTGCGGAACACAGAATAGCCGGCGATTACACTAACGATAAAGAACAGCAGTGGAAGAATGGTGTGAGCGTACATCTTGATGCGGCGCTTCACATCCTGAATGTCAATTTCTTCTACACGGCCGATGTTGTTTCGAGCTGAGTAGAAATCGATGGCGAGATAAATGGAGAAATAGTACAGAATGGCCGGAATGATGGCGGCCAGCATGACCGAGGAATAGCTGATGCCCAGCAGCTCCGCCATCACAAAAGCGCCCGCGCCCATCATGGGAGGCATGATCAGGCCGCCCGTGGAGGCGGTAGCTTCTACGCCGGCGGCAAAGTTGGCTTCGAAGCCGCTCTTTTTCATCATGGGAATGGTAAACGCGCCGGTCACCATCACGTTTGCGATGGGGGTGCCAGAGATAGTGCCAAACAGTGCGCTGGCCACCACCGAGGATTTGGCCGCACCGCCGCGCAGCTTGCTGGATACATAATCCGCCAGCGCCATAAACAGCTTGCTGGTGCCGCTCAACTCAATAAACTGCCCCATAATCATAAACAGTACCAGATAGCGGGCCGAGGTATCCAGCGCTGTGCCAAAGATGCCGTTTCCATTGACGTACAGGAAGTACATCACCCGTTTGAAAGAATAACCGCGATGGCCCAGTGCGCCAGGCAGATATTGTCCAAACAGGGCGTAGAGCAAAAACACAATGGCCACGATGGGCAGCGCCTTGCCTACCTTGCGCTCCGCCAGATACAGGATGGCCAGTACCAGCATGGCGCCGCAAAAAACGATGCGCGGCGTGATGTTGCCTGCCGTTCTGGCAATAGCGTCATAATTGAACAGCAGTTCGCTGATACCGAAAAGCACGGCAAAAAGCACCAGTACATCTACCACAATGTTAGGAACAGGCTTTTTCTTGTCCTTGGTTTTCAGCATCTCCATCAATACGGCGATCACACCGATGGTTCCCAGATGGATTGGACGCATCTGGAAGGAGGAAATGGTGCCAAACGCGCTGTTCCAGATGTGTAACAGACCGCTGAACAGTGCAAAAACATACAGCGTCCATTCTAACACCTTGGTTAACGTAATCTTCTTCTCACACATAACATATCTCCTTTGAAACCGGGGAATCGTCCGTTTGGGAACGATCCCCCGGGGCTATGGATCGGTTGGCGGATCGCTGATTATTCCAGACCGCTTTCCTGGAAATAACGCTGTGCGCCGGGGTTCTGCTCGGCACCCACCGTATGGGCGGCTGCCTCACGGGTGATGGTCGTTGCGGCAGCATGATAGCCGGCCAGGGTGTCCAGATTTTCATAAATCGCCTTGGTGATCTGATAGGCCAGTTCCTCGTCCATCCCGGCGATGCAGCTCAGCTGAATACGCTGTACGGGGGTAGCAATGTCCGCATCCATGCCCTGATAGGTACCAGCGGGAATGGTTTCAAACACGCTTAGGAAAGGAGTAACCGTTTCGGACCAGATTTTCTGCGTGGCTTCATCCACGTTCACCAGGCGAACCTTCTTGCGGCTGTTCAGGTTGGAAACGGAGGAAGCGGGAATGCCGGAATACACGCAGCCCGCATCAATCAGGCCGTCCCCCAGCTGATCCATGGCCTGATCGTAGGGCAGGTACACCATATCCACGTCAGACTCGCTCCAGCCCAGAGCGCTGATCATTTCCTTAAACTGCTGCTCCGCGCCGCCGCCAGCTTCGCCGATAGCAACTTTTTTGCCCTTCAGATCCTGCACGTTCACGATGTCGGAATCCGCCAGAACCACGATCTGGCATACGGTGGAGTGCAGTGCGCCCAGCACGGTCAGTTGCAGACCCTCGCCGTCAAAGATACCACTGTTGCTGACGGCGTCATAGCACTGCTGTGCGCTGGACAAGCCAAGATCCAGTTCGCCCTGGCCTACCAGACGAGTGTTTTCAATGCCGCCGGCTGTTACCTGCACGCTGCAGTTCACGCCGTCTACATTTTCATTGATGATGGCGGCAATACCGCCGGCAATGGGGTAGAAAGCGCCGCCGATGGGGCCTGCGCCGATGACGAGGCGGGTGTCTGCCAGAGCGGCGGCACAGCCTGTTACCAGAACAAGAGTCAGGAGAATCGCAGTTAGTTTTTTCATGGGAATCGTTCCTTCCTTTTTTATTTTGATGAACGGTTTTTTCTCCGTTCAGCAATACCGTTTTTGGAAAGCATCCTGAACAGTTTTAACGACAGCCCTCTGTGCGATCTGCGGGCAGCCACTGCAAAAAGATCTCAATCCACCGATCCCATTCCTGCCAGGTATGATCGCCCATTTCTTGCTCAAAGTAGGTATAGCGGTAGGGATCGCCGGGAAGAGAACGGAAGAAGTCTCGCATATGCCTGGCGGACTTCAGGTTGCGATCTGCTGTTCCCACCATATGAAACAGCGCCGGTAGGGGCCCAGCGGCCGGCAGATTGGCTTTGGCCAGCGCATAGAGATCGTTGGGCGTATCCACAGGGCTTTGCCCGGGGCCCAGGCCCCAGCAAAGCCAGTGACGCTGATTCACAATATCGCCTGGCATAGCGTCGGCGCGACCCGGCGCCGCGTCCAGGACACGCTTATAGGCATGATTGCCGTTGGACAGGGAACCGATGGCCCGGTAACGCCGGGGAAATGTAAGCCCGATCTTGGCCGCGCCATATCCGCCCATCGAAAGTCCGCAGAGGAAGCGCTCTCTGCCGGAGCCGGAAAGGGGAAACAGCCTCTCCAGTCTTTGGGGAAGCTCCTCCGCCAGGTAGGTCATCCAGCGTTCCCCGTAAACCATGTCAGTATAGGCAGACAACTGGCCGGAGGGCATGACGACGGCTATGCCCTTCTGGTTTGCATAGCGCTCTATGCCGGTAAAACGCAGCCATTCGCTTTCATCCTGCGATGTGCCGTGCAGAAGGTACAGGGTGGGAAATCGCCGGGGCAGCGGATCACGGCCTGGATGAAAGTACGGCACCTCCGAATCGCGCTTCGCCTCTGGCAAAACCATATAAACCGTCTGTTCCATGGAAAGGATTTGAGACGTAAAGGAAAAACAGATCAGGGACAAGCGAGCGCCTCCTTTTGCTCGGCGAAGGCCAGAAACAGTTTCAGGCAGAACTCCGGTGTTTCAGTAAGATTTGCCGGAAGACAGGCGGCGAAATGTCCCTGCATATCGCCGCCTATCGGTTCTCCGGGAGTCGTAAGGAACAGGAAGCGGGTCCGGCTTTCCTGTTGGCGCCGCCAGTCCAGCCGTGGCTGTCCTTCCTTTCCCCACAGGCAGAAGCGCCTCTTCTCCGTCAGATAGGGGTGAGCGTCCGGTGCGGCGCCGCAAACGCCTGTCGCCAAACAGCCGGCAGCTTCCAGAAGGTTGGGATGTTCCAGAGCGCCTTGTAAAACGCCGAGACCGGAAAGGCCGTATCCGGCCATCCACACGCGCCGCCAGTCCAGGCACAGTACATGCCGCCGCAGATAGTTGGGCAGATCCTGCCAAAGAGCCTGCCCAAAGGCATAACCGTTTGCCATATCAAAGCCGCATCCCTCCCAAACATCCGGCGCAACAATGACCACGTGATGCTCAGTGGCCATACTGGACAGACGGGCGTGGCGGCTCCACCAGCCGTGACTGCTTCCCTCTGGTCCCAGCAAAAAGCATACGGGCCACGGCTGTGAATCGTCTTCATCCGGCAGAACGACTTGCACAGCGGTAGCCATATGCAGCGCGGGCGCATAATAGCGAATCGTCATCTCCTCCATGAAAGTTCCTCCCTGGCTTTACAGAGGCATGTTGCCGTGACGCTTTGCCGTGCTCTCTCGAGGCTTCAGACGCAGCATTTCCAGGCCGGACAACAGCTTTTGCCTGGTCTGCGCGGGCAGAATCACGTCATCCACCTGGCCGCGGGCCGCGGCACAATAGGGGTTCAGGAAGGAAGAACGGTAGGACTCCTTCCAGGCTTTCAGGGCGGCGCTATCACTTTCTCCACGTTGCAGAATAGTGGCTGCGCCCTCCTCGCCCATGACGGCGATTTCCGCGCTGTCCCAGGCATAAACCAAATCCGCGCCAAGCGTTTTGCTGCACATGGCGATGTATGCACCGCCGTAGGCCTTGCGCAGAATCACAGTCAGCTTAGGTACAGTGGCCTCGCTGTACGCATACAGCAGCTTTGCCCCATGACGAATGATGCCTGCATGCTCCTGAGAAAGGCCGGGCAGAAAGCCGGGTACATCCACCAGCGTGATCAGGGGCAGACCATAGGCGTCGCAGGTGCGGACAAAACGGGCAGCCTTATCCGATGCGTTGATATCCAGGCAACCGGCCTGTATACGCGGCTGGTTGGCCACAAGCCCCACTGATACGCCCCCAATCCGTCCAAAGGCGGTCAGAATATTCGGGGCATAGTCGGCCATGTATTCCATGGTTTCGCCCCGGTCCACGATTTCTGTCAGGATCTGGCGCATGTCGTAGGCTTTGTTCAGACCGTTCGGCAAAACCGTATCCAGCCCGGGGCGCTCCGACTGCTCGTCCGCTACGGGCTGGCAGGGCGGATTCAGCCGGTAATGGGAGGGAAGATAGCTCAGCAGCAGCCGAATTTGCGCAATGCACTCTTCCTCCGTTTGAGCATGAAAATGAACGTTGCCGCTGATGACACTGTGGGTTTGCGCGCCGCCCAGTTCCTCGGCCGTGGCGTTTTCACCGGTAACGGCGCGAATCACGTCGGGGCCGGTAATGAACATGCGACTCACCTTGTCCACCGCAAACACAAAGTCCGTCAGAGCCGGAGAGTAAACCGCACCGCCTGCGCAGGGACCCAGAATAGCTGTAATCTGAGGGATGACGCCGGAAGCCTGGGTGTTCATGTAAAAAATTTTACCGTAACCAGACAGTGCGTTGACCCCTTCCTGAATCCGCGCCCCGCCGGAATCGTTCATGCCTACGACGGGCGCGCCCGCTTCCATGGCCAGGCGGATGAGCCGGCAGATCTTATTGGCCTGTTCTTCGCCCATGGATCCACCCAGAACGGTAAAATCTTGCGCGTAGGCAAACACAGTGCGTCCGTTCACCTTGCCGTAGCCTCCTACGGCGCCATCCCCGGGAAAGGTTTTTTGCTGCATGCCAAAGTCCGTGCAGCGATGGGTCACATAGCCGTCTATCTCTTGAAAGGTATTCGGGTCAAACAGCAGAGCCAGCCTTTCGCGAGCCGTATGCTTTCCCTTGGCGTGCTGCTTTTCAATGGCGCCGGTTCCGCCGCCCAGCTGCATAGCCTGACGGCGCTGGAGATATGCTTGATGCTTCATGATTTTCCCCTTTGCTTCTAGTCGCGGCATGGCTTCCAGGCAGGAATTTCGCTTAGTCCGGAGGGAATGCGCACCGTCTTGGGACGGCTGAATTCCAGCAATGTGTCGGCGCAACGCTCACGACCATAACCGCTGGCCTTGTTGCCCCCAAAGGGAACGCACTGCGCTCCCAGCCGGTAGAAATTATTGACATATACGCAGCCGACATCCAGGCCGCGGGTCACACGCATCGCCCGGGAATGATTCTCTGTAAATACAACGGTGATCAGGCCAAAATCCGTATCGTTGGCAATGGAAACCGCTTCATCCTCGCCGTCAAAGGGCATGATGCACGCCACCGGTCCAAAAATCTCCTCCCGGGCGATGCGCATATGCCGGTCTACATTGGTAAACAGGGTAGGACCTACAAAGTAGCCGTTGGCTAGAGGCCCTTCGGTGGGAACGGGCAACTGTTTGGCCAGCGTTGCGCCCTCTTCCTGCCCCAAACGGATATAGGACAGCACCTTTTCCTGATGGCTCCGCGTGACCATGGGGCCCATATTGACTCGGGGATCCATGCCATCGCCCAGCACCAGACGATCCATCAGCGCCATGAATTTTTCCGTAAAGGGCGTAAGGATGCTTCGATCCACCAAAATGCGGGAGGTAGCGGTGCAGGCCTCGCCGCAGTTATAGAACGCGCCTTCAAAAGCGGTCTTTACCGCCTTGTCCAGATCGCAATCCGCCAGGGCGATGAAGGCGTTTTTGCCGCCCAGTTCCATCACACAGGGGGTTAGATTATCCGCACTCTGCCGCACCACCGCGCGCCCGCCGTTATCCGATCCGGTAAAGGAGATTTTGCGCACCAGCGGATGCTGGGTCAGAGACTTGCCGGTTTCCAGACCGGGGCCCACCACCAGCTCCAGCACGTGCTCCGGCAGGACGGCGCGAACCACTTCCACAATCTTCATAACAGAAAGGGGGGCCTGATCGCCCGGCTTGATGATGACCGTATTTCCGGCGGCCAGCGCAGGCGCAATTTTGGCGCCCGTGTGCAATGGCGGCCAATTGAAGGGCACAATGCCGGCCACCACGCCGAAGGGTTCCAGGTAGATTTCCGCATTGATTGCTCCTAGCTCATAAAAATCGCCGGGAATGTTGCCCACGATGCCGCCGAAGAAATCAAAAGCCTCCGCGCAGCGGCGCACATCGTTTTTAGATACATCCAGCGGTTTGCCTTCTTCTTCCGTTTCAATGCGGGCAATCTCCTCCGCATGCTCCCGCACGGCCGCAGCGGCCTTTTTCAGATATACGCCCCGCTCATGTGGTGACAGCTTTTTCCATGTTTGGTGAAACGCCGCGTCTGCGGCGCGCACACAGGCATCCACTTCTTCAGCGCCACAACCCTGCACCAGGGCGTAGGGGCTGTCGTCCTTGGGGTTATAAACCACAAACTGATGCTCCTGTCGATTGGTGGACCATGGTGTAGACCAAAGCGTTAGGTTAGACACGGCAAATTTCCTCCCTGATTATTGAATGAAAACAAAAAATCATATATGCTTTTCATACATAAAATATATGATTATAATCTAATTATATATTATTAAGAAGAAAATTGCAACAGTTTTTTCAAAAATCAGATAAAAATGATTGCATCTTTCTTTTTTTGTGCTATCTTAATACTTGGATATTGCGGAAAGAATGGAGGGCTGCGACTGTGGCCAAAAAAAGCAAGGTTGACCTTGTGTATGAATATCTGTTTAACGAACTGGCTCAGCTAAACTACCGTTCAGGCGACAAGCTGGTCATCAGCCAGATCGCTGCCGCGTGCAACGTAAGCGAGATTCCCGTAAGAGAGGCGCTGCGCCGGCTGGAGAGCAACGGCTATGTGCGCATCGTTCCCAACCAGGGCGCTGTTGCCGTCGGGCTGGAAAAGAGCACCATTGCCGATATTGTGCAGATCAAAGGCGTTTTGGAGGGCTTTGCCACCCGGCTGAGTATCGACTATCTGTCTGCCAACGACCTGGAACGTTTGCACCAGATCAACGAGGAACTGCGTGCGGCTGTAGAGGCAGGCAACGTCGGCCGCGTCTCCGACCTGAACATGCAGTTTCACATGTCCATTTATGAGCGTATTCCCCAGGCTGAATTGACCAGCATGATCACCGATCTGTGGCGCAAATGGTCCGTAACCAAAAAGATTTTTTCCGTTTCCCCCAGTATTCGCGACCAAAGCTATGATGAGCATGAGCAAATTCTGGCGCTTATTCGCAGCCGCAACTACGCGGAGGTGGAGCAGTACGTGCGAGAACACAAATTCAAAGCCATGCACTCCTGGATGAACGCTCCTCTCCGATAAAACGTTTCCAGTTTCCTTATCCCCTTGCACGCCCCGCTGCCGCCGGCGGGAAACCGTGTGACAGAAAGCGCCGCGCATTAGGCGTGTACCGATAAGACAGTAATTTGAGAAAACTACAAAATCGGCATCTGCTAAACAGGATTGGACAACAAAACAGGCGGCACTCAACTTCGGTTGGGTGTCGCCTGTTTTTACATCTAAGGGTTGAAAATCCCCTGTTTTTTGCGCTGTAAAGCAAGGATCACGAAAAGGGTGAAATAGTTATCGCCTTTGTGCGGTTCCTTTGTAAAACAGTGAATCGCTGTATAGTGCATTATGGTTCGCTTAGGAGTGCGTATATTTGCGGTTGTGCAAAACACCCCACAAAACCGCAAAGTCGATAGGTGGGTATTTCGATGCAGAGTATGTTCGACACTGGGGAAACAGGAAATCAGCTTGTATTCGCAGAAAGGTTACATTTTAGGGTGTTAAATTCTGAGAATTTTAGTGAAAACAGAGCGAGCTTTGTGATATAATGTGTGTACACACTGGCGGGCAGGAGACACGGCAAATGAAAAAGTTGATTGCTTGTGCGTTTAATATGGTTAGCAGTTGCGTGGAACTGAAGTTCAGCGACAGCAGTATGATCGCCATTAACTGCACCGCTATGGAAAACAAAATTGATGACAATATGTATCCGCGGTCAGCGCCTGACTATCTGATCTGCAACGCTCCGTCGGCGTATGCTGATTTCGTTTTGACCGGAAACACAAAGATATATTCTGAAACAGTTACTGAGTACGACCTTTTGGATCAGATTACATGAGAAGTGAAAGTTTGGTACACCGAATACCGAGTTGAGAAAGATATATGAGGAAATGACACAGAGGTGAACGATTTATGGAAGTTGCATTTATAAATCCCGGTGCCGATTACACGATTCAGAGTATCATGCGTTTTCAGGCCGAAGGAGAAGCCAAATTTTGGTCTGAACCTTTATATCATTTCTATCCGCAACTTGACAGGACATTCGCTGCAAGTTTGCCAGTTGCAGAAAGAAGAGACTACATTGAACATACCATGAGAACTATCTATGCTGAGTTGGAGGATACGATCAATGAGAAGGTGATCTTATATTCTCACCATTGGAACGCTTGCAAATCGCAGATTACAGCCGCTTTATCAGAGGCTTTCAGCATAGATTGCACAGGCTTGTTTAATGACCTGCGCTGCAATTTGAGTTTGAACCCTATTGAGCCGCGTTTTCTAAAAGAGCACTGCTATGACACATTCTATTTGAACAGCGCAAAGGGTGCCATTGGCGGTGGAATACATGAGATCATACACTTTATTTGGTTCTATGTATGGAGCCAGTTGTTTGGAGATAACTACGACGAATATGAGCGTCCCTCGCTCAAATGGATATTGAGCGAAATGGTGGTCGAATCCGTGATGAGAGATGAGCGGCTCAGCTCCATCAACCCATATTTCCCGAGAGAAAACGGTGGATGTGTCTATCCGTATTTCTTCGATATGATGGTAGATGGGAAACCTATTCTTGACACATTGGACGCTATGTACAGAAGCCAGAATATTGAAGATTTTATGCGAAGCAGCTACGCCTATTGTCAAGAGCATGAAGCAGTAATTCGAGAACATATTCTAAAGTCAGAGGGGTAAGTTATGCCTGACAACAGGAACTAGAATCGACCAATACAGGTCAAATTCTTCGTAGATGAAAAGGACTTGGCTTACACATTCGTAATGTTCCCAAGGATATTTGGAAGCACACGTTCTCGATTTCTTTGAGTCGTTTTCTGCATCATATTCTATGCTGCGTTCTTTAGGCGGCCTCTGAAAGCAGTGTAATTCCGCGCGCAGGCGAATAGAGAAATACAAAGAATCAAACCGCAATGCCTAAACAACAGCCGTTCAATCGCAAACCATGGCAAAAAAGCTGGCCTCCTTCATGCCCACATGCCTGTCCCTATCGCTTTTCTTTAGGCTATCATACTGGCGGCGCAATGCTTCTCCCGCGAAGCTGTTTTGAATAAGGAGGACCGTCGCCGTGAATCGTTCTTTCAATCAGGCTTTGGGCGCAGGCTATACCAATCCCCGCCAGAAAATCCGGCTGATGAGCGAAAGCTGGCTAAGTGAACAGGGTTTTTGCCTGCACTGTGGGAATCCTGCGTTACGGCGTTTTTCCAATAATCGGGCCGTAGCCGGCTTTTTCTGGCCCAACTGCTTAAACGAGTATAAGCTGAAAAGCAAGGGTGGGCCATTGGGCGAAAAACTACCGACGGCGCTTATCATCCCTTCTTTACAAAGAGCCGCCGGCAACCGGTTTTTTCTTTATAAGCTTATAACCCATCCGCCATGCGCGTTGAAAACCTGCGGCTTGTGCCAAAGCGCTTTTTTACCCCGGACATTGTTGAAAAGCGAGCGTCTCTGGCCCCTACCTCTCGACGGGCCGGATGGGTGAGCCGCATGATTCGGCTTGGCAAAATTCCTGCGCAGGGGCGCATCAGCCTCATCTCAAACGGCGTCTGGAAAGACAAAAGCCCCGCTTCGGTACAGGTGCGGCGCGCAACGTTTTTAAGCACCGCCGGTATCAGGCTGGCTGATGGATGGGCCGGTTTGCATAAACGCCATTCCCAAGCAACGCTTTTCGCTAAGCAGACGTTTTTGAAAGCTGGCTTGCCCGGCGGCATCCGCACAACCAACACATTCGCCCCAAAAGACGCCGCCAGCTTCCGTTGCTGCGCAATCGGGGCGTTCGCTTCTTCTGCGGTCTTGGAATCTACGAAAAGAATTAGCGCTGCAACCCAAATCGTCCATCAGGCAGGGCGTGGCCGCCGCATTTTGAAAGCGCATTTGCCAAAAGCGATGGCTTATGTTTGTTTCAGGCAAATTCCGTTTTTGAATGGCCGGGCTTTCAGGGAGCGCCGTTCCGTTGTCGCTTTTTCCGCTCTCTCTGATTTTCAAGTGTTCGTTTGGCTGTTTCGTCTGCCCCGGCGACGGATTCTTTTCGTTAACGCCCATTCTCACGTATACGGCCCGCCGGTACCAAAACCGGCGGGCCGTGCGCATTACAGGTAAGCCTTCATCTTTTCCACATTGCTTTCCTGGGTATCCAGCAGACGCTGGCCCAGAGCGCGGGGCTTGTCGTCCTGCCCGTCATAGTCCCGCAGGTGCCGAATGGTTTTCACAATGCCCATGGTGGTGCCCTGAATCATCATTTCGGCAATTTTGCTTCGGGAATCGTCCATGGCCAGCTGACCGGCACTCATCATGTCAGCCGATAGCTTGGCCATTTTGCCTGCGCCGCCCGGGCTGTCGCCCCGTTGACGAATCAGCGCGTCTGCCTCGCCGCGGATATGCTCATATTCCGCTCGCTGGCGCTTTAATTCCCGAAGCATCTTTTCCTCCGCATGGGATTCTACGGCGTTAATGCCTTCGCAACCCATGTCCGCGGTTTTGTACACATATTGCAGCAGTTCCATTTCCGGCAGCATGCTTTCTCACCTCGGAAAACAGCATGCGCCGTTCTCGTTTTTTTCATACGGCGTTATTCCACCACGTCAAAGCTCTGGCTTTCCAAAAAGTTGGCCAGTTCCTGGCGAGCGGCGTCAAAATCCACCTCGCGGGTGGCCATGCCCGCATAGGTGATGGGGGTCATGGCGTCCTGCGGCGGCATCTGGATTCCTTCTACCTCCACACCCCGCAGGTCCATCGCGTAGCCTACGCCCTCCAGCATATCCGCCATGGTCATGTTGGTGGTAACCAGATTGCCCGCCACCTGCTCCAGCAAAGAGAGCGCCTCCTCCAGCGAAGCGTCCGCATACTTCTGAGCCAGCGTGCCCAGCACCGTGCGGATTCGGCGGGTACGGCCGGAATCGCCGTCGCCGCCCACCTTGCGAATTCGCATGTAGATCACCGCGGCGTGGCCGCCAAACAGATAGGTGCCTTCCTTGTCCATGCTGGGGGTGGTGGCGTCCCGGGCAATGCGGTAGCGGTTTAGATAATCCGCCTCGGCGTTGGTTACGGTAATGTATACGCCGCCCATGGCGTCAATGATTTTTTGCACGTTATCCATGCTGAAAATGATGTATTTGTCCACCTTTGCCCCAAAGTGGGTACTGACAACCCGACACAGCGCGTCGGGGCCGTAGTTTTTGGCGATGTAGGTAAACCGGCCAATGCCTCCGTCCGGCCGCTTCACCAGCATTTCCCGGGAAAAGGTGGTCAGCAGCACCCGGTGCGCGTCCGTATCCAGAGTGGCCATCAGCACGCCGTCGGTGTTGCCCAGGTTTTTGGCATTGCCCTGCCAGTTGTCCACACAGCAAAGCAAGTAATGATGCTGACCGGGCCGAGGCTCCGGCAGAGTGTCGTAGTCCAGGGGCACAATGTCCTTGGGCTGGGCCGCCAGGGCCTCCGCAGCCGTTCCCAGCAGGCACAAAAGGGCCAGCGCGAAGCAAAGCAAACGTCTCACGTCAGTTCCTCCTACTTATGTAAAAAACCTTCTATGGCAAAATAACGCCATAGAAGGTATACGCGATGGAAACCGGAAACCCTGCTTTTTTTGGCGGCAGGGGCGCATTTGTTACTTTTTCGTCAGCATTTCCAGCAGCTTGTTGCTGCGGCTGAGGAAAGCGGTTACCTCGTCTTTTTCCAGGGGACGGGTGCTCATGCGGGCCAGGTCGTACAGCTGGGCGGCCATCAGGCTGCGCTTTTCGTCCTCGCCCTCGCCCTCCAGGCTCTGCACCACCGGGTTGGAAGCGTTGAGCACCAGGGTGTGCGTTTCGGGCATTTTGAAATCCTGCCCGTAGATACGGCCCATTTCGCTGAAGCGGCGGCCCTGCTCGTCCTGGGTAAGCATGGCGGGCAGGCTTTCATCCTTCAGGGCGGACAGCTTTACCGTCAGGTCGTCCTTGCCGGTGGCCTTTTTGAACAGCTCGGAAAGCGACGCTTCCTTGCCTTCATTCAGCTTCTTTTCTTCCTCGCTGAGCTCCTTGGTGAAGGTGGCGCTGTCTGCGTCCACCCGGGCGAAGGTGAGCCCCTCGATACCGGCGGAATACTCCATGAAGCTCAGGAAGTTCAGGTCGATCAGCGCATCCATGACAATCACATCGATATCCTCGCCGTCGTACATAACGATGCTGGCGCTCTGACGGGTGGGATCGTTGGTGTAGACCACCTTCTTGCCCAGCTTTCCCTCGTTCTTGGCCAGGTATTCGTTCAGGGTAAAGTACTGGCCCTTGGTGCTCTTAAACAGCAGAGTGTCCTTCACCTGGTCGAAGAACTTGGCGTCCCGCATGCAGCCGTACTTTACAAAGGGATGAATATCGTCCCAGTATTTCTGGTAGTTTTCCCGCTCAGTGTTAAACAGGCCGGTGAGCTTGTCGGCCACCTTACGGGTGATGTAGGCGGACAGCTTTTTCACGTAGCCGTCGTTTTGCAGGAAGCTGCGGCTCACGTTCAGGGGCAGGTCGGGACAGTCGATGACGCCCTTGAGCAGCATGAGAAACTCAGGGATGACCTCCTTGATGTTGTCCGCCACGAACACCTGGCCGCTGAACAGCTTGATTTCGCCTTCCCGGGTGCCAAAGTCGTTGGTCAGCTTGGGGAAGTACAGGATGCCCTTCAGGTTGAAGGGATAATCCACATTCAGGTGCACATAGAACAGCGGGTCCTCAAAGGTGTGGAACACCTCCCGGTAAAACTGCTTGTATTCCTCCTCGGTGCAGTCCTTGGGGGCCTTCAGCCACAGGGCCTCGGTAGCGTTGATGCGCTCGGGACCCTGATTGTCCTGCGGTTCCTCCTTCTTTTCTTCTCCCTCGGCGGTCGATACCTCCGGCTCCTCCTTGATTACATCGTAATACACCGGCGTGACCATAAAGCCGCAGTAGCGGTGCAGCACCTCGCGTACCCGATACGCCTGCAGAAATTCCTCCTCCGCGTCGGCAATGTGCAAAACGATATCGGTACCCCGCTCCGTGCGGCTGCCGTCGGTCATGGTAAAGGCCATGCCGTCCTCGCTCTCCCAGCGCACGGGGGCTGCGCCCTCGCTGCCGGACAGGGTTTCAATGGTCACTTTGTCCGCCACCATAAAGGCGGAGTAGAAGCCCAGGCCGAAGTGGCCGATGATGCCGCCCTTGTCGTCGCCCTGGTAATTCTTCAAAAATTCCTCAGCACCGGAGAAGGCCACCTGGTTGATGTACTTGTCCACTTCTTCGGCAGTCATGCCGATGCCGTTGTCGCTGAAGGTTAAGGTATGGGCCTTTTCATCCAGGGTGACGGTCACGCGGTAGTCGCACTCGTCGCCCGGATGCAGCATTTTCTGCTTGGTGATGGCGTCGCAGCCATTGGACACCATTTCACGGATGAAAATATCCTTGTCGGAATACAGCCACCGCTTGATAATGGGCATAATGTTCTGCGCGTGAATGGAAATATTGCCCTGCTGATTGGTCATGATCAAAATCCCTCCCAAAGGTTGTTGCGTTATCAAGCGCGACGGGAAAAACGCCGCAGGTTGATTGTAGCACCGCCCGCCGCAAAAAGCAACGAAAAATTAGCACTCATCAAAAAAGAGTGCTAACAATTCAAGGTTTGTTCATTTTTGACAGGAAGCCCCCGTTCTGTTATACTGTTTGTATTGTTGGAAAAAGCGTTTTCCGTCATGAAACAGAATAACCGCAGGAGGGGTTCTCATGAAAAAAGTCATTCTGGTGCTGCTGGCCTGCCTGCTGCTCGTTCCCTGCGCCCTGGCAGAGGGCGGGTTGGAAATTACGCAGGAAGCCTTTCATGTGATAGAAGGAAACGATTTCGACGGCCTGGCTTATGATTACTACGCAAAGGTCACGAATACCGGCAGCCAGCCCATGGTCATGGACGCAGGCATTCTGACGGTAACGGATAGCGATCAGGTTGTGCAGTATGTGGGGGAAGCCTATGACACGTTTCCCCATGTTGTTCTGCCCGGGCAAAGCGCCTATCTTTGGGCAAGCGTGGATATGCTCGTCGACGATTTGTTCAACGAGGGGCGCGGCTATGAGTTTGAACTGATTGACGAGCCCGCCTCAGACGGCGCGCCTCTCCTGCTGGAAGTAATGGAAGCGTCGTATGTGGAAGAACCCCATCCCATCTTCGAAGCCGATCAAATTGTTTTTGTTACTGTGCGCAACCCCATGGACTACCCGGTTAAAAACCCCTGCTGCGGATTTGGCCTGTATGCAGAAGACAGATTGATTTTTGCCGGCAATGCGGAGTGCTTCGATGTATGTATTCCGGCCGGAC
The DNA here is from genome assembly GCA_934621485.1 of uncultured Clostridia bacterium. Classification (GTDB taxonomy): domain Bacteria; phylum Bacillota; class Clostridia; order Christensenellales; family Aristaeellaceae; genus Limiplasma. The sequence goes on from CAKTUS010000035.1 coordinate 25,107, forward strand.
AAACCATTGTCATCGCTGCGCCGCTGTTCCGCGATGTCACAGTCGACCAGGGCCTGATCCCTGAAGTCCAGGCCATCGCATATGCGGAATAGCCCTGCAACTGCTTCTAACGAGCCGGGAAAGGGGAGCCGCTTCACACCCAAAGCGGATCTTCTTTACCGCCAAGGGCATCCATGCTGATTTACACCGCGATATTCCCACGCAGTGCGGCAGACGGTTTCATCGACTGTCGGAAAAACGTCGGGCTGCTTTTGTTCACGGGCGCATCGGCTCGACGGGAAAAAAGAAAGGTAACGTTTCGGCTTGCCCCCTTTTCCTTCTTTGCTTTTTTGATCGCTTCATTTGAGGACGTTTCTCAGGGAGCGGGGCAACGTCATGGCTATCGTGCTTTGGAGCAAGGGGATGAGGATACGCGTTATTTGCCGCTCGTGATGGGGAAATCGCATTTGTTTTGCCGCACTTCCAAGCAGGCCGGTTTCCTACAGGCTTGAAACAATGCAGGAAAAAAGAAAAATGCGGTTGCCCTGCTCAGGGGAACCTACGCGCTTGTTTCTTTCTGCCAAGTATGGTATACTGAATCCATACCAAGCGGATCATTCTTTGGGAGGTAACCGTTTTATGAAAAAGGCTCTTTCCCTGCTTCTGTTCCTCTGCGTATTGTTTGGGGCCTGCGCCCTGGCTGAAGGCAAGCTGGAAGTTACCCAGGAAGCCTTTCAGGCTATAGAGTATTTCACCGATACCTATTATGGCTGTCTGTACGCGGAAATCACCAACACCAGCGATAAGCCGCTGGCTGTGGACGAAGGCTCTTTTCAGCTGACCGGCACAGACGGCGCGGTGCTGGCTCTGGGCAGTGTGTATTCCTCCTATCCAAACGTGGTAGCGCCCGGCGCAACGGCTTTCATCTCGGCTCGGGAAGAAGCTCGCGGCGCCGCTAAGCCTGAAGATGTGGCAGGCTACAGCTTTGTGATGACCAGCGATGAGCCCTATGGCGCTGTTCCCAGCATGTTGACCGTGCTTTCCGCCGAATACGGCGAGATTCCTTCTCGCTGGGGTGATACGGACAAGGTGGTTTCCGTCGTGGTGCAAAACGACACGGATGCTATCGTCTACAATCCTTCTTTCAGCTTCGGTCTGTACGACGAGGCGGGCAAGCTCCTGTTTGCCGATTTCCAAAGCGTATACAATCTGGGAATCCCGGCGGGACAAAGCGTGGAGTTAACCTACACGATGGGGGAGTGCTACTGGCAGGCATGGGAGACCGCAGGGCAAACCGTTTCCTCTGTGAAAGCCATTGCTTACCTGGAATACTAACTTGTTTTTCTAAAAAACTCGCCTTAGAGACGAGTTCAAAGTGTCGAAAAACCCGGAACGAAAATCGGAGGGCTGCGGCCCTCCGATTTTCATTCCGAAACCGGCGGCGTGTACGCCGGGTTCGGCAGCCTTGCGCAGCAAGGCTTTCCTTGTGAACTTTGTCGCCCGGCCAGCCGCAGGCGAGCAGGCAAAGCGTGCTTTTCGGCAGCAAAGATCGCCGTCAGGCCAGCTTTTTGGACGGCCTGAAGCCGTGTCTTCAGACCCGGCTTCACCC